>JAHEJD010000045.1 GCA_024639005.1 Chromatiaceae bacterium | reverse complement strand
CCTTCACCGCCTTTCACTCCGTGCACCCCGCCATCGCGGCGCCTCGGCGGCCTCGTTACGAAAAACGGTGAGATTTGCAGGTTAAGAGTTTCGCTCGCGTTGCAGAAAGGCGTCGAACATGTGGATGGACCACAGCGGTGCACTCCAGTCACGCTGACCTTTTTCGTGCTGATCAAACAGTCGCAACAGTCGCCTGCGATCGAACACATCGGCGTCAGCCAGGGCCTCGCTGTCCAAGGTGGCCCGCAATCGCTCGCGCAGGGGCCCACGGAACCAGTTGGCAAGCGGTACCGCGAATCCCTGTTTCGGGCGATAGAGAATATTGTTGGGCAACCATGGCTCCATCGCCTTCTTCAACAGATACTTTCCTTCACCGCCGCGTCTTTTGAAGGCTACCGGCAGTGTCGATATCCACTCGACCAGTTCATGATCGAGAAGCGGGACCCGGACCTCCAGCGAATGGGCCATGCTGGCGCGGTCGACTTTAGTCAGGATATCTCCAGGCAGGTAAGCCTTCAGATCCAGATATTGCGCCAGGGAGAGCGCCTCGTCAGTGGGCGCCTGAGCCGCAAGGGTGCGAAAGACCTCGACGGCCTTGTAACCCTGCAGGCGCCTCACGAAGCTGCGGCTGTACAGCGATTGCCTGAGGTCATGCTTGATTACGGAATTGATCTCGCAAAAGCTTTCGACGGGATCATGGGCCATTGATATCAGGCCCTGCCGGCGTTGCAAGACGCGCGGAAGGCCCACCGCCTCCGGGTAACATCGTCCTGCCGCCCCGAGTATTCGACGCACCGTCCCGGGTAAACGCGCCTTAACCGCCAGGTCATCTAGGTGCTGGCCATATCGCCGGTATCCTGCAAGGTTCTCGTCGCCGCCATCCCCGGAAAGCACCACCGTGACATTCCGTTTCGCCAACTCGCACACGCGATACGTCGGCATGCAGGAGCTGTCTGCAAAGGGCTCATCGTATATCCCGGCCATCAGGTCAAGCAGTGAATGATCGCCTGGATCGACCGTATCCACGCTGTGCCGGCAGCCAAACTTCTCCGCAACCGCCGCCGCATAATCGGCCTCGTTATACACCGCTTCGGCGAACCCGATGGAGCAGGTATTTACTGGCTCAGGACTTACTTGAGCCATCATCGCAACGACACTGCTTGAGTCGACCCCGCCGGACAAAAAAGCACCCAGCGGGACCTCTGCGATCAGCCTGATGCGTACCGCTTCACGCAGGCGCTCCACGAGCTCCATCGCAGCGTCTTCCCGGTCGGGCGGTGGCGTCTGGAGATCAAAGGACACATCCCAGTACTGGCGCTGATTCAGTGAAGTCTGGCCCCGGCGCAATGTCAGCGTGTGACCGGGGCGTAGCTTCCTAGTGTTGCGGAAGATGCTGCGCGGATCGGGAACATAGCCCAGGGCAAAATATTCTTCGACGGCGCGCTCGTCGAGGACGCGCTGCAATTGCGGATGCTGCATTAAAGCTTTTAACTCGGAGCCGAAGATCAACTGACCGTTCTGCAAAAGGCTGTAGTAGAGGGGCTTTATACCGAGCCGGTCGCGCGCAATAAACAGCGTCTCACGGTTGCGGTCCCACAAGGCGAACGCGAACATGCCACGGAAATGGTTTACGCATGCCTCTCCCCACTCCTCCCAGGCATGGACGATAACCTCCGTATCACAATGCGTGCGGAATTGATGCCCCAGCGCCATCAACTCTTTAGCGAGGTCAGCAAAATTGTAGATCTCGCCGTTGTAGACGACCACCACGGTGCGGTCTTCGTTGAACAAGGGCTGTTGACCGCTCGACAGGTCGATGATCGAAAGCCGACGATGTGCCAGACCGATGCCGGGTTCCTGGTGTATCCCTGCCTCATCCGGCCCGCGGTGCAGCTGCGCCTGGCTCATTCGCTGCAGCAGGCCACGGTCGATGTCGCCGCGCGTCTTGGTGTCGAAAATCCCTGCCAAGCCGCACATAATGGCAGTCTGTCAGTCTGCTAGACCGACAGCGGCGTCCATCGCCGAATCGAGTTGCGGTATGATGCCTCCAGCGAAGCTCTCCAGACGCGCTTCTGCGGCCGGTAAATTCTCGCTATTGATCGGTGTAGTGATGGCGATCCAGGCGCCGTCCGCCCGCCCAGGATATATACGCGACAACGCCTCCCATGCCTTGCCCGCATAGCGATTAGTCAAGTTTCGGCCGGCCACACGATACCACTGCCGCATTAGGTGTTCGTGGCGCGATCCGTTCGCTTCTACCAGGATCCTTGCCTGCTTCACCGTGACCTGGCTCCCCTCTAACGATAGGTCTCTAGACCCCTGCCTTTGGAGTCTCACCAGGTCTGACGCGACGGTATTTCGTTGATTAATCGCTTCTCGGCCGTGCCCCTGTTGTGGAAACAAGACAACGAAGAGCTGTACCTCTTCATCGCCTTCCCGCTTGTACCGCGCCTCGATCTTATGCACCGTTGGTTGATGGGCCATCGGCCAGAGTGCCGGCTGATCGCTGAGTGACCATTCGCCGGACGTTGCGGGCGCTTCGAGCACCGCTACGCTCCGGACCTCTACATTCTCCAGCTGCTGCGTCCACCAAACTGTAGCCGCCGATAATAACAATGCCACCGAGGAAATGATGAGCACGCGACCGCGGGCACTCTGCATCGTTATCGTGCGCGGCGGCGCGACGAATTCCGGTGGCGCCTGCTCCTCCTGCCAAAAGGAGCCTAACCAAAATAGGAGAAACATCACCACCCCAAAAAAAATCCAGCCGTAGATCAAATGATCAACGCCTACGGCATATTCCATCTTACTGAGGTGGCCGATCATCACGATCATGTAGGCGCGCACGCCGTTTGCGAATATTGGCACGACCGCGGACATCAACACGAAAAGCATCCGCTTCCACAGCGTGTGGTAGGTGACGTAGGCGTATACAAAGCCCAGGGTTATTGAAGCGATCAGATAACGGACACCGCTGCAGGCCTCGACGACCGACCAGTTGCCCGATGGCAGCGAGAACCATAGCCCCTCCCTGTAGACTGGGATTCCACTGAGTCGGACCGCCTCGACGGCAAAGGTTGCGGTGAATTCCATCATCGGTGGGATGAGGTCTTGGCCCATGGGCACCGCAAAAAATAGAAACAGCAGCGGAAATGCCAGATATCGCGTTACCTGCCAACCCAGCACAGCCGCCTGGGTCCCCAGCAGAACAGTCACAAAGGCGAGTTGTTCGACAACCAGAACTGCCGTCAGGCGCGCCAAAACCCACACCAACAGTCCGACTCCGACGATCACCATGAAACTCGCGCTTGGCTGGGGTGTGAATTCAGTCAGATGTTTTCGATTGTGCCAGACCAACCAAAGGGAAATCGGCAGAATGACGAAGCCATGGGTATAGGTCTCGTAGCTGTACCAGATATGCACCATGCCCTGTACGGTCGATTGGAAGAGGACAAGCATGGCGACAAATATCGTCAGGCTCGCAATCAGCGTGGTGCGCCAACGTGCTGCAGCGGGCGGAACAGCGTCATTCATGGGTTGAGCACCTTGCTGGCGATGTACTTCATCGAGCCTGCGCGTGAAACTACTGCACGTCGGAACTTTCTGGTGCCGGATGCCGTAAGGCGGGCCAATACAACACCTCGTCCATGCGCCCCCAGTCGAAATCGCCCAACAGACGCTCGAGGCGCGCCTCCATGCGTTCGAGATTGAGGTAGTGACGAAAGCGCGTCTTTGCGTCAAGCCCGGCTTGTCGCGGCTGATCGGGATCGATCTCCCAAGGGTGGAAATAAAAGATAGCGGTCTCTTTGTCGGTATTGTTCACCCGGCGCATTGCCCAGCGCATGCCGGCGTAAGGTACAAAGCGAAACCAGCCGCCACCACCGCAGGGCAGATTCCTGTTGGCCACTCTTACCGTCGTTACCGGAAACTCCAGAAAGTCGCCCCCCGACGGCCGAAACGCGAAGCGCGGCGCATCGGGCATGCCATACAGATCGTGCCTGATGGGATAGATACTGGAGCTGTATCGATAGCCGCTGTCCTCCAGCGCATCAAGCGCCCAGAGGTTACTCGCATCGATGGAATAGCTGGCCGCACGATAGCCAATGACCGCCTGCCCCGAGATGTCCTCCAGCAAGGCCTTTGTGCGACGGATGTCCTGGCGAAACTCGTCGGGCTGCTGTTGTGTCACTCGCACATGCGACCAGCCGTGGCTGGCCAGTTCATGGCCCTGAGCAACGAGTCGCTTCACCATGTTGGGGTAACGTTCGGCAATCCAGCCAAGCGTAAAGAAGGTGCCCCTGACCGCGTGTCGATCGAATAATTCGAGTATGCGGTCGACATTGCGCTCGACGCGGCATTCCTTGCGATCCCATGCCTCTCGACCAATGTAGCGTTCAAAAGCCGAGACCTGGAAGTAATCCTCGACGTCAACGGTCATGGCATTACGCGGTCGACTCATGGACATGCCGGGCCTCAAGCCGCTTTCGCCTGACTGTCCATCCAATCGCTGATAACTTGCGCAATGCGCTCCGCCGCACTGCCATCCCAGAGCTCAGGAATTCGACCGGCCTTTCCGCCATTGGCCATGACCTCGTCGAAACTGGCCTGGATCTTGACCGGATCTGTGCCAACGATCGTATTGGTCCCTTGCTCTACAGTAATCGGCCGCTCGGTGTTCTCGCGCAGGGTTATGCAGGGCACACCCAGGGCAGTGGTCTCTTCCTGCAGGCCGCCGCTGTCGGTGAGAACCAGACGGGCCTTCGACATCAGTCCCAGCAGCTGCAGATAACCCAGCGGTTCCACCAGACCGATGTGCGGGCGATCCAGCAGCGATGACAGACCGGCTTCCTTCACGCGAATCCGGGTGCGCGGATGGATCGGAAACACCAGCGGCAAGCGCTCAGCGATCCCTGTCAGGGTCGTGAGGAGGCGCCGAAGCACAGCCGGATCGTCGACATTCGACGGACGATGCAGAGTGAGTACCCCAAAACCTGATACATCCCCCTGAAAGCCATTTATCGATGTCAGCGTTTCTTCAGCTGGTACCGCATCCGCGCGATTCGCGATCAATGTGTCGATCATCACATTCCCGACAAAGTGAATCTTCTCCGGCGCAATGCCTTCGCGCAGCAAATTGTTCGCCCCCTCCGCCTCGGTGGTGAATAGAAGATTGGAAATCTGATCCGTCAAGACCCGGTTTATCTCCTCTGGCATCCGACGGTCACCGCTGCGCAGACCGGCCTCGACATGCACCACTGCGATGTCTTTTTTTGTGGCAACGAGCGCGCAGGCGATGGTCGAATTGACATCGCCGACAACCAATACGATATCGGGGGCAAGTTGATCCAGAATCGGTTCGAAGAGGCGCATGATCTCCGCGGTCTGCACCGCATGGGTACCGGAGCCCACGCCCAAATCGATATCCGGCTCCGGGATCCTCAGCTGGCGGAAAAACGCATCCTTCATCGCCTCATCGTAGTGCTGTCCAGTATGAAGCAAACGCGCATCGAAGCGTGCCGGCGCCGACCGAAAGGCGCGCATCAACGGGGCAATTTTCATGAAGTTGGGTCGAGCACCAACGACGCACAGAATGCGAATTCGCCCGTTAGACCGCTTCATCGGTATCATCCATGTCCATCTGCATCATGATGGTTTGTTTCAACATTCGCCGATTCTTGTTCAATGCGCCGCGCAGCTGGTGGACCTCCCGCTCGAGGTAAGCCACACGGGCCTCAAGATCACCAGAATGCACGTCGGATGACTGATGACCAGGTCTCTGCGGCGCGGCTACATCGTCCACCACGGATTCGCTGTGGCCGACCTCTTGCGTCATCTCTTCGACGACCGTCTGTACATGGGAATCCGAGAGCTCGTGCAGTTCCTCCAGAGACCCGAACAGCAACAGTCGATCACACAGGTTGTTGACCCGGCGCGGCACACCACCGGTTGCCGAGAATATGGCATCGAAGGCGGATTCACTTATCATCGGGTCGTTCTGCCAACCGACCAGCGCCAGCCGATGTTCGACGTAGGACTGAGCCTCCTGGCGATCGAGGGGCCTGAGGTGGTAACCCGCAATGATCCGCTGACGGACCTGCTCCATCCCCTGTCCCTGTAAGGTCTGCTTGAGCTCCAGTTGGCCGAGGAGAAAACTCTGCAGCAGGGCCTGGCCGTCCTGTTGATAATTCGACAGCATGCGCAATTCTTCGATCGATCGCTGAGGCAGATTCTGTGCCTCGTCCACCACTAATAGGACCCGCCTGCCTTCGGCGCGGCGGGCCCGGAAGAAGGCCTCGAGATTTCGCAGTAACGCGGCCTTGGAGAGATTCTCATGGGCCAGCCCGAACGAGGCACTGATCAGGCGCAATACTTCGTCTTCATCGATCTGGGTCGACACCAGTTGGGCAGCGACGACGCTGTCGTCGCTCAGCTCGTTGAAGAGGTTGCTGACCAGCATGGTCTTTCCGGTACCGATGCCGCCGGTGATGACGATGAAGCCCTCACCCTGGCGCAACCCATACCGAAGATAGGCCATGGCCCGGTTGTGACCTGCACTGTTGAAGAAAAACCGTGCGTCTGGACTCAGCTGAAACGGCTTCCCGGACAGGCTATAGAAGGTTTCATACATCTCTGGTTTACAGCAGATTCGTTCTGAGCGTCAGTCCGATTCGGCGTTCGTCGTAGTCATCGTCACCGTTCCGGTCGCGGTACAGGACGAACATCGACGCGCTCGAGCGGCGCGAAAACTGCTTGCTCAAAGAAAATGAGACGTCGTAGTTTGTAGAGTCGTCGTCATCGTCGTTGTCGCCCGTAAAGTGCGTGATGCTCGACGATACGGCTGCATCGTAACCCGACCCCAGGCGTCGAGTGGCCCTGAGAGTAATGCCATAGGAATCCTGATTATCGTCAGACACCTCGTACTCGCGCTTCGAGAAAGTGCCCGTCAGAGATACGGTAGTACGCAAGCCGGTCGCAGCGATGATCGCGCTGATTCGGTTGTTGATAAAGTCCTCATCCGTGTCATCCAGCTGCGGGATATTCGCAATCAGTGGCGCCCCAGTGTCGGGGTCGGTGATGGGTTCACCGTCGTCGTCCACAAGGAAAAAGAAGGAATCGACGAGCTGCTGATTCCGCCTGTTGTCGAGGCTGCGAGAGGCGTTCAAACCAAACCGCGTGCGTTTTGACTGATGACTCACTGCACCCGACCAGGTGCTGCCGTAATAGCGCTGACCATAGCTCGCATCCACTGATGTGCGAGGATTCGGTGTCCAGGTGCCACCCACGTCCCAGATAAAGCCATTCGTGTCGTCGCGGTCTGAATCTACGGTGTTGTCTTCATAACCAACGTTGCCACGCGCTCGCCAATGAGAGTCCAGGCGATAACCCAGGCCCGCTGTGTAGTCGGTGAACTTGTCATTGCTCCGGTCCTTGTAGTTGACCTCCCGATGAGTGGCCTGCAGTCTCCAGCCCGTCGCGCCGAAATGACGGCCGTTCTGCACGGCGGCGTTAAGGGTGTAGGACGTCGAAGCGTCGCTCCCACTACCACCATCGTTGCCACTGTAGGTGACGTAGTTGATATTGTTTCGACTGACGAAATCGGCGTAGCGATTGAGGCGATGCCGGTATTCGGGCGACACGCTGGCGGAATAGCTCTGCTGTCCCTGATCGCTGAAATTGATGGAGTCGACCTGTCCGGACGAGGCCCCGTTACCACGCAAACCAGCGCTGGCATTGGCGTCCACGATAAACCGGTTCCTGACCACCTCTGTTCGGCCGGTCGCAAGCAGCTGATGGGTCAGGGCCTTGGGGTCGGTGCTGCCGGTGCCATAGCTCAAGGTCGGTTGATAGTTCACGTTGGCCGTGGTCCGCCCGCTCCGACCCGTGGCGACCCAGCGCGGACTGAGTTGGAATACTACACCGGTATACGAGTCGTTGCCGTCCCGATCTACCGCAGTGGTCGTAAGACCAATGTCATCCGTCACCTTCCAGTCGCCCGAGATGGCAGTCATCGGCAGCGCGCCAACGGCTATAACAATTGTGGCCGCCGACATCGGGCCCAGGCGATTGATCAAGCTCGTCGATGACGCGGCTCTTGGCGACGACCTAGCGTTCTTCATTCCCATATCCGTATCCATAGCCGTAACCGTAGCCATAGCCATATCCGTAGCCATATTTACCGATGAACAGATCGGGCTTACATTTATTTAGGATAAGCGAAAGGTTATCTGTTGAACCGAGTCGCGCTACCCCATCCTGGACGAGAAACTGTGGCGTCACGCCCGATTCGACGACCAGGCATATCTGCCCCATCTGTTCCGCAAGCACGCTGGCCTCACTCGTCGCTAGCAACGGCGGCGAATCAAACAAGACCACTCGATCGGAGTAGCGTAGCGCGAGTTCATCCAGTAGATGCCGCATGGTATTGCTCGCGAGCAGCTCCGTCGAGCGCCGATGGCGCCCGCCCGCCGGTAAGACTGAAAACTTTGGGATATCCGTCTTTACCAAAAGATCCCCAAGGTCGAGTTTGTCGTCGAGGAGTCGGTCGGTCAGCCCGGGTAGATTATTCACCCGCAGCAGTCGCGACAGACCGGGTTTGGCGAGGTCAGCATCGACCAGCAGCACTGTACGATCCATCTCCATCGCAATCGATATCGCCAGGTTCAGCGAGCTGAAGGTCTTGCCCTCGCCCTCGACCGAACTGGTCACCATGATCAAGTTGCGGTGCGCGGTATCTGCGCCGTCTCCTCCAAACGCACGGGTCAGAAGAGGACGCTTAATCATGCGGTATTCTTCTGCCGTCCGGCTTCGATCTGAATCGCCTGCGAGGACGCCTTCCAGATTCAGTGTGCGCAGCGAGATTACGGGTATGCCTCCGCCGGCGACATCGCTCGCCAGCCCGCCATTGACACCCAGCTCGTCTAAAGTCGCAGGTGGCGATGCGCCTGCGGATTCGTTCGAATCCACTGCAGTGTCTAACGTGTCGGGCGGCGGCGGTGCGGAATTCCTGACTTCGACATCCTGAACTGGCGCGGATGTCGCATCCACGGGCGCGGCGGGAACACTTTCCTTGTCTCCATCTGGGCTTTTGGGCGGGACAGGGCTGTCCAGCTTCCCCATCATTTTGTCGACGGCTTTTTCGATGATGCTCATATTTGCTATGTCAGATTCAACGACTGGGCCAGCCGGGGTAACAGCTCGAGTTGAAACTGGAAGAGCGCGATTACAACGCCAAAGGTCAGCAGCAGCCCGCTCAGGCTCAACACAAAACTCACATTCCTGACCTTGCGTGCGCGGACCTGGTCTGAGGTCCAGACCATATTGACGCTACCGAGCACCGGTAGGCCGAGTGTCTCGTTGAGCATCTGTCGCTCATCGAATGTGGGCCGAAACTGGGACAACAGGAAGGCAATGCCAAAACCCGCTGCGAGTGCGCCGAGCAATACCAGCGAGCTGTAAAGCACCCGATTCGGGCCCGATGGCTCGGTCGGCGCGCGCGGCGGATCGACCACCCGGAAGCGTACATTATCGGCGCTGCTGTCTGCCTTGCGCCCCAGACGCATCGACTCCAGACGAGCCTCCAGCACCTCATGATTTTTCTTGACGACATCGTAGTCGCCGAATAGATCCCGCTGTTCGGCCTCGAGTGCCAGCACTTCGTCGACCGAGCCCTCGAGTCCGGCTATCTGTTGCTCGTATTCCGCCAACAGCCGGCGTTTCGCCGAGACATCGGCCTCGAGCTGCGCCATGGACAGACGCATCTGTTGATAGATCGGGTTCTTATCGATGTTGTAGGCGGCACTTGCGCCACTATTTGATACGAGGCGGCGTGCCTCCGCGATGATCCCGGCGCGCTGCGCCTTGAGATCTGCGATTGCCTTATTGATCTGGACCACGTCGGGATGCCGATCGGTGTACTTGACGCTGAGTGCGTCCAGGTTGATCTCCATCGCCTGGATCCGACGATCGATATCTGCGGTGTCCGCAGCGAGTTCGGCCTCCGGTACCGGCCCCAGCCCAAAACTCGGCTCCTCCCCCTCGACCTGACGGCGGGTTGTCTCGAGGCGATCCTCGAGCAGCTTCAATTCCAGCTTAACCGCATCGATCTGCTCTCTTCCTGCACGAATCCGATCGTAGTAGCCCCCGGAGCCTTCCGGCAGCATCGAGAGGTTGCGCTGCTTGAATCGCGTCAACTCGTTTTCCAGCTCTCGCATTCGCCTCTCGTACTCGGCCTTTTGCTGCTCGAGGAATTGGGCTGCAGAATCCTGCTCTCTGCGCTGTTCTCCGAGGTTGCTCTCCATGAATATGGTTAGCAGCGATTTGACCACCAATGTGGCGAGCTCTGGCGAGTCGTTCTCGTAGGCAATCGTATACAGATTTTCTCGAGACGTACCGAAGAAATTTATATTGCCTTTTAGGTCGTCGATTATTCGGTCTTTGTCAATGTCCGTCGTCGCCTGGAGGTCCAGGTCGGTCATGCGCGTGACCTTCTCGAGATTCGGGCGACTGAGCAGGGTGCGCGTCATCAAGAATATTGTGCGCTGAGTGTCGCCGGTGTTGATAGCCAGTCCCTTCAGCAGAGGGCGCAGTACGGAGCTGGTATCTACATACACCCGCGCCGATGCCTCGTACTGATCGGGGAGTTTTGCCACAACTGCCCAACCTACGACACAGACCATCCAGGCAATCCCCAACATCCACCAGCGGAATCGCCAGGTCCCCCTGGCATACCGCAGTAGAAGGACCACTAAGTCATGCATGCTTCGGGTCTCTCCTCTCTCTTGCCTAGAACCAGGCCTCTGGAACGATGATTACATCGCCGGGCCGCATGTCGACATTGGCCGAAATATCCCCATCGCGGACCAGATCGTCCAACCGCAGCCGAAACTCTTCCTGATTGCCCTCGACCACGCGCACCAGCGTTGCATTGTTGCCATCGGCAAAGACGGTCAGGCCCCCGGTTTGAATCATCACATCCAGCAGCGTCATTGAATCGTTGTATATCAACGCACTTGGCGTAGTGGCCTCTCCCAGCACCCTGATCTGTTCTCGATAGGTGCCAACAAAACCGGTGACGATAACGGTGACCAGCGGGTCGCGCAGGTAGGTGGATAACTCGGCCTCGAGGTCGCGGGCAAGTTCGGCCGGCGTCTTTCCGGCTGCCGGTACCTCTTCCAGAAGAGGTGCGGACAATAGGCCGTCGGGACGTACCGGAACCGAGGTGCTCACCTCGGGATTTCGCCAGACGAATATCTGGACGGAATCACCGGGTGCGATGCGATATCGCGTCGAGTACTGAGCATCGCCGCTTGCGCTCGGCAGTTCGGCGAGCTTGTCCGACTTGGACGCGCATCCGCCCAGCGCCAAGATCCCCGCGAGGGAACCAAGCAATGCGGCAAAGCGCGCTGATTTAACGAGATTCTCCATAACCATCCTCTCTTTCATGGTCGTTGTCCGGCGCTACTTTAGCGTTATGCCGCCCGTGGCGGCCTCGCAAGTTTACTCAAACTTAGTCGAAAAAGCTTGCCGTACAGTCGCTTGTAGCGGCAAGCTGTAAATAATCCTGATATTCGCACAGAGATCGCCGTTGCCGCCGGGCATGGGGCATTCATCGGGCATCATCGTCGACGCAATCCATCTGCCAGGCCCACGCGTTTACCAAGTCCATGATTAACGGTTTTTTCCTTCCATTTCAGGGCCTAAGCCTGATCTTCACTCCAGGCCTGAGGCGCTTCGTGGTCATCCCACTGGTGCTGAACATCCTGATCTTCGCGCTGCTGGCCTATCTCGCCGGACTCTATTTCGAGCAGTTCATGGACCGTTGGCTGCCGACGCATGACTGGCTGGAATTCCTGCGCTGGCTGCTTTGGTTTTTGTTCGCGATCGTGTATGCCCTGGCCGTATTTTACGGCTTCACCCTGATTGCGAACTTGATTGCCGCCCCCTTCAATGGCGTGTTAGCGGCCCGGATCGAGGAAAAATTAACCGGCAGGCGGCCAGCGGACGCCGATGACTCGCTGCTCCGGGCTATCGGTCCCGCCATCAGCGGTGAGATCGGAAAGATCCTGTATTTCCTCAGTCGCGCGCTGCCCCTGGTGATCCTATTCCTGATCCCAGGTCTCAACGTGCTGGTCGGCATAGCCTGGGTGCTGTTCGGTTTTTGGTTTTTGGCCATCGAATACGCCGATTACCCGATGGGCAACCACGCCCTAAGGCCCCGCAATCAGCGCGAACGTCTACGGCGCAAGCGTCTCAAGTCACTCGGATTCGGTGCCGGCGTCACGTTGATGATGCTGATCCCGGGGTTACAGTTCGCGGCAATGCCAGCTGCGGTGGCGGGTGCGACCCGCTTATGGCTTGACGATCTGCAGGCGCTGTAATCCCGGACGCCCCGCGTGTCAGCGGCACCCCATCAGTCGCCACCGGCAGTGACAAAGCGTCGCAGCCGCTCGATACCCAGTTCGAGTCGCTCCTGCCCCGTGGTGTACGCAAAGCGTACGTGTTGTGCCGCGCGGTGGCGGCCAAAATCGTGGCCCGGGGTAATGGCCACACCGGCCGACTCCAGGAGTTGCTGGCAAAACGCCAGGCTGTCATCCGTGAAGCGTGAGGCGTCGGCGTATAGATAGAACGCCCCCGCGGGTTTTGGGCCTACGACAAAACCGAGCTCGCCGATGGCCGAATACAGGTAGTCACGCCGCGCTTGAAAGGCCTGTCGTCGGGCCTCCAGGATCTCCATGCCGCTCTCACTGAACGCCGCGAGTGCCGCATGCTGCGCCAGCGTCGGTGCGGCTAGAAAGAGGTTCTGCGCCAGCCTCTCCATCGGCTCGACCAATGCATCTGGCACCACCACCCATCCGACGCGCCAGCCGGTCATGCCGAAGAATTTCGAGAAGCTGTTGATCACGACCACATTTTCGGCGTGCAGACTCAGTGCCGTCTGCGCGGGGCAATCATATTGCAGGCCCTGGTAGATCTCGTCGCAGATCAGCACGGCATTTTCATGCTCGCACAGTAGCCGGTTCAGCACGCGAAGATGATCGAGCGGGATCAGGTTGCCGGTCGGGTTCGCCGGTGAGGCCAGCATCAGGGCCGTGGCGCCGTCGGTCATGGCCGCGGACAGCGCGGACTCCGTGACGCCGTAATCGGTAGCGGCAGAGACGGCCAGCGGGACCGGCACGCCGCCGAACAGGCTAACGAGGTGCCTGTTGCAGGGATATCCGGGGTCGGTGTGTAGCACCCTGTCGCCCGGATCGACCAACACTCCCAAGACCAGCTGCAGCGCGCCCGAGGCGCCAGGTGTTACCAGGATTCGGCGCGGATCGACAGACTCGCCAAACTGCCGACGATAATAGTCTGCGAGCGTCTCACGCAGACTCGACAGACCCACTGCCGGCGTGTAGTGCGTGAACCCCGAGTGCAGGGCCTGATGCGCTGCATCGATCACCGGCTGTGGAGAGACGAAATCGGGCTCACCGATCTCCAGGTGCACCACGTCGCGTCCTTGTGCCTCCATCGCGCGCGCGCGGCCCAGGATCTCCATGACCCGGAACGGGGCGATGTCGCCCATGCGTCGAGCGATGCGCATCAGCGTGTCGCCTGTGCCGAGGACATCAGGGACTGCAGGTACGCCATGTCGACGATGCCGTGCGTCGGGGCAGGCCCCATAATCGGCTCCGCATGCGCATCCGGTCCACCCAGATTGTTCAGTGCCACCGTGGCCGCCGAGAAGTCCTGTCCGGCCGTGTAGTCGTTCACCGTCACCACGATATGTTCGATGCCCGATGCCATTGCAGAGGTTACCCCGTGACCCGAGTCTTCGAACGCGATCACCCGCGCGGGCGGCAGCCCCAGGGCTTCCAACACCCAGGTGTAGATATCCGGCGCCGGCTTTTTGTTGGGTACGATATCACCGGCGCCGATTACCTCGAACCAGTCCACCGCATCGACCGGCAGGGTGCTGTCGATCAATGCGCGCACGTTCTGTGGCGTCGTGGTGGTCGCAATGGCCAGTCGCATGCCCGCATTGCGCGCCTCTTCGAGCAGACGCCGTACGCCGGGACGCAGCGGGATGACGCCTTCGGCCATCATCGCCATGTAGTGCCGGGTCTTGCTGCGGTGCAGCTCGGCGATAAAGCCCTCCAGATCTGCGGGGCGCTGGAACGCACGATTGAAATTATCCAGATAGTGGCGGATTCGCTCCTTGCCGCCGGTCACGCTCAGCAGCTTGCCATAGAGGTCCACGGACCACTCCCAGTCCAGACCGGCCTCGCCAAAGCCCCGATTGAACGCGATGCGATGACCATCGCGCTCCGTATCGGCCAGGGTGCCGTCAACATCGAAAATCAGCGCCTCTAGTTCTGCCATTATTGACTCCAGTCAAAAAACGCGACAGTTAGTCGATGTGAGGGCGCGATTGCCCTTATTCTGCATCAATGTTAGCTTGCACGTATGACACGTGAGGCATCTACGATGAGCGAAGACACTGGCCATCGTGCGGATCATCATGGCTTTCCGCCCTACGAAGTGGCACCGGGTGAGGCCTACATGAACGCCAACCAGGAAACGCACTTCCGCGAGCTCCTCGATGTCTGGCGAACGGAGCTCATGGAAGAGGTGGATCGCACCGTCGACCACATGAAGGTAGACACCGTGCACTGCGCAGACCCGAACGACCGCGCGACGCAGGAATCGGACATGGGAATGGAGCTGCGCACCCGGGATCGTGAACGCAAGCTCTTGACCAAGATAGAGAAGACGCTCAAGAAACTCGATGAGCATGAGTATGGCTACTGCGAGTCGTGTGGGGTCGAGATCGGCATACGCCGCCTCGAGGCCAGACCGACCGCTGACCTGTGTATCGATTGCAAGACCCGCGAGGAAGAACTGGAAAGGGTCCGCGGCTAGCAGCCACTCTCCTTCGCCTTCATCCGCCACGCCCGCTGACACCCTCCCCGCCAGATCATGAATCCGGCCGCTTATCGTGGCCGCTTTGCGCCCTCGCCGACGGGACCGATGCACTTCGGCTCCCTGGTTGCGGCCGTCGCCAGTTACGCCGATGCACGACACCAGCACGGAGAATGGCTGGTGCGGATCGAGGACGTCGATGAGACCCGCCGGCAGGCGGACGCCGAACGGTCGATCCTGCAGACCCTGCAGGCCTTCGGGATGCAATGGGACGGCCCCACGGTGCGCCAGCGTGAACGCGGCGCGCTCTATGATCGAGTCCTCGCGGTCCTGGTCGAGCGGCGGCTGGCCTACCGCTGTAGCTGCAGCCGCAGGCTGATCGCCAGCACTGCAATGCTCGGCAGCGAGGGCGCGATCTATCCGGGCACCTGCCGCGACCATCCACCTGCGCCCGACACAGTCGCCGCGTGGCGCATGATCGTCGGCCGAGACACGCTGGTCGTTGATGACCGAATCGTTGGCGAGGTCGTGCAAGACCTCGCAGCCGAAATCGGTGATTTCATCATCCGGCGCAGCGACGGTTTCACCGCCTATCAGCTCGCCGTCGTGGTCGATGATCAGCTCCAGGGCATCACCCATGTCGTGCGCGGGGCCGACCTGCTCTGGTCCACGCCGCGCCAGCTCTGGCTGCAACGTCAGCTCGGCTACGCCACCCCAAGCTATGCGCATATCCCGCTGGTCTATGCCGCCGATGGGCACAAGCTCAGCAAGAGCGACGGCGCCCATCCGGTGCGTTTGCACGACCCGGTTCGCAGCCTGCGCGAGGCGTGGCATCATCTCGGTCAGCCGGAGGCCCCGAACGGTCTCGACAACCCGGCTGATTTCTGGGCCTGGGCAATCCCGCATTGGCGCCTCGACCAGGTGCCTCTCGACAGGAACAGCACGCATGAACGACCAGACACCCTATGACATGCTCGGCGGCGAGGCCGGTGTGCAGCAGCTCGTCGAGCGCTTCTACGACGCCATGGAATCCGAAACGCAGGCGAGTCACATCCGCGCCATGCACGCGAAGAGCCTGCGCGCGTCGCGTGAAAAACTGTTCCTGTTTTTGTCGGGCTGGCTCGGCGGCCCCGATCTATACGTCCAGAAGTATGGTCACCCGATGCTGCGTCGCCGTCACATGCCGTTCGCGATCGGTAAGCAGGAACGCGATCAGTGGATGCACTGCATGCGCAAGGCACTCGACGACATGCCCATTGATGCGCAGCTGAAGGCTAGACTGGAACAGGCCTTTCTGGCCACTGCGGATCACATGCGCAATCAGCCCGAGCATACGGAAGACGGGCGACTGAAGATCTTTCCCGGCCGCTGACGCGGGCCTCGGGCGCCCGCCCTGATGGCGTATGCAGCGATTGTCGCACGCGCCGGAGTGTTATTCAGACCGCAGCCGCCTGGGGAGACTGCCAGTGCGCGGCGACGATTGACGTGTACTCATCCTGCTGGACTGCAGACAGCTCGATAACCGATGCTCGCGGGACATCGAACGTCGCCAGCGCGGCAACCAGCTGCTCGACTTGCTGTGCGGCGATCGCTTCACCCTCACCCGCCGCGATAAGGTCGAGAGGTCGGGATTCGCTCGAAAACCATTTCGCCACTGTCACCTGGTCTTCGGCGCCGATGATCCGAGCGACCAGATTGTCGCCCGATCGGGAGAACCAGAGTTCATCCGGTCGGATACCGTCGGCAAAGCGAAGGCTGTTGCGATCTAAGCCGTCGGGGCCTGCGTCTGTCTCCCGGATTCGATCCTTACCATCGCCGCGACCGATCTGGTATTCGTCGCTGCCAAGGCCGCCGTTGAGGGTGTCATCGCCGACGCCGCCGATCAAGACATCATCACCGTCACGGCCATACAGGCGATCGTTCCCACCCTCGCCCCGCAGCCGGTTGTCGCCCGGGTTGCCGTTCAGCCGATTGTCCAACGCGTTTCCGATGCCGATGAGATGTCCCTCACCCTTCAGCGTGAGGGCCTCCACATGTGCGGCCAGCGTGGTGTCGATGGTGCTGAAGAGACGGTCGTATCCGGCGTCGGCGTCTTCGATCACGCTGTCCGCCAACGCGTCGATGTAATAGCGATCATCGCCGATGCCGCCGATCATCCGGTCGCTGCCCGGCCCACCGTGCAGGGTATCGTTGCCCAGACCGCCGATCAGGATGTCGTCGCCTTTCCGACCGTACAATCTGTCACGGCCTGACAGGCCATTCAGGGTGTTGTGCCCCTGGTTGCCGTTCAGGCGATTGTCGGCGGCATTGCCGGTGCCCTGCAGATTAGCCGCCCCCTGCAGGAACAGGTCCTCCAGATCGGCGTCGAGCGTAAGGTCAAGTTTGCTGTAGACCCGGTCATGCCCACTGTCGGCATCCTCGATCACGACATCCCCGAGGGCATCGACGTAGTAGCGATCGTCACCCACACCGCCGAGCATGCGATCGTCGCCCGCGCCGCCGTTCAGGATGTCATCGCCGTTATCGCCCAGCAGTTCATCGGCACCCCGATGTCCGTAGAGTCGATCGTTGCCGTCGCCGCCCTGCAGGCGGTCATCCGCAGCGTAGCCATACAGCCGATCGTCTCCGGGTCCCGCATCGAGGTTATCCGCCATCGCGGTCCCCTTCAGCACCTCCGCGTCTGCGCTACCGCCGGCGAAGTTGGCATCCGTGATCTCCAGCGAGATCGACGTCGATGCACTGTCGCCGGCCGGATCGCTGGCAGTTACCGCGAGCGTATAGCTACCGGCGTCACCGTCGGCGGGATCGAGATCGAGGCGGGCCGCCGCCGCATCGAAGGCGATCCAGGTCGGCAGGGGGCCTGCGTCACCGAGCGTCAACGCGATCTGCAGCGCCTCGCCTTCGGGGTCCGAAAACAGGTCCGCGGCCAGGGACACCGTGACAGGGCGGCCCTCAAAGGTCGCGATCGCCGGTGGCTGCCCGGTCAGCACCGGTGGCGAATTCTCCGGCATCGACATCGGCATCGGCATCGGCGCCTCGGCCTGCTGTTGCGTGAATACCGCGCCGGATGCCAGCTCGTACCAGGCAACGGCGCCGGGTACTGCACCGTTGCTGACAATGAAGGTATCGCCATATGAATAGGATATGTGAAGATCTTGATCTATTTTCTCGAACTTGAGATCGCCCAGGGAGACGCCATCCGTGAAGCGAATGATGCTGCCGCCATCGCTGTCGTCGATCAGCGACATGCCGCCGCCCCGCGGGCTGTCTCCCGGCGCGAACACATAGGTGTCTCGACCCTGACCGCCGCTGAGCAGGTCACTGCCGGGGCCGCCGTCGATCACATCGTCACCCGGGCCGCCGTAGAGATTGTCTGTGCCGCCCAGCCCGCGCAGCAGGTCGTTGCCCTCCCCGCCGAACAGACCCAACGACGGGTTGCCCGATTCGTCCGCATCCGAGCCAATCAGCACATCGTCACCGGCCAGTCCGTGCAGTTCGGTCACCGCGTCCGGGTTCGGCCTCCCGATCTCGATGCGGTTGTCCAGCGCATTGCCCCGCAGCATCAGGCCGTCGGCGCCTACCCAGAGATCGCCGGAATATTCATAGCGCAGGTTCTCGACGTTGTCGGGAAGACCCGGCCAAAGATAGAAGCGATCGCCACGCAGCACGAGTGTGTCCGTGCCCTCATCGGCGAGCTCCGTGATGGTCCCGAGTTCATAGATCTGGTGCGGCTGCAGGACCTCATAGCGATCGTCTCCCTGACCCCCGAGCAGCTGGTACACCGGGCGGTTACCATCGCCGGCGCGTGCCCGCACGATCATATGGTCATTCCCCGCACCCCCGAGCACGCGATAGTCCCCGGCCAACTGGTCGTCACCATCACCGCCATCGAGCACGTCCAGCCCGCCACCGCCGAGGATCTGATCGTCGCCGGGCCCGCCTGAGAGCACATTCGCTGCCGAATTGCCTTTGAGATAGTTGTCCAGCGCATTGCCTGTCCCTGCGATCGCCGCGGTGCCGCGAAGCTCGAGTGCCTCGGTATTCTCGGGCAGGGCGTAATCGACCGATGCAACCACCCAGTCGTAGCCGGCGGCCGCATCCTCGAAGACCAGATCGGCGGGTGCATCGACGATATAGGTGTCATAGCCGCTGCCACCGCGCAGGGTGTCCGACCCGGGCCCGCCGTCGAGTCGATCGCGGCCGTCGCCACCGACCAGGCTGTCGTCACCGGCGCCCCCGTTGATGGTGTCGTTGCCGGCTGTACCGGTCAGGGAATCCGCCAGCGACGTCCCCGAAATCGCGATTGGCGCGGATGCCAGCAGGTCGCTCAGCTGGGCGAAGGTGTAGATATCCCCGTTGGCGAACTCGAAATGGTCGACCACCAGACCGGTCGCGCCGTCGACGATGGCCAGTTCGTTGAACGGTGTCGAGAACAGCGCCGTCGAACCAAAGACCAGCAGATTAAGATCGGTGGCCGCGATGCCGGCACCGAAGCGCACGGTACTGCTGCGATCCGGGGTATCGATGATCCGATTCTGGGTAAAGACGTGTCCGGTCGACTGGGGATTGCTGAGAACGAGATAGCTATCCGCCCCGCTGCCCCCGATAAGCCGATTGGTACCGACCCCGCCGTCGAGGGTATCGTTGCCTGGGCCACCGACCAGCGCATCGTCGCCCTGCGCACCGTTCAGTGTATCCGCGGCGCCGCTGCCAAACACCAGTTCGCCGCCTGCGCCGCCGTTCAGATAGACCGCATCGGGCAGCGACGACGCCAGCAGTTCCCGATAGGACAACGCCTGGCCATCGGCGAAGGAGAGGGTATCGATGGCACCGACCAGGCCATTTTCCACATACACCTGATCACTGACGGCATACTGCAGGACCAGGTCGCCGCTGTCGGCCACGGGTGTGATCTTCAGCGAGTTCGGCGATACCCCGGCGGCGAACTCGATATGGTTTCCCTGGCCGGGCGCATCCAGCAGCGTCTCGGTCTGACCATCGATCTGCGGACTGTCGCCGACGGAAAACAGATAGCGGTCGCGGCCGGGACCGCCCTCTAGATAATCCAACCCGCGACCGCCGGCCAGCCGGTCGTCACCGGCATCGCCCCAGAGAGAGTCCTGATCCTCCCCGCCGGCCAGGACGTCGCTGCCGAGGCCGCCCGACAGTTGATCATCGCCGGCGCCGCCCAATAGCTGATCGTCGCCAGACAGCACGAACTGATCGGCGTCGTCGCCGAACAGGATGTCGGCACCGTCACCACCATGCAGGGTGTCATCGCCGCCCTGGCCCAGCAGCTGATCGGCACCGGCGCCGCCATACAACACATCGCTGCCGTGGCGATGGGCGGCTAGCCCGTCGACATCACCGAACAGCGCATCGTCCTGATCGCCGCCGAGCAGGACGTCAGCGCCGCCATTGCCGACCAGGATATCGCTGCCGGCACCACCCTCCAGGTAGTCGTCACCGAGATACTGCGCATCATCGGCGATCAGCACGCGGCTGTCGCCGTCCAGGAAATCGTCGCCGGCACCGCCGAGCAGGATGTCGTTCCCGCCGTTGCCGTCCAGCGCATCGTCGCCACTGCCGCCGGAGAGATAGTCGTCGCCATGCATCGCGCCGGGTACCAGCGGGTTGCCATCCGCGTCCTGTCCCGCGAGGTCGCCGCTCAGCACATCGTCATCGGCGTCGCCAAAGATTTGGTCGTCGCCGGCGCCGCCGCGCATCACATCGTTACCGTCACCGCCATGCAGGCGGTCATCGCCCAGGGTGTGATTGTCGAAGAGATAGGTGCTCGCAAAGCCGCCGTCGTCGTCCAGCGCATACCAGGTGTAATCGTAGGTCGTCGGATCGAGCGCCAGTGGGCTGACCACCGCCTGCCAGTCGCCGTCGATGTAGTCGCTGCCACCGCCGCCGTAGATCAGGTCGTCTCCCTGCCCGCCGAACAGGCCGTCGGTGCGCGCGCTGCCAAAGAGTGCATCGTCGCCACCCTGACCGCTGACGAAGTCGCCCGCCTCGCCGCCGGAGATCGCCAGTGCCATGGAGCCCTGCCCCGCGGTGACCGCCGCGGCATCGGCGATGGTGGTTGCATACAGGCGATCATCGCCGGCGCCGCCGTGGATGAAGTCCTTGTCCGGGCCGCCCTCCACGGTATCGGTATCGGGCGCCGAATGGATCACAATGCCGTTGTCGACCGTCTGCGGGCCGTCGTCCCAGGCGTAGATCCAGTCCCTGCCCGCCAGGCCCTGGATATGATCGGGCAGGTTATAGCCATTGAGCTGCTCGAGGTCCGATACCGTGAGATCGATGCTCCCCTCGATCACCTCGGATGCACTGCTGCCGCTGCCGGCGATCAGGGTCGGTGTCTCCGATGCCGGGGCCTCCAGCTGGATCGCGAGATCGCCGGCCTCGAAACCCTGTACCGTCAGCGCGGCATCGTCAGTCGTGCGCTGGACATGCAGGACGCCGCCGACCTGGGTGTAGCGATACCGGTCGTCCTGCGAGCGATACTCACCGCTGCCGCCGTCCAGCACGCCGCCGATCAGGAGATCGCCGTCGAACAGCACCTGTCCGATACCGTCGTGGTCGAAGACGGCGTCGCCATGCCCCGCGATATAGGTATCCTCGCCTGCGCCACCCTCGAGATAATCCTCGCCCTCGCCACCGTCGAGGATATCGGCACCCAGGCCGCCGTAGAGGGCATCGCGCCGGCCCTTCCCGATCAGGACATCCGGCTGCGCGCTGCCGAACAGGTAGTAAGTCGCATCATCGATGGGCAGTTCACTGGCAAGATCGCTGTTGTCGATCGCGATACCGAGCGTACGGTCCTCGAACCGCCAGGGGTCATCCGCCGTCAGCATCGACGGCGATGCGTCTGCGGCATTCCACTCCAGCAGCGCCTGCGAAAACTTTGCCCGATCGGCCAGGTAGGCGTCGGTCAGGCCGAGTCGCGTAAACGGGTCGTACCGCGCCCCCTGCCCACTGGCGACAAAGGCCGCATAGAGTGAATCGTCACCGGTGACGGCGAAGGGCGTCAGGTTCAGCAGCGCATAGCGATAGGCAATGCCGTCGCCGTCCTCGGCCTGAGCACGCAAGGCCGTCTCGTTGGTGCCGAGCGCCAGCAGCGGCTGAACGCGCAGCTGCCCCTGCAGGCTGGCAAACGACGGGCTCGCCCTGATCGCATTGATCGCCAGATGCAGGGACTGGCGATCGTCGACCTGTTGTTCGCCGATCGGGCCACCGGTCGAAAAGAGTCTGGCCAGGCCATTGACCAGCGCCTCGAGGCTGCCGCTTCTCGTTGGACTGGCGGACTCGAACAACCCGTTCACGGTCGATGACACGGTCGCGGCCGGCATCTGCCCCAGACTGCCGTCCATCCGCAGGAGCAGGTCGAACACCGCCGCGCTGTCGGTCATCTGCTCCATGCCGTGACCGAAGGCATTCGCGTACACGCTATCCTGTTCGATGAACAGCGGCTGGTGATCTCCCGGCTGCTGCAGGCCATAGCCACTGTCCATGGTGACCAGCTCGATGTTCTTGTCGCCATACAGGTTGGCGATATCGGCGGACGGAAAGGCCGGTTCTCCGCCCAGCAGCGAGAATACATTGGCGATATTGCCCAGCGCGGTGCCGCTCAGCCCGGGGATCGCACCAGTGGGATAGCCCGCACCGTTGAAGGTGACCGCGCGCGTCGTCCATGCCGGAAACAGCCGGGTAAAGGCGGTCGCCAGATGACCGCCCAGGCTGTGGCCGGTGGTGGCGACGAGCCTGTCGTTGAGATCGACGCGGCCGAGCCCGGTGCCGCTGTCCTCGAACCCGATGGTCCACGGGATACCGCTCTCGTTGATGATCGCTTGCGCCGGGGTGTCCGTTGGCGCCAACACGAGGTGCGCCTGTCGCGCCCATTCGCCCTCGGGTGTGATCAGGCGCTGCCAGTAGTTGTATAGATCGACGATCTGGCGAAACGCCAGGCCGTTGCCGACGAGTTCCCGAAAATCGGCCTTGATCAGATCGTCGACGACCGTGAGCGGGCCGGTCTCCGTCCCGCGGAATGCAAGGACCAGATCGCCGGCCTGGAGGCCGTTGACGGGGTCGTCATCGATGCGTTGGAAGAGTGTCGCCGAGAAGCCGCTGGCTGTGTTGGGCTGGTGATCTGCGACTTGCCAGTGAGAAAGGAATTCGTTGGCTTGAGACAGAGAGAAGACTCCGTTGTATTCATCCGCATTTGCCTCGATCAGCGCATCTTTCAATTGGTCTACGTTTTTGAAGTCAAACTTGTCGAGTAGCACGTAACTAGCTTCTGCAATTGAAGCCAAATCGGAACTTCCTTTGTTCCCTATCACTTTTAATCTCCTTGGCGTTTCGCCTTTTCTAAATACTGGAAGAATTGTTTGCGCGTATCGTTACAATCAGGCTGTTTCAACCAAAACTTCCATGAACCTTTTCCGCCAACGGAGAAATTCCCATAGCCAGAGGTCACCTTTACCTGCTTGGCCATTAATTCCCCATTCGCCCGATCTAGAACACGTTCCTCAGAAACTGATACTCGCAACAGAGACCATGGCTTTTTCTTGGATACTACGATCCGCGCGAATCGCGCGTTCAGCATATAGCCAACTCGGATGCCGGGTTCAGTGAACTCGACGAGCGTGTCAAACGGTGTCAGCGTCTCCGCCACCCCAGGATTCTCCCGCTGCCACTGCTCCACCGTCTTGTAGACCCAGAACCCCTGCTCGGTCGCGCACAGATAGCGGTGCAGCAGGACCGTCGGGATGAAATCCCAGAACACCAGCAGGTACATCAGCAGGCCCGCGGCCCAGCCCCAGCGCGTCGCGCTGCGATCGTTTCGGCGCGCCCAGCGCATGGTCGCCTTGACCACCAGTACGCTCACGGCGATGTAGCCCGCGATCACCAGCAGAACGA
>JAHEJD010000098.1 GCA_024639005.1 Chromatiaceae bacterium | reverse complement strand
CGGCGTGACCTGATCAAGGGAACCGTGGCGGCAGGCAGTCTCGCGTTGGTGGGGTCATCAGCGATCGCCGGCGCGCAGCAATCCGGAACGGCCGGTAACACCGCCGCCAAACCGAAACCACACGCCGACCTGGCTGCGCGGCTGAGAGGCGGCCTGATCACGCCGGGCCATGCGCGCTACGACGCCGAACGGAAGATCTTCAATGACATGATCGACAAACGGCCGCTTGCCATTGCGAAATGCACGGGTGCCGCCGACGTCATGGAAGTCGTCAAATACGCGCGCGAACACGACATCCCTGTTTCCGTCCGCGGCGGCGGTCACAACGTCGCGGGCAAGGCCGTCAAGAACGGTGCCATTCTCATCGATCTTGGCCCGATGGACGGCGCTCGTGCCGACCCCGTCAGGCGACGGGCGCGCGCAGAGGCCGGCGCGAGGCTCGGCGCCCTCGACCGCGAAACGCTGGCCGTCGGGATGGTCACGCCGAGCGGTACGGTCAGCGACACCGGGGTGGCCGGGCTCACACTGGGCGGTGGATTCGGCTGGCTACAGCGCAAATACGGTATGACTATCGATAACCTTGTATCCGCCGATGTCGTCACCGCGGACGGCAATTTTCTCATCGCCAGCGAGGCCGAGCACCCCGACCTGTTTTGGGCGCTGCGCGGGGGCGGCGGCAACTTTGGTGTTGTCACGTCGTTCGAGTACAAGACCTACGAGGTGGAACCCACGATCGGGGGACTGGCCGTCTATCCCGGTGAAAAGCTGAAAGACCTTCTCTATTTCTATCGCGACTTCACGAGCAATGCGCCGGATTCGGTCATGACCATGGCGGGCGCGATGCCGGGTATACCGGGCACGTCCACGGAAGGCGGCATCGCCGCCTGGATTGCCGTCTGCCACAGCGGTGACCTCAGCGAGGGCGAACGCCTTCTGCAGCCCATCAGGAATTTCCGCACCGCGGTCATCGATACCATCGCACCGACGCCGTTCGGTGCGATCCAGACGATGTTCGATGCCGGTTCACCACCGGGAATGCGGCATTACTGGCGTTCCAGTTTCGTACGGGAACTGAGCGACGACCTGATCGACATCATGGTCACAAACGCTCCAGACCTGCCCCTGCCCGGCTCGATGATGTTGCTCGAGCACATGGGTGGGGCCGTGGGTCGCGTCGGGCCCACGGACACGGCGTTCTCCAATCGGGACGCGCAGCACAACGTCTCGGTGCTGAGCGCCTGGCTGGACGCGAGCGATGACGAGGCAAACATCGCCTGGACGCGCAGCACGGGTGACGAGCTGAAGAAGTTCGGAACCGGCGGCGGCTACGTGAATTACATGGCAGACGAAGGCGCGGCTGCGGTCAGGGCCGCGTACGAAGTCAACCTCGAGCGGTTGATCGAGGTCAAGCGGAAGTACGACCCGACCAACGTCTTCAGCGCGAACCAGAATATCGCCCCATAATGCGCAGCTGATTCACGCAAATCTCGCGCACAGTGTTGGTGTCGGCGTCATCGGCCGCGGCAGCCCCTACATCGGTTCTGACGCGACCGTGCTGCAACCCATTCCGGCAATCACCTACAACGGTGAGCGGCTGCAGTAGAACTTACCCTGTCAGTCAACGACAATTTGCGATCAGGGGGCGGCAACGACAAAGGGACGGCGATGGCTAAATCAGGATACCAGCGAATCTGTAAAGCGGCGCAGAGACAATTTGTGACGGGTGTGGTGTTGCTTACATCCTTCTTGCAAAGTGGCTGCTTAGGGGCGCCCGACGGCGTCGAGGTCGTTACTGAATTTGAACTGAGTCGCTATCTCGGTACCTGGTATGAGATCGCGCGTCTCGATCATCGTTTCGAGCGGGGCATGTCACGTGTCACCGCAAACTACAGCATGCGCGACGACGGTGGCGTTGCCGTGGTTAATCGTGGTTATAAAGACAGCGAACAGGAATGGGAAGAGGCGACGGGCAAGGCGTATTTCGTTGGCGATACGGGTACCGGCCAGCTGAAAGTGTCTTTCTTCGGCCCTTTCTACGGAGGCTACAACATAGTCGAGCTGGACAAAGACCGCTATCAGTATGCACTGGTCGCCGGACCGAATCGTGACTACCTGTGGATTCTCGCGCGCTCGCCGCAGCTGGACCCGGAAATATTGGATGCCTTGGTGGACAAGGCAAGCAAACTGGATTTCCCCACCGACGACCTTATTTACGTCGACCAAACCGAGACAGTCGGTCCGGGATGAGAAGGGGACTGTCCCTTCAGGGCTGTCCCCATTTTTCTGGTGGCCAGGAGCAGACTGGACTCGCTTCGCTCGCCCTTCGGAGCCCGCGGCGTCCGTCGGCTAATTTGCATCACTGTGCATAACGACGCTCAACTGCTACACATGAGCCGCACGCATTCCGTCGATCGCTGACGACCAGGGTGAGACCCTGACAGTCATAGCTCGTAGCGCACAATTCAAGCCGCGAGTCAGCGATGGAGCTTCCGACCCTGTTGAATATTCCCCCGCATCGACAAGTGCCGGATTGACGAGTAGCGGCAAACGTCACAGCGGACCGAGGCGTCAAAATTGAATTCGCTCTACCCAGACCTGTTGTTGCGCTGCGCCGTTGCCTAGGTTTTCGCCGAACAGCCAAACGCTTTTGCCATCGGCAACCATTGCTTTGACGGTCCCGCCGGTAGCGGCCGATTTCGCATACGCCGATACGGCGCGCGTGCCATCGAGGAGCATCACGTGCTGTTTACCTGCAACATAGAGCTTCTCTTCGCCATCGCTTGCCAACATCTCAAACATTGCATTGAGGTGTTCGGAATCCGGATTAAGATAGGTGTCACGACGCGGTTTACCCTCCGCGAACTCCTGCAGCCACAGTCCGTGCTTCGGTGGAAATGCCTTGTCTCGATGGTTGTTTTTTATCAGAAGCGCGTGCCCATAATCGCTCGGCGCCACCGCGACTCGATAATTGCCTGCAACCGCACGACTCACCGCACTGTCGCGGAAGCGATGCCTGCCCTCTGCCTCGTCCATCAAACGTGTTGATTCGCCGCTTATCATGATCGATTGAGGCACCTTTTCCAGCCCTAGCCACATGACCTGGCGCTCGAAGGCCGGAAGCTTGGCACCCCATTCTTTTTCACCGGTCACATAGAGACGGCGTTCGGATAAGATCACAGGTCGAATGTCTGCGCTGCCCATTCGAACAACCTCTGGTTTAAGCCGGCTATCAATGCCTTTCTCGCCGACGCCCCGAACATCGACGACCAGGCCGGCACTGCCATCGGTGCTATGAAACCAGTTGCTCGCGGAAACTTTGTGATTGTCATTCTCGATGAACCCCTGATCACGCACTTCCCCATCAGGCGACGCAAGCATCCAGGACAGACCGGTGCGGGGAGACGGACCGGTCTCCAGGGCCACATCACTTGTGAACAACAGGTCACCGCCTGCGGTAACGAGAACGAAGTGCTTATCCGCCCCCAAATTTCCCCGTGGGCCCTGCAGCCTGGGAGCCGGTGATCGGACCAACATCTCTGCATTCGATATCGACCAGCGCTCGAGGGTTGACGCCGATGCGTCGCTTCCGCCTTCGTGCCACTGAACGACGATTTCATCGTGGCCTCGAAGCAAACCGGCGGTTACCGTTCTCGCCATCGGTGTTTCGAAAATGTGATGCTGCACGAGGTTGTCATTGCGATCGAATTCTACGACGTAGTAGTGCCGCGCCGCGTCCACATCCCGGCCCTGCTCCCGCGACGGCCACGTCTGGTACAACAGGCGTGCTCGCTCGCCATAGACGTCGCAGTCGACAACGGAAGCGCCCCACATCTTGTCCGAGCGGGCCATAAACTGGCCCTTTGTGGACCGCCCTGTCGGCGGCCTCCTCACGACGGCGCTGACCAGTTTCTGCTCTGCCTCTTCGCGAGCCCGTTCCGCGGCGCGTCGTTTGTCACGCTCCGCTCGTCGCTTGTCCGCCTCGGCACGTTGCGCTTCTCGCTCGGCTTGGCGTTCCGCTGCGCTTTTTTGCGGGACATTGCTGCTACCGTCTGCCGGTGGCAGCAGCTGATCAAGACCCTGCAGCATTTGTGCAAGCGTATTTGCATCCATAAATGCACAAGACTGCATGATCCCATCGCGCAGCTGAGTCGCGATGGCGACGTTCTGCTGAGGATGATTCCCCGCTGCTATCCGGTCATCGATCTCCTTCGCCGCGGCGCTGCACGCCGCAGGGTCCGAAGCCACGGCGCGCGCGCTAAAGACTAAAACAGACAGAAAGACGAAACTTCGCAGGTTCATACGTTTCTCCGGCAGACAACTTGATCGCCTACTCAATCGGCAGGCAGCTTTTTTGGTTACCGGCAAATACTAGTCAATCGCCGCGCGGATCGCATGTCTCGGACCCACCCAGGAGTAACCGTCCCAGCCGTAGAGACAGACGACAAACCCGGCAAGTAAGGGTGGCCAGAGGGAGAATGGAATTGCCGACACGCGGATTTTCGGTCGCGATCGATTCTGCGAAAGCTCTATTTATTAGAAAGTTATTCGGGGCGCCCGTTGCTGTAACAGCCTCACCGTGCTTAACAGTGCGTTACTCCGACTACGATTGCTGCTTCCAGGTCTCGCGGTAAGCGCTGGGAGACACGCCAAGTTCTCGCTGAAACGTTCGTCGCATCTGCTCATCGGTTCCAAAGCCACAGCGCCTGGCGATAGCAGCGACGCCCAGATCGGTTTCTTCAAGCGTTCGCCTGGCCGCTTCGACCCGCATGCTGGCCACCATGCAGGCGGGAGTGATGCCGGTGGACCGGGTGTACACCCGGTGAAAATTCCGAGGCGACATACCCGCCTGTTCGGCGAGTTTTTCAACGCGGAGATCACGATGGAGGTTCTGCTCCATCCACTCGTGAAGGGTCTCGAAGGACCCCGTCTCGTCGACCACTTGTTGCTGCAAGCGGTTGCTGAACTGGGACTGACCGCCGGGACGTTTGGAGTACACGACCAGCCGACGCGCCAGGTCGACGGAAACCTGATAACCGATTTCTCTCTCAACGAGCGCCAGGGCAAGATCGATCCCGGCCGTCACACCGGCTGAGGTCCAGACACCACGATCTTCGATGAAGATCGGGTCTGTCTCAACGCGGACCGTTGGGTATCGGCGCTGGAGATTGGCGCAGTCATCCCAATGCGTCACGGCACGACGTCCTTCGAGCATTCCCGCCTCGGCGAGCAGGAACGCGCCAGTGCAGGTGGAAACGACGAACCGAGACAGTATCGCTGCGTCTTCGGGATTGACCTTCAGAGGATAGTGGGCAGGCAGCAAAGCTGGCGTTCAATCCATCGAACGCAGTTCGTTGCCTAAACTATAGAACCGCGCATAACGATGCGTAACTGATTCACGCAAGGGCGAAGGTCGCCAAAGCACGCAAGTTGCCGGCGCAAAGGTAAGTTTGCCGCCTTCTAGGTAGCCGCAGGCGACGTGTCGTTCAGGGACAGCAGGTCCGCGTTGCCTCCCGCTGCGGTGGTGTTGACCGTCAGAACTTTCTCGGTAATGAAACGATACAGGTAGTGTGGCCCACCTGCCTTGGGACCGGTTCCGGAAAGGCCCTGGCCCCCGAACGGCTGTGAGCCGACAACGGCGCCGGTCATATTGCGGTTCACGTAAGTATTGCCGGCCGGGATCGCCGAGAACAACTGCTGCGCCCTTGTTTCGATGCGGCTGTGGATCCCGAACGTCAGGCCGAATCCGGTATTCGTTATATCTTCCACGATCCGGTCGAGGCTTTTGGCAGAATAGCGAATCACGTGCAGGATGGGGCCGAAGTGCTCCTTGTCGAGTTCGTCGATACTCTCGATCTCGATCATGCAGGGGGCAACGAAACTGCCGTTCCGGCAGAACGCGGGAAGCTGCGCTTCATGGAGCAGCGCACCTTTTTCACGGTAGGCGTCAACGTGCGCTTCAAGGTCCGCAGCAGCAGCAACAGAAATGATCGGGCCGACATCGGTTTCAATCTTCGTCGGATCACCGATCGACAGCTCATCCATAGCCCCACCGATAAGCCGAATGGCCTTGTCTGCAATTTCTTCCTGGAGATACAGCACACGAAGCGCCGAACACCGCTGGCCCGCGCTGTGGAACGCAGATTGAATGACGTCGTCGGTAACCTGCTCCAGAAGTGCGGTCGAGTCGACGATCATCGCATTCTGGCCGCCGGTCTCGGCAATCAACGGCGCGATCGGCGCATTGCGCGCCGCCAGGGCCTGGTTGATGCGCTGCGCAGTGGCGGTGCTTCCGGTAAACGCAACGCCGGCGACCGCGGGATGTGACACCAGCGCGGCCCCAGTCGCTCCGTCTCCCGTTACCAGTTGCAGCGCATTGACCGGCACGCCGGCTGCATGCATCAATTTGACGGCTTCCGTCGCCACCAGCGGCGTTTCTTCCGCCGGCTTCGCGAGCACGGTGTTACCGGCCACCAGTGCAGCGCTTATCTGCCCGATAAAGATTGCCAGCGGGAAATTCCACGGGCTGATGCAAACGAAGACACCACGACCGTGCAGGCTCAGAACATTCGACTCGCCGGCGGGACCGGGAAGGGGAACGGCATCGTCGAGAAGATTGCGCGCCTGCAAAGCATAGTAACGACAGAAGTCGACGGCTTCGCGCACCTCCGCGACCGCATCGGGCAGGGTCTTGCCGGCTTCCTTCCCGAGGATTGCGACCAGCTTCTCCTGGTTTTCCTGCAGCCTGTC
>JAHEJD010000154.1 GCA_024639005.1 Chromatiaceae bacterium | reverse complement strand
TGAATGACGTAAAAATCAAATACGAGCAGTTGATCGAGCAATTCCAGCCCAAGGGTATGCTCGACCCCGCACTTTTGGAAAACCGTCCGGAGACTTTGGAGCGTCTCTCGCTGCCATTGATCGCCAAACGCCTAAGTATTGAGGAGGATAACGCCAAGGTTCTTGACGACGTGAGTTTCCATATTGAACCTGGCGAGCGCGTCGCCGTGGTCGCCGACCCTGCAGCCCGGGACAGCCTGGCCGGTGCAATCGCAAGACTGGTATCGCCCAACACCGGCCACATTACCGCGGGTGACCTGCACCTGGCCGACTTACCGGAGGCCATTACCGGTTCATCGATCGGCTATGTCGCGCCAACCTCGCTTATTTTCAATGGAACCGTGCGCGACAATTTGCTGCTGGGCCTTCGTCGAACGCCGATATCGCAGGGATCGGCTATACCCGACCCCTTCGATCTCAAGGAATCAGCAGCGTCCGGCAACAGCACCGACACCCTTGAAGCAGACTGGATTGATTACGAAGACCTCGGCGTCAGTGGCGAAGCCGGCCTCAATCATTGGATAGTGGAGGTCGCGCGCGCCACCGAATTAGATGCCTACCTGAACGCCCGGTCTCTCAACATGGGGTTGTACCTTGACAAGGATCCGGACCTGGCCGACAGCCTTTTGAAGGCCAGGGCCGCCATGCAGCAGAAATTGGCCGAATCGCCCGAAAACAAGGAACTCATCCGCCCCTTCAGGTTTGACGAGTACAATTGCGCTGCCTCTGTTGCGGCGAATATCGCCTTCGGTGAACCTCGCGATCCGGCGTTCGATTTCGGCACATTGGGTTGCAACCCATGGCTGCGACGGGCGCTTGATGAGACCGGTTTGACCGCTGATCTCGTCAATGCAGGTTACGCACTGGCGAAGATAATTGTCGACCTTTTTGGCGACATGAACTCAAACCCTGAGCTGTATGAGTCTTTCTCGTTTGTCGATGAAGCAACCTTGGAGCGCTTGAAGACCCTTCTGGCCCATCATGAGCATGAAGGGGCAGCCGACCTTCAGGAGAAAGACAAGGCGCTACTCATCACGCTAGTTTGCCAGTTGACGCCGGACAAGCACCGTTTCGGAATCATCGACGCAGATCTGCAACAACGCCTCATCCTGGCCCGCCACAGGTTCCGTGAAATCCTGCCGCCTGAGCATGCCGGTGCAATCGCCGTATTCGACCAGGATGGATTCAACGAAATGCTCTCGAATCGTTGCAACATCATCGTGGGGCGTATCAATCATACGCTTCCGGAAGCCGAGCAACGGATCGACAAGATCATCTTCGAATGCTTGGAGAACTTGGGATTGACCGAGCGCATGCAGATGCATGCGACAGGAAGCGGTGTCGGGGTTGGTGGTTCCCGGCTTACTCTCACTAACCGCCAGAAGCTTGCAGCTGCAAGAAGCATCCTAAAAAAACCCGACATCCTTGTGTTCAACGATGCCCTAAATACCCTTAACAAAGAGACCCGGGATCGCATTCGGCGGAACATTTTCAAGCTGTTGCCGGACACCACATGTATCGTGTTCTTTGGCGAGCCCCCGGAACGGTCGAGTTTCGATCAAGTCCTGACCCTTCAGGAGGGCCGTATCACCGAACACCTCAAAGGGGATCAGGACATGGCTGAGCAGCCGCCCTCAGAGGCGGCTGGCGAGCCGCCAGTGGGCGCGGGTCAGACCGCGGGAAATATCCCCCCCGTGTCATCGCCCTTGGCCGCTGAGGCCAAGGCATTGGCCAGGACCCCAATTTTCGCTGATGTGGACCACAAATATCTGAAACTGCTGGCTTTCAACAGTCAGCGTATTGAATTTTCGACTAGCGAAAATCTGATGGTCATAGAAAGCGTCCCGGAAGCGATGTTCCTCATTCTCGAGGGCAAGGTCGACATCGTGCTTGGTGCCGGAGAAAAAGAAAAGATCGTCGCTCGACGCGGTAAGAACGAACTCATTGGCATCCTGAGCCTATTGAGTGATACGCGTGTTACGGCGACGGTGCGTGCCTCGACGGCAGTTACTGCACTGAAAATCGATCGCGAAGTGTTGGAGGACCTGATGTATGCGGATGTAGGTGTCGCCATAAACATTGCCCGATATCTCAGCGATAAGCTCGTCGAGGCCAGTAAAGAAATGGTGGCAGAATGATGGGCAGGCTCTCAACACCCGACCTCGAACATATGTATTCGGATATCTTGAAAGGGCTATCCGTTCACTTCGATAGTCTGCTTATCACGGACATATTGGAAACGGCAAGACGCTTTCCCAGGCTACAACTCGGGTATGCCCTCAACCGCAATCAAATGACCTCCAAGACGTGGCTCGTGGACAGTCTTTATCAGACAAGCCAAGGGCGCTTGGGGCGTGTATGTGTGCTCGGAGGCTGGTACGGTGTTCTCGGTGCGTTGTTGTTACATGACCATCGATTTGACATAGAGCGTATCGAAAGCGTCGATATCGATCCCTCTTGCGAGGAAGTGGCCCTGTCATTGAACCGAAGCCATGTCGATGACGGACGCTTCGTATTTAGATTTGCCGACATGCATGAGATTGACTATGTGCCGGCCGATTATGACCTGATCGTCAATACCAGTTGCGAGCACCTGGGTGATCTGCCTGCCTGGTACGCCAAAGTACCGGAAGGCACGCTGCTGGTGATGCAATCCAACAACTATTTTGGTATCGAGGGTCACGTCAACTGCGTCAACAGCCTCGCCGAATTCAAAGCCCAGGTGCCACTTGCAGAAGAGTTGTTTGCGGGTGAGTTAGCGCTTAAGAAATACACCCGCTACATGGTTATCGGACGGCGCTAAGCTTGATGCTAAGCAGCGGCAAGCCAATTCATTATCAGGCGGGCACTTTGCGCAGCGCCGTCGAGGTCCAAGGTGGCGTTACCGGATTTCGCAATCATCGCAGCATCGATAGCTGCCGCCAACGCTACCGGGCTTAGGTCGTCCTCATTCACCATTTGGGCCAGCCCTGCTTCGTGCATACGCGCCGCACGGAAGGTCTGTTCGGTCTCGCCCAGGTCCGCATAGGGGATCAGGACACTGCGGCAGCTGGCCCGCAAGATATCGCACACCGTGTTATAGCCGGCCTGTGAAACAGACAACGCGCATCCCGCAAGTAACTCTCCAAAGTCGCTCCGGTTGTTTTCGATGATGACGCCTTTCTCCGACCTTCGCCTGAGGCGCTCGGCCTCCACACCGGGCAGATTGGGGCCCAATAGAAAACGCCAGGTAAGATCCCGGACGGACGTCAGCGGCCGGGCATCCAAGGCGGCCGATAACAGCCGTTCACCCCGCGTTGCACCGCCACCCGTGGAAACCAGAACTTCCCTTTGAGCTCTGGCGAGCCCATCATCAGCAGACGGCGGTGGGCCGGAAACCAATCCCGAGTAATGAATGGTACATGCGATCTCATCTACTCTTGGAAAGGTTTCGTCCAGCCGCGCGAAGGCTGGGTCACCGTGAACCAGCACCCGGTCAAAAAAGCGGTTTAGCGTCTCCAGGGTCTCAGTTATCCGCTCTTGTTTTCTGCCCTCCTGGAGGATATCGCGAACAGATGCGACAACGACTGGCCGGGGCGTCATTGCCGTCATGGCCTCCAACAAGGGCAGCAGCTCAAAACGAAGCTGGTGCCGACCAAAAGGAAAAGCCTCGGTTACAGCCACATTTGGCTGAAAGTCCATGGCCAGGCGAACCAGCTCGTCTCGGCGAGTCGCCTTCCAGGACAAGTCGATCGGTAGACCGGCATCGGTCACAAGATCCTTGAAGTTTCCGGCACGCGCGACCATGGGGGGCAGCTGGCAGAGGGTTGGACCTGCCAGACTCAGTCCCGGCACAGGCATACCGCCAGATACCAACAAGACGTCAAGTCCCGACCCGGCGAGCGCGTTGGCCACATGAGCCGCCCGGTGTACATGCCCGACACCCTGTAGATGTTGAACGTAAAAAAGGACCCGCCCCACAATCATGATTTCGTCATCATGACGTTCAACCTCTCGACAGCTATATGCCCGGCTGGTCCGATGTTGAAATACTGAATCGCGCCCCAACGGAACTTGTGCGGTGGACTACCAACCATGTTCCAACCAGTCGCCATCGAAAACAGCGCACGGAGCACCCCGTGATGAGCCACGGCCACCATGGGTTCGCCAATCTCCACCACGTCTGTCAGCCAATCGCGTAAACGGGACTGAACCTCCCGCGGGCTTTCGCCACCGGGCGGCCGAAAATCGATCCCAGCCGCCTCATTTGCGGCCATTTCTTCTCCGAGTTCGGCGCGCAGGTCTGCCAGTCGGCGACCTTCCCATTCGCCCCAGTCCATTTCAATAAGGCGCCGGTCAATTTCAGGCGCCCGGCCCGACAAAACCCGGGCCGTTTCGACGGCGCGCACAAGCGGGCTTGAGATCCATCGGGCAGACCGCAATTGTTCTGGTAATTGCCAGGTTTCCACAAATTCGCGCCCGGCAGCGCTCAGGGGAATGTCCGTTCGGCCTTGCAGGCGTTTGGCGTCCGTCCATTCGGTAGGGCCGTGGCGGATGAGAGCGATGGTGATCACGCGTTATTACGGCGTGGCTCGGGACTCAAGCCGAACTTGTCGGCCAATAGATCGATCCCGTCCTGATGAGAAAATAGCAAGTGCAGTCTCTCGAAACCGTTGCTCGAGAGCCTCGTCCGTAGCTGGGGCTCGCGGCAGAGACGGGAAACCGCGGCAGAGAGTGCGGCAGGGTTTTCCGGCGCTACCAGAAGACCGGTTTCGCCGTCGACAATCAACTCTGGAATACCCGAGAGGGTGGTTGAGATACAGGCGAGCTTCTGGCTTTGAGCTTCCATCATGACGTTTGGCAGGCCATCCATGTCTCCGTCCTCTGCTACGCAGTTCGCCAGGACGAACAGATCGGCCTGGCGGTAATGTTCGATAACTTGATCGTGGGACATTGCGCCTAGCCAGTCGATGCGGTCGGCAATCCCCAGCTCCAGAGCCTGATGCTGCAGTTCGGCAAGAATTGGTCCGTAGCCGATGTGACGGAACCGCCAATGAAGGTCTCCCCGCAATTCGGCGAGGGCCTTTAGAAGAAAGTGGTAGCCTTTTTTCTGCACGGCGCGCCCGACGGACAGAAGAACGACTGGATCGCCAGCGTCCGTTCCATCGCGGTCGGCGCGCCGCTGCTCAGGTACGGGAAACCGGGCGAAGTCCAAGCCGTGATAGACAAGATCGACTTTTCGGGGGAAATCACAAAGATCTTGGAGATGGCTGCATCCGTGGCCCGTACAAGTGACCAACCACTCGAGGGCCGCGAGTTTTTGTCGCTTGTCCCAATCCGGTGCTGTCCAGATATCCCGGGCATGGGCGGAGCAGGTCCAGGGGAGGTCCAGGATCAGGGCGGCATACCAGGTCACGGATGCGGGAGTATGTAGGTAATGGGCGTGTAGTTGGCGCAGTGCCACAGGTGCCTCGGCGGCCAGCACCACAGCCTGCGGGAAGGCATTCAATCTCGGCAGCGACGGCTCTCGGCGATAATCGGACTTCCACTGGGCCTTTGCTCTGGCGTATCCCGGCCGCTTACGGATCTTGCGCCATGCGGCGACGACCCGTGCCCTTTCGTGTTTGGGATATTCGGGTAAATATAAGATCGGTGCCCGGATCTCGTCGTGGACCGGGTGCTGCCTATCGTCGGTCGGGTGGCGCAAGGAGACAATGAGGATGTCCAGCCCGCGGTTCTCAAGGGCGTGAATTTCTTGGGCGATGAACGCCTCTGACAACCGGGGATAGCCCTTCAAGACAAAAGCGACGGTCGGGCCCGCTACCTGCCCTCTACTCAGTGGCATCAACGGAGCCCTCGACATGTAGCCACTCTCCCAGATGCTGATGGACGATATCACCTATCGTATTCAAGCCGCCCAACATGCCCGGGTTCAGAGCCGTGCTTGGCGCTGGCCGCTCTGCAAGACTTCTCAGGGCCTGCACCATGATTGTCGTATTCATCTCCTGGTCCAGAACAAGCATGTCCGACAACCCCAGTTCCGAGGCCCGGATGGCGCGGACGAGTTGTTCCTTACGCGGAGATGTCCGCGGTATGAATAGCGCCGGCCTGTCGAACGAGAGCACCTCACAGAACGTGTTATAGCCCGCCATAGCGACCACACAGGCAGCATTGGCGATAAGGACCTCCATCCGGGAATCAAAGGTAATGGTATGCACCTGATCCAGGTCATGGCACCTGGCGATTAACTGGTCACGCACTTCATGGGGCATGAAAGGCCCGAGAACGATCAGGGCGGGATAGGGCAACTCGGAACCAGACTCATAAGCCCGTACCACCCAATCCATCATGGTGAGGCCGTCTCCGCCGCCGCCGGCCGTCACCAACATATAGGGTTTCGAGATATCCAATGCCTTGGGCAAGTTGTGGTCCTTTGGCAAATACCGCTGTAGGTATCCCGTAAAGGTCATCTTCTCCCGGACGGCCGGCGGCACGTCAAGCGTATCCAAGGGGTCGATGAACTGCTCATGGCCGTAAACCCATATTTCGTCATACAAGTCTTCCATGGCATTGATTGCCTCACCGTTGGCCCATTCTTCTTTCAGGTAGTCGGGGGCGTCCATGACATCACGGATGCCCAGAATAAGCCGTGTTTTTGTCGACCTCAGCATCTTCAGGGTATCGGCCATTTCGCCCTTCAGGCCCAACGGTTCCTTGTCCACCAGCAAAATGTCTGGCCCAAAGGCTTGCGCGGTATGGCGAATGATCGACTCGCGAATAGACAGGGTGTCCTTTAAGTCGATATGCAGGTTCATCGAGGTATAGTCGCCGTCGTACAGCTTAATGACACCCGGAATTCGAATGAAGTCCACACGAGCCCGAAAGTCGAAATTGGCGATGATGGGGGAGCCGGAAAGGATTAGGATGGTCAATCCCTTGAATCGCTCGACAAGCGCGTGAGCAATAGCGCGACAGCGGCGTAAATGGCCAAGCCCAAAGGAGTCGTGGCTATAGATCAGAATACGTTTTGACTTCAGTACTTCCGACATTGGCTAATCCCACCAATCAAAATGTTGACGTTGGAACCAGGCTCAGCTTTGACATTTTTGGCTCAATGTCGCGAGCCCGAATACAAAGAGTATTGTTACAAGGGAGTGATGAACGGTGCCGGAATTTGACCAATTCGATTTAGATTGTTATCAAACCGGCATACGTGTGCTCCCGAATCTCTGGCGACAGAGTAGCCTTGAGGCCCACCCCTTGAATCGTTCAAAACTCTTGCAACATCAATAAGCAAAAAATTTGTCATGATTGTGCTTAACGATCCTTGGATCGGCAAGGCACCGATCACTTTGTACTGGTTCGAATAAGCTGAAGCGATGAGTGACATGATAAAAATTGATTCTCTCGAGGTCGAATTTCACGTCCACGGCCAAATTGTCAAAGCCGTCAAAGGCGTATCCTTCCGCATTCCTGCCAAAAAAACCGTTGCTCTGGTTGGCGAGTCCGGGTCCGGCAAATCAGTGATTGCCCGTTCGATAATGGGCATTTTGCCCAAGTCGGCCCGAATTACGGCGGGCGAAATCATGTTCAACGATCCTGGGGGCGACGGAACCGTCATCGATCTTGCGAGCGTTCCGGTTGACGGCGCGCAAATGCGACAGATTCGGGGCGGTCGCATCTCAATCATCTTCCAAGAGCCGATGACGTCGCTTTCACAATTGCATACGGTTGGCGACCAGATCAGTGAAGCGCTCCACCTGCATCGCGATATCTCCCCCTCGGCTGGCCTGGAGGTCGTCGAAACCATGCTGAGTACCGCAGGGTTTCCCGACCCGAAAAAGGCGATGAAAAGTTACCCATTTGAACTGTCAGGCGGCCTGAACCAACGCGCGATGATTGCCATGGCATTGGTCTGCCAGCCGGCTTTGTTGATTGCAGACGAACCAACCACGGCGCTAGACGTCTCCATCCAGGCGGTCATTCTCAAGCTGATTAGAGACATACAGGCCGAACTCGGCATGGCGGTCCTGATGATCACCCATGATCTAGGCGTCGTTGCAAATGTTGCAGATGAAGTGGTCGTTCTTTACCACGGCAAGGTGATGGAAAGTGGCCCCGTAGAGGATATTTTTCAAAAGCCAGAACACCCCTACTTGCAGGCACTATTAGCCGCAATCCCGAATTTCGACATGAAACCCGGCGAGCGACTGACACCGATTCGCGAGATCAGCCACCGGTCCGGCCCCCTGATCGGCGACAACGACAGCGACACGGGTCCAAGCGCGGTCGCCAATGGCGCCCCATTGCTTACCCTTAGCGGGCTGACCAAGACCTACACCACGCGAAAACAGAACCTTTTTACGTCCGGCCCTCCTAGCCATACGAAGGCCGTTGCGGGCCTCGATCTGGAGATACGCAAAGGTGAATGTTTGGGTCTTGTCGGTGAAAGCGGTTGCGGTAAATCGTCGGTCAGCAAGATGATCATGCGGGCGATCACACCTGACGAAGGCACTATCACGCTCCACGATAGAGATTCGGACACCGACGTCCTGGCCTTGGACGGCGATGCACTGACCGATTATCGGAAACGGGTACAGATGATTTTCCAGGACCCCGTAAAATCCCTTAGCCCGAGGATGACGGTCATTGACATTATCCGTGAGCCCCTGGTCATTCACGGTATCGGCACAAGAAGGCAGCAGGCCGATTTGGTGCAACAACTGATGCAGTTGGTTGGTCTCGATATTCGCTTTCTCAACCGCTACCCCCACAGCTTCTCCGGCGGCCAGCGACAAAGGATCGGACTGGCGCGGGCTCTTGCGTTGAAACCCGATCTGCTGATCTGCGATGAACCCGTTTCGGCACTGGATGTTTCCATCCAGGCCCAAGTCCTCAATCTCTTCAAGGATCTGCAGAAAGATCTCGACCTGACCTACCTGTTTGTTTCTCACAATCTGGCCGTAGTCGATTACGTATCCGACAGGATCGCCGTCATGAGCGCAGGACGCATCGTTGAGATCGCCCCACGTGAAGTGCTTTTCAAGAATCCGGCCCACCATTACACCCGTCGCCTGATGGCCGCCGTTCCCTATCCCGATCTGGATCGTAAGCTTGATTTCGACCTGTTCACGGGGTCTGGCACCTCCGGACCAGCGGACTGGCCCGCGCCTTACACCATCCGTTCTGATCAACCGATGGCCCAGCTCGACCTGGGAGAGGGACACTACGTATTGGCGGCCCCAGGAACACAGCCAGAGGCGCTATTTCCATGATGAAGAACCGTGTTTTGGGGATCGGACTTGTGACCGCCAGCCTGTGGTCGGCAGGGGCGGCCACAGCCACGGCTGAGCATTTCATTGAAACGCCAGGGCTGTCCATGGCTGTCGCGTCGGGGACTCTGCCGCCAGTCCAGGCACGTTTGCCCAAAGAGCCTAATCTTGTCGACCTCGCAGTACCGGACAAGAAAATCGGTCGCCATGGAGGCACCCTTCGGTTGCTTATGGGCAAACAAAAAGACACCCGGATGATCAATGTCTACGGCTATGCCCGGCTCATCGGCCTGAATGAAGAACTCGAATTTGTTGCCGATATTCTTCGCGATTTCAGCGTCAAGGATGGCCGGATTTTTACCTTCAAAATTCGTAGAGGGCATAAATGGTCTGATGGAAGACCGTTTACAGCCGAAGACTTCCGTTATTACTGGGAAGACATGGCCAACAATCCGGAGGTTTCGCCACAGGGACCACCCAATATCATGTTGGTGGACGGTCAAGGCCCCTTGTTCGAAGTCATCGACGACTGGACCGTTCGATTCACATGGACGAAACCAAATCACCTGTTCATTCCCTGGCTGGCCAAACCTCGACCGCTGCAGATCTATCGCCCGGCACATTACCTGAAGACATTCAATCCCAGTTACGGCGACCAGGCGGCGATCGAAAACCTGATCGATACCGAACGCAAACGGGACTGGGTGGAACTCCATGCCAGCCGGGACCGGTGGTATCGCATGGACAATCCCGAATTGCCGACGCTTCAGCCGTGGCGGAATACCATCAAACCGCCATCGGAGCGGTTCGTTTTCACGCGAAATCCTTATTATCACCGTATCGATAGCGAAGGCCGCCAATTGCCTTATATCGACGAGTTAATCATGTACATGGGTGAAACCCGAATGATCCCGGCTAAAACCGGGGCGGGAGAGTCTGATCTTCAGGCCCGGTATCTCCGTCTGGACCATTACACATTCCTGAAGGAAAGCGAGAAACGCTTTGATCAGGTGGTCAAACTCTGGAAGAAAGCCAGTGGCGCACAGATTGCTCTTTACCCTAATCTGAATGCCGAGGACCCGTCATGGCGGGCGTTGATGCGCGATGTCCGGTTCCGCCGGGCATTGTCCATCGCGATAAACCGGCATGAAATCAATCAGGTCATCTATTACGGGCTCGCCAACATAAGTAGCAACACGGTTCTCCCGCAAAGCCCCCTGTTTCGTCCCGAGCTTAGATCGGCATGGACGCAGTTCGACCTGGAACAGGCGAACGAACTGCTTGACGCGATTGGCCTGACTGCCCGTGACGATGACGGTCTTCGGCTAATGGCGGACGGTCGACCATTGATTATCACGGTTGATACCGCCGGTGAATCGACAGAGCAGGCCGATGTCCTGGAGTTGATCCAGGACGGTTGGGCGAAAATCGGGATCAAATTGCTCGTCAGGCCGTCCCAGCGCGACGTCTTTCGCAAACGTATCGTCGCCGGACAAACCATCATGTCTGTCTGGTCCGGCATGTCGAACGGTCTGGCGACAGCCGCGATGAGTCCCGAGGCGCTTGCTCCGACGAATAAGTACCAACTTCAATGGCCGCTTTGGGGACTTTGGGGCCAAACCGGTGGCAAAGCGGGAGAGGAACCCGAGATGGAGCAGGTACGACACCTGGCAGATTTGTGTCAGGCCTGGCCGCGTGCTGAGTCGGTAGTCGAGCAGGGCCGTATCTGGAAGCAGATGCTCGACATCCACGCCGATCAAGTCTTCACCATTGGGATCGTCAATAGCACATTGCAGCCGGTCGTCATCAGTAAACGTTTGAGGAACGTTCCAGCGGAAGCGTTTTTCGATTGGGACCCAGGCGCTTACTTCGGCGTTCACAAGCCAGATACCTTCTGGCTGGCTTCCGCCAACGATGACGAGGCGGCCGGGCAACCTGCCAAGACAAGACAATAGTCGATGCTTAGGTATGTCATTCACCGCATGCTGATCATGATCCCGACGTTGCTCGTGATCAGCGCCCTGGTCTTCACAATCATTGAACTGCCGCCTGGCGACTACCTTGAAAGCTATGTCGCAGAACTGCAAAGCATGGGAGAGACGGTTGATGAGCAGCAGATTGCGTTCTTGCGCGAACAGTACGGGTTCGGCGCCCCAGCGATAGAACGGTATTTCCAATGGCTTACCGGCATGCTGCAGGGAGATTTCGGCTATTCCTTCGAATACCGCCTGCCAGTCTCCGAAGTCGTCGGCGACCGGCTGTTTCTGACGGTCCTCGTCTCAATAGCAACAATCCTTTTCACTTGGTTGATCGCATTCCCCATCGGCATCTATTCGGCAACACACCAATACAGCTGGGGTGACTATGGCTTGACCTTCATCGGACTTCTGGGCCTCGCCACGCCCAATTTCCTTTTGGCCTTGATCCTCCTCTACTTCGCCAATGTCGTGTGGGGAACGTCGATCGGCGGTCTTATGGATCCGCAGTATCTCGACCAGCCCTGGTCCGTGAACAAGGCCCTGTCGGTGCTGGAACATCTGTGGATTCCCGTCGTCGTCATAGGCACCTCTGGAACGGCCGGGATGATACGCAGTCTGCGCGCCAATCTGCTGGACGAGCTGCAAAAGCAATACGTGGTGACAGCAAAGGCAAAAGGCCTGCCGCGAAACCGCGCCTTGATCAAGTATCCGCTTCGGTCATCCCTGAACTTTTTTGTCGCGGACATCGGCAATCTGCTGCCGAGGGTTATTTCCGGCGCAGAGTTGGTCGCTGTCGTCATGTCTTTGCCAACGACCGGACCGATCCTGATCTCCGCTCTACAAAGCCAGGACATGTATCTTGCCGGTTCATTCCTGATGTTTCTGGCTACGCTTACCGTGATTGGCGTGCTGATCTCGGACCTTTTGCTGGCCTGGCTGGACCCCAGGATCCGGCTAAGCGGAGGATCAAGCGCATGAGCGGCACCGATAAAATCCGGCAGGCTGGTAACGACCGCCTCGAGCATTTTGTCTCTGACGAACCGTTCGATCGAAATCCCCTTGGCGCGCCCCTGACGCCGGAGCAGGAAAAATTCTATCTGGCCTCGCAATGGAAATTGATGTGGTGGAAGTTCACCCGCCATCGCCTGGCGGTGATCTCGGGGCTGTTTTTGCTCTTGACCTACCTGGCGATCCTGATCGCGGAGTTTCTTGCTCCCTACGAACTGCACAGTCGGCATCCGGATTTCATCTACGTCCCACCGCAACAGGTCCGCATGATCCATGACGGCAGTTTCATTGGACCCTTTGTTTATGGCACCCACTACCGCCTGAACATGGAGAACCTGCAGCGGATTTACACCGAGGACACCTCGCAAATTTACCGGATCCGGTTCTTTTGTCGTAGTGATCCCTACAAGTTTTGGGGAGCGATGGAGAGCGATCTTCATCTGTTCTGCGTCGAGGACGGCGGCACCCTGTTTCTACTCGGCACCGATCGTCTGGGGCGGGATGTGTTATCGCGGATAATCTACGGAGCCAGAATTTCGCTGTCTATTGGCTTAATCGGCACCATGTTGAGCTTTTCTTTGGCACTGGTGATTGGCGGCATAGCCGGCTACTTTGGGGGCATCGTCGATCTCCTTATCCAGCGGCTCATAGAGATCCTGCAGTCATTCCCACAGATTCCGCTTTGGATGGCGCTTGCGGCGGTTCTCCCCGTGACCTGGTCACCCTTGCTGATCTATTTTGGGATCACGGTTATTCTCGCGATGTTTGACTGGACGGGCCTGGCGCGAGCGGTACGCTCGAAGCTGTTATCACTGCGTGAAGAAGAATATTGCCTGGCGGCACAGCTCATGGGAGCAAAGCCGCAACGCATCATTGGGCGGCATCTGCTGCCGGGGTTCATGAGCCACCTGGTCGCTTCGGCAACCCTGTCCGTTCCAGCGATCATATTGGGTGAAACGGCGTTGTCTTTTCTCGGACTCGGCCTTCGGGCCCCCGTCACGAGTTGGGGGGTGCTGCTCAACGAGGCACAGAATATCAGTGTTGTGGCGCTCTACCCCTGGCTGATCCTGCCAGTCGTGCCTGTGATTTTGGTCATCCTGGCATTCAACTTTCTGGGCGATGGCATTCGAGATGCAGCCGATCCCTATGCCTGATGACCTTGTCTGCCCCTCGTGGGCCAAGCGGAGTTTCATGTCCGCAAGCGGCACTTCAATGTCTTGAACTTACGGTTTTCTCTTATCACTTCCGTGTCAAAGAATTCAGCAAGCTGAGCTTCTCCATCCGTACCCTTTCGAATGTCGGTTATTACAACGCCATCGTCTCGTAAGACCGCCACAACGCTGGCCAGATAGCTTTTCACCGGATACATAAAGCCCCAGGATACCGTAGATACAACCGCATCGATCGACTTGGGAGCGATGGGAATCACCCCATCGTCTCGTGCATCAATCGTCGTAATGTCCGCAGCCTCAACCCCATTCAATGCCAACACTTCTTTGGCTATGTCATGCGAACTGTAGAACGCAGGCTTTTCCTCAAACATGTACCAAACTTTTTCCTCAAGTTGAGTTTTATCCAATAGATAGAGCTTTGGTGTGTTCAGGGCGTGGTAAAAAAACAAGTCTAACCCGGCAATACCGGAGCCAATATCAAGTATCGATGAGGTAGACGGAGGCATATGCTCCAGAAAGTCCTCAGCGGTCTCTTTCATGAGCGCAAAATATTTTGTTTCGATTAGCTCTGGCTCAGCAGCAGCATGCTCTTCAATGAATTTGCCAAAACCATCATCACTAAAGTGCGGGCCCCCCTCGGGAAGCAAAAGGTTTCTTTGAAAGAGAGCAAATTTTCGTGCATTTACAGGTAGCTTATAGTTCACGTTCCGTTCCTCAGGTGAGGACTTCCACGATGGTTGTTCTTTCTGTGAGTTTTTCCAAGTGATGGCTTTTTTGCCCATCGAAAAACCATCCGGTGCGGCAAAAAGCAGGGCTTCACTCGGCACTGTTGGTTGTTCTTCCCTTCGAGTAGATCGAAGACCGGGCATACTGTGAACATCGAAAAGCCTTAGAAGCGTGCCGTCATCGCCGCGGGACTCGATCCAACCCAGGTGGTGCGTCACACGCTAAGGCACACGGCCATCACCCATCTAGTGCAGGCTGGTGTTGACCTCCCAACAGTCAAACGGATTTCAGGCCATAAGACATTGGGAATGGTGGAACGCCATAGTCACCAAAACGGTGACCATATTAATGCTGCAATGGACAAACTGAGCAACAGGTACAGGTCGCCCAAATAGCCGTTTTTTCTGGCTCGATTACACAAGAATTGCACAAGCACGAAAGAGGCTTATGCCAAATTCTGCCGTAAGCCTTTGTTTTATGTGGTGCCCAGGGACAGAATCGAACTGCCGACACGGGGATTTTCAGTCCCCTGCTCTACCAACTGAGCTACCTGGGCGTTTCAGACGGCGCCGTGGCCGGCGCGAAGGACGCGATATTAAAACGGCGTCGCCTATGTTCGTCAAGTTCGGCGCGCCAAAGCGGCCTATTCCGGCTTGAAATCCGGGGGCGTCTCGGCACCGTCGCCGAAGAAGAACTTCTCCATCTGCTCTTCGAGAAAGCTGCGTGATTTGGGATCCACCGGGCTCAACCGGTATTCGTTGATCAGCATGGTCTGATGACGCAGCCATTCCTGCCAGGCCTCCTTGGACACATTCTCAAGGATACGTTTGCCCAGTTCCCCCGGATACGGCTGCCTATCGAGCCCCTCGGACTCACGCTTGAGACGCACGCAGTTCACCATCTGGCCCATTTCTGTCTCCATAGATTGAAGCTAGCCCGCGACCTCGGCAAGCAGGCGCACAACGGGCGCCGCCAGCCCGACGCTGCGCGGAGTCCCTGGGTTATACCAAAGTCGGCTTTGCGCCTCCATCACGGCGCTACCCGGTCTATTCAGCAGGATCTCGATCGGCTCGATATCCAGGTGAAAATGACTGAAGGTGTGGCGGCGTGCCGGAAGACGGCGGCCCAGTACCGCCGCCTCGGCTAACTGATCGAGACACCAGTCCAGCGGATCGGTATCGACCGCCGTCTCGGGCAGACACCATAGGCCGCCCCAAACACCGGTCGGCGGCCGTCGCTCGAGCAGAACGGCGCCCTCCGGATCACATACGAGCAGCATGCGGACCGCCTTTTCCGGCAGGGCCTTCTTCGGCTTCCGACCGGGATAGGCCTCCGGGTTGCCCCGGCCGTGCGAGACACATTCGTTGCGCAGGGGGCAGGCGCCACAGCTGGGCCTGCTGCGCGTGCAGACGGTCGCGCCGAGATCCATGATCGCCTGGTTGTAGTGCGCGACCCGGTCCGGCGGCGTGACCGAGTCTGCGAGTGCCCAGAGTCTATTCGAGACCGCTGTCGTACCCGGCCAACCCGCTACGGCGAAATAGCGCGCGACCACGCGCTTGACGTTGCCGTCGAGGATGACCGCGCGCCGTCCCTTGGCGAGCGACAGGATCGCCGCGGCGGTCGAGCGACCGATGCCCGGCAGTGATTGCATGGTCGCCAGGTCATCGGGAAATTCACCACCCAGCAGTTCACAGACCCGGCGCGCCGTGCGGTGAAGATTCCGCGCCCGCGCATAGTAGCCAAGCCCTGACCAATGGTGCAGCACTTCATCGAGCGGCGCGGCGGCGAGTTCACAGACGGTTGGGAAGCGAGCCATGAAGCGCTCGTAGTAGGGGATCACGGTGCCGACCTGGGTCTGCTGCAGCATGATCTCGGACACCCAGACCCGATAGGGTGATGCGGCCCGTTGCCATGGCAGATCTTTACGTCCGTGATCGTCGAACCAGGCCAGCATGCGGCGCGCAAACGCGCTGCTCACTTTGCCTCCGCGCCGCACTGCCAGCAGATATCAAAACCGGCATCGACCTGCGCCCCACAGCTCGGGCAGACCCAGGGGCCTTTTTTCGGCAGGCTGCCGCGACTGGCGAGGAAACCGTCCAGGACATCCTGCGCCGGCCGCAGGTCGTCATTGTTGATCAACCACACCCAGGGAAAGTTGAACGCGGGCAGTTCACCCGCGGCCCCGCTGAGGTATTCACCGAGTACGGTGGCTTCGATCCGATGCGCGGCCAGCGCATCGATCAACTGCCTTGCCTCGAGGCTGTCGCGCGCTTCGTAAAACTTGAGCATTGACGAATTGACACAATCTAACAGGGCGATAATCATGCGCGATCGCAAGTATCCCGCCTAGCCCCTCGACAAAACAGTAGTATCACGTCATGAAAAATCTCAGGCAAATCGTCATCCTCGGCGTGCTCGCCGCGGCCAGTATTGGCATCGGCCTCTGGTCGGGCATGCAGGGCAAGTCACAGCAGCAGTCCGAGGGGTACCCTGATCTCGGTGGCGACTTCACGCTGACGTCGGATCAGGGCCCCGTCAACCTCGCGGATTTCCGCGGCAAGGTGGTCCCGATCTATTTCGGATTCACGCATTGTCCCGACATCTGCATCACCTCGCTCAGCAGTATCGCCGCTGGCCTGAAAGAACTCTCCGAGGCCGAGCGCAGCCAGGTCCAACCGGTCTTTATCACCATCGACCCGGAACGCGACGACCCTGCACGCGTGGGCGAGTACGCGCGCTACTTCGGCCCGAGTTTCGTCGGCCTGACGGGTTCGCTGGAGGACGTTACCAAGGTGGCGAAGAGCCACTTCGTGCTGTTCGAAAAGGTGCCCCTGGAAGACTCCAGCATGGGCTACACCATGGACCATTCGTCCATCATCTATGTCGTCGGCAAGGACGGCGTCATCCGCTCCATGATCCATCACGGCGAGACGCCCGCCGGCATCGCCAAGACCCTACGCGAGGCGCTGGCCAGTTGACAGTAAGATGCCGCCTCCGCTCGACGAGAGGACGGACGACCACGGCCTATCGGATGACTGAGTTACGTGGTAGTGCTGCGGTCGCTGAGGCCGCAGTCGCTCGATTACAGCTGCGCCGTTGGTGCCACCGCTAACTCCGCGTTGGCTTCCCGAGGTGCCTCGGACGTCTGTTCTTCGGGAGCCGCTTCGAGGTCTGTTTCCTCTTCAAGGTCGGTCTCCTCGAGAAACTCCTGCTCCCACGGCGCCGGTCGCTACTAGCAGGCGCCGATATCGCTCGGAGATATGGAGCGGCCAGCGGGAGTCGAACCCGCCTCTCTAGCTTGGGAAGCTAGGGTAATACCGATATACGATGGCCGCTAACTCAGGTGCCATTCTATGTAACGCCGGGCCGGCGGTACAGTGCCTTCAGGTGGCCGGTCCGCCACGATACATCGCCTCCACTGCGGCCGCATAGTGCGCGAGCACCTTGGCACGCTTGACCTTCAGCGTCGGCGTGATCAGCCCCTCCTCGATGCCCCAGGGCTCGAGCAACAGATGCAGCTGCCGAATCTTGGCGTAGCCGGGGAAGTCCTTGAGCGCCGCCCTGACCCGTCGGCCAACCGCGGCCAACACCCCAGCATTGTTAAGACTGGCTGGATCCAGCGGATCGACCCCCTGTGCCTGCGCAAGGGCCGCCCAGTGTTCCCCATCCAGTACCAGCAGCGCCGTGAGGTACGGTCGTCCCTCGCCCACCACCATGACCTGTTCGACCATCGGATCGAGCGCAATCGCCATCTCCATATCGGCCGGCGGTACCTTTTCGCCATTCGACAGCACCAGAATATCCTTGAGGCGCCCGGTGATATAGACGTGATTGGACGCGTCGATGCGTGCCTGATCACCGGTGTGCAACCAACCCTCGTGATCGATGACCTGGGCGGTGGCGGCATCATTATTCCAGTAACCCAGCATCACCCCCGGCCCCTTCACCAGGAGTTCATTATTGTCTCCGACCCGGACCTGCACCCCGGGGATGGGCACACCCACGCTGCTCGGGATATTGTCGTTGAGTGGATTGGCGGCGACGACCGGGGACGTCTCGGTTAAGCCATAGCCCTGCACGATGGGCACGCCGAGGCCGATAAAAACCCGGGCGATCTCTTCGTTGAGCGGCGCACCGCCGCTGACGGCGAGACGCAGATTCCCCCCGAGCCTGGCGGAAACTCTGCTTGCCACCAGGCGGTCCAGCAGCGGCCACAGCAGGTTGCCGATCGACCAGCCACCACGATGTTGCTGGTAGACAAAGCGCCGCCAACCGACGGCGACCGCCAGATCGAACAACCGCTTCGCCAGGGCGCCCCGCTTGTGCATCTGGTCGGCAATTCGCGAGTGAATCTTTTCAAATATGCGTGGTACCGCAATCAGCACACTGGGCCTGATAGTCAGCAGGTCGTCGCCCAGCTGCGCGACGGATCGCGCGTAGGCCACACAGGAACCGGTCATCACACACAGGTAATAGCCGCAGGTTCGCTCCAGCGTATGGGACAGCGGCAGGAAAGACAGGAACACGTCCTCGCGATAGCAGTCCAGCAGCGTCAGGCTGCCATGGGCGACGGACATCATATTGCGATGACTGAGCATCACGCCCTTGGGGCGACCCGTGGTACCCGAGGTGTAGACGATCGAGGCCAATGCGTTGCCGTCGCCATCGCTGCGCCGGCCGAGTTCAGCGGGGTGCGTCGGCAGCCAGTCGTCGACCAGGCGCACGCGGCCGTCTTCCGCCGCGAGCTCGCGCGCCGCCCCGCTGTCGTCGAGCAGCAGCACGCGCTGCAGCGGCACGTCATCGGTGAGCGCCGGCGCCAGGCGGCGCCAGCGCCCGGCATCCTGTAGCAGCAGGATTTGCACATCCGCGTCCTTCAAGATGTACGCGACATTGTCGGGTCGGTCGTCGGTGTAGAGCGGAACGGTGACGAGACCCAGGCTCAGGGCGGCCTGATCAAACATCACCCATTCGGGACAGTTGCGCAGCTGAATGGCGACTCGCGCACCGCCGGGCGGACGCTCGGCGCCCAGCCCCGCCTGCCAGCGAGCCACCGCAACCGCCATCGCCGCCCAGGTATGGCTCGCCCACGCCTTGTTCGCTTTGTCGAAATACCGGTACGCGGCAAGCTCGGGCGTTCGCCTGACGCGACTGGCGAACAGGCCGTCCAGCGTCACTGCCTCGTCGGGCGAGATCAGGTCTTCGTGGAAATCTGCCACCGGGGCTCCTCCGTTTCGCGTCGCGGGCTGCGCCGAAGACATCTCCCCCGTGGGTGAAATGGCGCGCTGACTTATGGTGTAGTATTCGTCGCAGTTTCATATATCTGGCCCGATCTTGCCATGCACATCTTGCTTAACGGCGAGCCACGTGAAGTGGCGGAAGACAGCACGCTGACCGACCTCCTGGCCACCCTCGAGCTGCAAAACAGACGGTTCGCGGTCGAGATCAATGAAGCGCTCATTCCGCGCAGCGAGCACGCCGGCCGCACCCTGTGCGCGGGTGACCGCGTGGAGGTGGTGCAGGCGATCGGTGGCGGCTGAATACCAGCCAGTCGCGTCGTCTTCATCCAATGCAAACCCGGGAAACCATCCACGATGCCTCAGAATCTCACTGACCCGCTGATTATTGCTGACCGCACCTTCTCATCGCGCCTGTTGGTCGGGACCGGCAAGTACAGGGACATGGACGAGACGCGCGCGGCGGTTGACGCCAGCGGCGCCGAGATCGTCACCATCGCGGTACGTCGATCCAATATCGGTCAAAACACCGATGAGCCCAACATCCTCGAGGTGCTGCCGCCCAACCGATTTACGCTGCTGCCCAACACCGCAGGCTGTTACGACGCCGAGACGGCAGTGCGGACCTGCAGGCTGGCGCGCGAGCTGCTGGACGGCCACGACCTGATGAAGCTCGAGGTGCTGGGTGACGAAAAGACGCTGTTTCCGGACGTGATCGCAACGCTGAAGGCCGCCGAGGAGCTGGTCCGCGACGGCTTCAAGATCATGGTCTACACCAACGATGACCCCATTATGGCGCGCGAACTCGAGGCCATGGGCTGTGTCGCGGTGATGCCGCTGGCTGCACCGATCGGTTCCGGCCTCGGGATCCGGAATAAACTCAACATCCGCACTATCGTCGAGAACGCTTCGGTCCCGGTCCTGGTCGATGCCGGCGTCGGCACCGCCTCGGACGCCGCGGTGGCCATGGAACTCGGTTGTGACGGCGTGTTGATGAACACCGCCATCGCCGCGGCGCAGAAGCCGGTGCTGATGGCCAGCGCGATGCGCAAGGGGATCGAGGCCGGACGCGAGGCCTATCTGGCTGGTCGGATGCCGGCCAAACGCTTTGCCTCCGCCTCGTCACCGCTCGAGGGCCTGTTTTTCGATTGACCCAAACCCGACAAGTAAGTACCGGCTGGCCCGGCGTTCGACACAAAGAGACCCCCGGACCGCACCTCCGAATGGCCGAGACAGAGAACAACAGCGCCGCCCGCCGCCCCATCCGCAGCTTCGTGCGTCGCGAGGGCCGCCTCACGCCGGGCCAAAAGCGCGCCTTCGAGTCGCTGTGGCCGCGCTGGGGACTGGATTTCCAGACGGAGCCCCTCGCGCTTGCCGCGATCTTCGGCAATGCCCACCCTGTGTATCTGGAGATCGGCTTCGGCAATGGAGAGAGCCTCGCAGAGATGGCGCGCCGTCACCCGGAGCGCAATTATCTCGGCGTGGAGGTACATACGCCGGGGCTGGGTCATCTGTTGCTCAAACTGGAAGAGTTTGGCTGCACCAACGTACGGGTCATTCGCCATGATGCCGTCGAGGTTCTGAGGCACATGCTCCCCGCCGCCAGCCTCGAGGCGGTATACCTGTTCTTCCCCGACCCGTGGCAGAAAAAACGGCATCACAAACGCCGCATCCTGCAGGCATCGCTCGTCGAGGAGCTGGCGCGGGTAATTCGCCCCGGAGGCCATCTGCATGCCGCGACCGACTGGCAGGACTATGCCAAGCATATGCTCGACGTGCTCAGCGCCGACTCCGAGCGCTTTCGGAACCCGGCGGGCCCGGGCAATTTCGCCCCGCGCCCGGACTCGCGCCCGCTGACCAAATTCGAGCGGCGTGGCCAGCGCCTCGGCCACGGCGTCTGGGATCTGATCTTCCACCGGCACACGTGAGCAGCTTGCGCATAGAGCGCCTTGCCCGCCCCGGCGTGAATGCCGCCGGACTGACCATCGCGGCCGGCAGCTGCACTGCAGTATTCGGCCCCTCGGGCAGTGGCAAGACCCTGCTGTTGCGTGCCATCGCCGACCTCGACGAGGCCGACGGCGAGGTGTGGCTGGACGAACGGGCGCGCAGCAGCCTGAGCGGACCCGCATGGCGCCGACAGGTGATCTATGTCGCCGCCGAAAGCCATTGGTGGGCGCCGCAGGTGGGGCCGCACGCGCCGCACTGGCCGCAGGCCGACCTCGAGGCGCTGGGCTTCGACGAGCATGTGCTGCAGTGGCAGGTGCAACGGCTCTCGAGCGGCGAGCGGCAGCGTCTGGCGCTCGCGCGCGCCCTCGCCCATGCGCCGTCGGCGCTGCTGCTCGACGAACCGACGGCCAATCTCGATCAGACCAACACCCTCTGTGTTGAGGCGCTGATCGAGGCCTGGCGCAAGCGCACGGCGGGCAGTGCCCTCTGGGTCAGCCATGAACCGGCCCAGCGGTCACGCGTGGCGACGACCCAATACCGCATTGAGGCGGGCGAGCTGCGGCGCACAGATGGCCTCTGACACCCTGATCGCACTGAGCGCATTCGACCTCGCGGTCGCAGCCGGCCTGGTCCTGCTCCTGGCCGCGCTCTCCTGGCAGCTGCATCTGGGCATCGCCCGAGGCATGCTGATCGCCGCAGCGCGCAGCACAGTGCAACTGCTGCTGCTCGGCCTGGTCCTCAAGGCCCTGTTCAATACCGCCAACCCCTGGCTGATCGGACTACTGGCCACGGTGATGCTGGCCGTAGCCGGCTATGAAATCATGGCCAGACAGAGACACCGTCTGCATGGCTTCTGGGGATATGGGACCGGCACGCTGTCGATGTTTCTATCCTCATTTTCGATCACGACACTGGCCCTGACGGTGCTATTACAGCCGGCGCCCTGGTACACCCCGCAGTACTCGATCCCGCTGCTCGGCATGCTGCTCGGCAATACCATGACCGGCATCGCGGTCGCACTCGATAACCTGACCCGCCAAACGCTCGACAAGGCGGGCCAGATCGAGGCCCGTCTCGCGCTCGGTCAGGACGCCAGCCAGGCGATCGGTGATATCCAACGTGACGCGCTGCGTTCTGGGTTGATCCCGATCGTGAATGCGATGACGACGGCGGGTATCGTCAGCCTTCCCGGCATGATGACAGGACAGATCCTGGCCGGAAGCCCGCCCATGGATGCGGCGAAATATCAGCTGCTGATCCTGTTTCTTATCGCGGCCGGCACCGGCCTGGGCAGCATGGCCGCGGTATTGCTGGGATCAAAACGCCTGTTCGACGTGCGCTCACGCCTGCGCCGTGATCGCCTTAGCGGATGAGGCCACATCAAGGGCTCAAGATATCCGCGAACTGCGCCCAGCGTGTATGCTCTGTTTCTGGCCGGTGACGAGACGACACGCATCATGATCACTACCCTGCTGCCGTTTCTGGTACTCCTGGCGCTCGCCTTGGTCTGGCTGAGCGCCGCTCGTGCGCGCGAGTTCGCGACCATCCTCGCACGCCGTCACTGTGAAAAACGCGGGCTGCAGTTTCTGGACGATACGGTCGCACCGGTGCGATTCGGCATGCGCTGGACCACAGAGGGATTGCGCCTGCGCCGCATGTTTCGCTTCGAGTTCAGCCTCGAGGGCGTCGGGCGTCGGATCGGTTATGTGCTGATGCTGGGTACGCGGCTCGAGGCGATCGACGACGGCCTGATGAAAGAGAGCGACAAGCCGCCGATCGAGGTCGTTCGGGCGGAGACGCAGACGACTGCCCCGGTTGCCGACAAGGAGCGCAAAGTCATCCCGTTCCGACGCAAGGACCGCTGAGGCCGCTACTTCACCACCTTCAGCGATGGCCGGCCGTTGGGTGACGGCGCCGGCGGGTCGGGTTGCGGCGGCTCCGGTTCCTGCAGGCCTTCCTCGGGGAACAGCATCCCCTTCCCGTTCTCCCGCGCATAGACGCCGAGTACCGCATCCGGCGGCAGTGAGATGGAAAACGCCGTTCCGCCAAAACGTGCCTCGAACGCGATCAGCTCGTTGCCGAGCGTTAGATCACGAACCGCATTCGGGCTGACATTAAGTACAATCCGACCATCTTCGACGTAGTGCTCTGGAACATGCACGGGCTCACGATTGGCGTCGACCAGCAGATAGGGGGTCAGATCGTTATCGACCAGCCATTCGTACAGCGCTCGAATAAGGTAGGGTCGATTCGATGTCATAGAGCCCATGCTGCGCGCTAGGGGATAGACAGCTAGCGGCGCATCTCGCGCTCTTGTTCGGTGAGACTGGCGACAAAGCCGTTGCGCGTGAACAGGCCGCCAGCGTAAGTGTTGACCTGCTTGGCCTCATGGCCAGCAATCTCGACGCCAAGCATCGGGAGGCGCCATAGCAACGGTGCAATACTCGCGTCCACCAGACTGAACTCGTCACTCATGAAAAAGGGACGATGCGCCAGCACGGGCGCTGCCGCGGTCAGACCCTCGCGCAGCTCTTTGCGCGCCTTGGTCGCAGGCTTGCCGCCCGCCAGGATTTGGTCAACCAGACCGTACCAGTCGTTCTCCACACGAAACATGTACAGGCGGGCGCTTGCGCGCGAAACCGGGTCTACCGGTAGCAGCGGCGGGTGTGGGAAACGTTCGTCCAGGTACTCGCAGATGATGCGCGAGTCGTAGAGCGCAAGGTCGCGATCCACCAGCGTCGGAACAGTACCATAGGGATTCAGATCCATGACGTCATCGGGCGTGTTCATGGGATCCACATCAATGATATCGCAGGTGACGTTCTTCTCGGCCAGCACCATGCGCACGCGATGACTGTGTAGACTTCGTGGATCGGAGAACAGAGTCATCACGGAGCGGCGGGTGGCGACGGCGGTCATCAATGTTTACTCCCGGTTGTTGCCGTCCAGCGCCAGCGCGGGTACGGGACATAAAAGGGCGCATAGTATACCAGACTATGCGCCCTTCATTTCCCGCCGGAAGTGGGAATAATCAGTGGACGTCCTTCCACCATTCCTTCTTCATGAAGTAGGCCAGGACAGTAAACACGATCAAAAACAGCAGCACCCACACCCCGATGCGCTGGCGTTCAAGCTTCATCGGTTCCGCGATGAAGGTAAGGAAGGTAGCCAGATCGCGCGCCACCTGATCGTACTCGAGCGGGGTCATGCTCCCGGGCTGCACCAACTCGAGTCGATCGACAACGCGTTCCAGGCGGTAGGTCTCGCCGCGCTCCTTGGCATAGGCTTCCGCCTCGGCCTCGTTGTCGAAAGAGGCGACCGTATGCCCCTCATGATGCACCTCGTATTTGTATACCGGATCCTGGATACCCTGCAGTCGCCAAAGCACATGCGGCATCCCCACGTTGGCGAATACCGTGTTGTTGACGCCCAAGGGCCGCGATGGGTCCGTGTAGAAGCCTTTTAGGTAGCTGTAGATCCAATCCGCGCCGCCATGCTTGATGCGGGCGGTCAGGGTCAGGTCCGGCGCTGCGGCACCAAACCACCTTGCGGCATCGTCTTCCGGCATGGCGATCTTCATCAGGCCACCGACCTTGCCGTCGGTGAATATCAGATTGTCCTCGATGTCATCTTCGGTCAGGCCGACCTCGGTGAACAGTTTATACCGGACATACTGGGCAGAGTGGCACCCCATACAGTAGTTAACGAAGTACTTGGCGCCGCGCTGGATGGCCGCATTGTTACTGAGGTCGACGTTGGCCTGCTGCAGCTTGACCTCACCACCCGCGGCTGTCGCCGTCAGCGGCATTAGGGCGAACGACAGCAGGCTCAGCGCCATGACACCGAACAGCTTGTTCATGACGTCACCCGCTCAGGCACCGGCTTGGTCTTTTCCATCTTGGTATAGAAGGGCATCAGCAGGAAGAACGCGAAGTAGATCGCCGTGAAGATCTGCGCCAGCAGGGTCTTGGCCGGCGTGGAGGACTGCATACCCAACCACGCCAGTACGACGAAGGTGACAACAAAGATCGCGATGGCGATTTTGGACAGCATGCCTTTGTAACGGATCGACTTGACCGGGCTGCGGTCCAGCCAGGGCACGAAGAAGAGTATCAATATGGCCGCAAACATCACGATCACGCCCGGAAACTGGGAGCTGAACATCGGCGGCACGGCACGCAGCATCGCGTAGAAGGGCGTGAAATACCAAACGGGCGCGATGTGCTCGGGCGTCTTGAGCGGGTTTGCCGGCTCGAAATTCGGCGGCTCGAGGAACAGGCCGCCGAAATCCGGCCAGAAGAAGATCACGCCAGTGAAGAAGATCAGAAACACGCCCACGCCCACCGAATCCTTGACGGTGTAATAGGGATGGAACGCGATGCCGTCGCGCGGGATGCCGTTCTCGTCTTTGACTTTCTTGATATCGACGCCGTCCGGGTTGTTGGAACCGACCTTGTGCAGCGCGACTATGTGAAGGAACACCAGCGCCGCGAGCACGAAAGGCAGCAGGAAGTGTAGTGCAAAGAAGCGGTTCAGCGTCGCGTCCGATATCACGTAGTCACCGCGAATCCATATCGACAACGGCTCTCCGATACCGAACGGGAAGGCGGCAAACAGGTTGACGATGACCTGGGCGCCCCAATAGGACATCTGCCCCCAGGGGAGCAGGTAGCCCATGAACGCGGTCGCCATCATCGCCAGGTAGATCAGCACGCCGATGATCCACAGTAGCTCGCGCGGCTTCTGATACGAACCATAGATCAGGGCACGGAACATATGGAAGTAGACGACTAGGAAGAATGCCGAGGCGCCGGTCGAATGCATGTAACGGATTAGCCAGCCGTAGTCGACATCGCGCATGATGTACTCGACCGACGCAAAGGCATCGGCTGCCGACGGTTTGTACATCATCGCCAGCCACACTCCGGTCACGATCTGGTTGACCAGCACCAACATGGCCAGCGAGCCGAAGAAGTACCAGAAGTTCATGTTTTTGGGCGCGTAGTACTGCGCCAGGTGCTCATTCCAGACCTTGGTGGCCGGGAAGCGGTCATCGATCCAGGTCATTAAGCTCATACGGCACCTCCGTCTACGCCGATTAGGATCACGTTTTCGGACAGGTATTGGTGGGGCGGCACGACCAGGTTGGTCGGCGCCGGTACGGCCTTGTAGACCCGACCGGCGAGGTCGAAGCTCGAACCGTGACAGGGGCAAAAGAATCCGCCCTTCCAATCATCGCCGAGATCGGCCGGTGCCACCTCGGGACGATAGGTTGGCGAGCAGCCCAGATGGGTACAGATTCCGACCAGGACCGCGTACTCGGGCTTTATCGAGCGCGTCTCGTTTTGCGCATACGGGGGTTGCTGGGGGACCTCTGAATTTGGATCGGCCAACTTGTCCGTCAGGGTCTTGAGGTCAGCGATGTTTTGCTCGGTACGGTTCACGACCCAGCACACCTTGCCACGCCACTTGACGCGCAGCAGAGCCCCGGGCTCGAGATTGGTGATGTCGGCCTCTTCCGGCGCACCAAGGGCCTTGGCACGCTCCGAAGGGTTCCAGGACGCGATGAAGGGAACGGCGGCAAAGCCGGCGCCGATCGCTCCCACGACGGCCGTGCCGACGGTCAGGAAGCGGCGTTTCTTGAGGTCTACGCCTTCTTCTATACTCATGAGTGGGCTCCAAAAGACCCGAATGCGGACGTGAAAGAGACCGCCCTGATTTCGGTTTGAATCTTAATAATATACTGAATTTCCTCAGTCGACCGCGGATTTTCTAATAAGGCGATAGCGCGGTCAACCAATGCACACAGTGACCAGAAAACGTCGAATAAATGCGCCCGTAAAGCCCTCGCCGTTCAAACCGGATTGTCGATGTCAATAAACCGGTGCGCGATCCCGAAATGGTTTGCGACCGCTGCCCCCAGCGCCTGCACGCCATAGCGTTCGGTGGCGTGATGACCGGCGGCGAGGTAGAGCATCCCCAACTCGCGCGCCTGATGCACCGTCTGTTCAGAGATCTCACCGCTGATGAAGGCATCGAAACCGGCCGCGGCCGCCTGTTCGATCATGCCCTGTGCTGCGCCGGTACACCAGGCGACCCGGCGCACCAGGCCGGCCGGCCCGATCACCAGCGGTGTACGATCCAGCGCCTTTGCGACCCTATCTACCAAGGCGTCGGCGCCAGTGGGTTGCGCGAGATCCACACCCCACAGAAGACCCGCAACCCGTGCCGCCCCCTCGAAACCCAGCCGCAGGCCCAGCTGATAATTATTGCCCAGCGTCTCATGCGCATCCAACGGCAGATGATAGGCCAGGAGGCTGGTATCGGCCCTCAGCAGGGCCTTTAGTCGCCGGCCCTTAATGCCCACCAGCGGCGCCGCCTCACCCCGCCAGAAATAGCCGTGATGCACCAGCAGCAGGTCCGCACTTGCGGCGACTGCCGCATCCACCAGGGCCTGACTGGCGGTGACACCGGATATCAGGCGGGCCACTTCATCGCGCCCCTGGACCTGAAGGCCGTTCGGGCAATAGTCGTCGAACGCGGAGGCATCCAGCCGTTCATCACAGTACACCACGATGTCGTCGAGTCTGGCCATTTCAACTTGTGCCGGGGGCCTGGTTTGACATGCTAGTGTATGCGCATGAAGTGGTATCGCGCATTCACCTTCCTGTTTACGTCCATCGCTACCGGTCTCGCCGCCGCCTTCGTGGTCCTGCTGCTGAGACCCGACCTGGTCGGCCGCACCCCGGCCATTACTCCCGCGCCCATCCTGCTCGAGCGCAGCGGTGGACCTGTGTCCTATGCCGAGGCAGTGAGGCGTGCGGCCCCTGCGGTCGTCAACGTCTTTGCGACCAAAATCACCCGTGAAAAGCCCCATCCACTGCTCGACGAGCCCCTGTTCAAGCATTTTTTCGGCAACCAGATCAATCGCCCGCGGATCAAGCGCGAGAACAGCCTCGGGTCGGGCGTCATTGTCGACCCCAACGGCTATGTGCTGACCAACAACCACGTGATCGAGGGCGCCAGCGAGATCCAGGTAGTCCTCGGGGACGGTCGCAATCTGCCGGCGCGACTCGTCGGCAGTGACCCGGAGACCGATATCGCGGTGTTGCAGGCAGCAGGCAGCAAACTGCCTGTCGCGCGCCTGAGCGAGGCCGGTGCGCTGCAGGTCGGCGATGTCGTGATGGCCATCGGCAATCCCTTCGGTGTGGGGAAGACGGTGACCATGGGCATCGTCAGCGCGACCGGACGGAATCAACTCGGCATCACCGAGTTCGAGAATTTTATCCAGACCGATGCGGCCATTAATCCCGGTAACTCTGGCGGTGCGCTGATCAACGCCATCGGTGACGTGGTAGCGATCAATACCGCGATCTTTTCGCAGAGTGGCGGCTCGCTGGGCATCGGCTTCGCCATCCCCATTCAGCTGGCCAAAGAGGTCATGGCCCAGCTCATCGAGAACGGCCGCGTCATTCGTGGTTGGCTGGGCATCTCCGGCCAGGATCTGACGGCCGCGCTGGCCGAGTCCATGGGGATCGACTTTCGCGAAGGCATACTGGTATCGGGTGTGCTGGAGGGTGGGCCTGGCGATCTCGCAGGACTCAAACCCGGCGATCTTATTGTCAAGATCGATCGCAGACCGGTCACGAGTGCGCAGCAGATACTGGCGCGCATCGCCAGCAGGCCCCCCGGCTCGCCATTGTCGCTTACCGTCTCGCGCGACGGCAGCGAACTGGAACAAGTAGCGATCGTCGGCGAGCGGCCGCGGCTGGCCGGCCGGTGAGATTTTCAGGTTAAGCACCATGGGCTTCTTCGATCTGTTCAGACGGCCCGGCGCAGCCCGCGATGCGGTCGCCATCGAGATCGACCTCGCCGCCGGCCTGCTCGATGAGTGCCCCATTTGTCGGGGCATCAGCGACGGACAGCGGGATGACAGGCTGCCTGCCGCAGAACTCATGGTGCACCAGCGATTTGATCGCAATGACCCCAGCGTGGCCGTGTTTGCCGGCGACCGTGACGATCTGCTGCGCCGGTTGCGCGCCGTACGAGACAGATTCGACTACCGATGTGCCTGTCAGGACGCCGGATGATCGGCGCCGCGATCGGTCGAGTCTCAGTCGGCCGACACCTCGCCCAGCGCTGCGATCAATGCATCGTTCTCCTGGTCGGTGCCGACCGTCGGCCGCAGGCAGTCGGCCAGCAGCGAGTGTGCACCATCGAGTTTCTTGATCAAGATGCCGCGGTCACGCAGGCCGTCGAACCACGGGGTGGCCATGCCCGGCGGGGTGCGCAGCAGCAGAAAGTTCGCCTGAGAGGGATAGACCCTCACGCCCGGCAGGCGCGCGACGGCTGCGGCCAGACCCTCACGCGCCGCGCGGATCTGCCGCGTCTGGCGGTCGAAAACCTGCCGATGGCGCAGCGCGAACTCGGCGCTCGCCTGGGTCAGGACGTTGATGTTGTAGGGCAGTCGTACCTTGTCGAACTCATTCAACCAGGCCGGGGGGCCGGCGAGCAGGCCCAGACGCAGCCCGGCTAGGCCCATCTTGGACACTGTGCGCATCACCACCAGGTTTTCGAACTCGCCCAGACGCTGCATGAAGCTCGCGTCGGTAAAGGGCGCATAGGCCTCGTCAACCACGACCAGCCCGGGTGCGGCGCGGATAATGTCGACCACGGCACTTTCGTCGAACAGGTTGGCGGTGGGATTGTTCGGGTAGGCCAGAAACACCACCGCCGGTTGATGTTCCTCCATCGCCTGCCGCACGGCAGGCAGGTCGAGGCTGAAATCGTCGGCCTGCAACGGCACCCCGACATAGCGCATACCGCAGAAGATCGCGATCAGGCGGTACATCACAAAGGTCGGCTCGACCGACAGCACACTCGCGGACGCACCTGAGAGGCTCATGGCGATCATCTGGATCAGCTCATCCGAGCCGTTGCCCAGCAGCACGCGCATCCCCGGAGGCACCGCCATCGCCTCCCTGAGACGCTCGCTCAGGGCGTGCGCGGTCGGATCGGGGTAGCGGTTGACGGCTGTGCCGCGCAGCATATCGACCCAGGCGTCGCGCAGCGCCGCGGGCCAGGTGTAGGGGTTCTCCATCGCATCCAGCTTTATCAACCCAGCCGCGGACTGGACCCGATAGGCCGTCAGCGCGCGGATCTCCGGGCGAACCCAGTGCGATACAAGGTCGTTCAATGAGTCGGACATGACATGCTGTGCTGTGAGTCGGTGAGTCCTGAGTGCTGAATCTGAGTGCCAGCGTTCCGCGTTTAAGTGGTTGCGCGCGATCCGCGGTGCGCGGCGGCCCACGCGCGGCGTGCAGCAAGACATGGCTAGTCCAGGCTAGTCGTCGATCCGGAATTCCGCCGAACGCGCATGCGCCTCCAGGCCCTCGCCCCGCGCCAGGACAGAGGCGGTCCGGCCCAGGGTCCGGGCACCCTCGGCCGACACCATGATCACGCTGGTTCGCTTCTGAAAATCGTACACCCCGAGTGGCGAACTGAAGCGCGCAGTGCGCGAGGTTGGCAGCACATGATTCGGCCCCGCGCAATAGTCACCCAGCGGCTCGGAGGCGTAACGCCCCATAAACACCGCGCCGGCATGGCGGATCTTCGACAGCAGGGCCTGCGGATCAGCAACCGACAACTCGAGGTGCTCGGGGGCGATGCGATTGCCGACCTCGGCCGCCTCGTTCAGGTCGCGGCAGACGATCAGCGCGCCACGCGCACGCAACGCCGTGGCGATAATCTCGCGCCGGCTCATCTCCGGCAGCAGACGATCGATGCTGCGCTCGACCTGCGACATGAAATCGGCATCCGGGCACAGCAGTATCGACTGGGCGTCCTCGTCGTGCTCGGCCTGCGAGAACAGGTCCATTGCGATCCAATCCGGATCCGTCTGACCGTCGCAGATCACCAGGATCTCAGATGGCCCGGCCACCATGTCGATGCCGACCTGTCCAAACACGGTACGCTTGGCCGTCGCCACATAGATGTTGCCCGGACCGACGATCTTGTCGACCGGCGGCACCGACTGCGTCCCATACGCCAGCGCGGCCACCGCCTGGGCGCCTCCAATGGCAAAGACACGATCGACCCCGCTTACGTGTGCCGCCGCCAGCACCAGCTCGTTCAGTTCACCCCGCGGGGTCGGCACGACCATTATCAGTTCGGCCACGCCGGCCACCTTGGCCGGCAGCGCGTTCATCAACACCGACGAGGGGTAGACGGCCTTGCCGCCAGGGACATAGAGACCGACGCGGTCGAGGGGCGTGACCTGTTGCCCCAGCAGCGTGCCGTCGGGCTCGGAGTAGGTCCAGCCTTCCATCTTCTGCCGCTCGGCATAGGCGCGCACGCGACCAGCCGCGTGTTCGAGCGCCTCGCGCTGTCGGGCGGGAATCGCCTCCCAGGCCTGTCGCAGGCGGGTCAGCGGGATCTGCAGATCAGCGGGCGACTGGGCCACCCAGCCATCGAATCGCTGGGTGTAATCGACCAGGGCCGCGTCCCCACGCGCACGGATCTCGCCAATCACCTCCTGGACGACCTGATTGACGGAAGCATCCGAGACCGATTCCCAGGCCAGCAGCGCGTCGAGTTGCTGCCCGAAATCTTTGTCTGCAGTCGTCAGTTTGCGTATATCAGCCATTGCGGGACACCTGGATCATCCAGCCGAAAGAAACGCCGTCGCGGAACGCGGCAGGCTGAGCATAGCCTTCAACCGACTTGCGGTGCAGCTGCCCGGCGTCCTGCACAGCGTCGCATCTTCGGCGCATTTCTGGTTACCTGGGGCCTCGGCTAGTCATCGCCTACCGCCTCGCGCAGTGCACCGACCAGTGCCAGTATGCTGGCATGCTTCATCTTCCACGACGCCTTGTTGATCACCAGGCGCGCGCTGATGTCGTGCATATGCTCCAGCGGCACGAGACCGTTGGCCCGCAGCGTATTCCCGGATTCGACCAGGTCGACGATGACTTCAGATAAGCCGACCAATGGGGCAAGCTCCATCGAGCCGTAAAGCTTGATGACCTCCACCTGCTGGCCGCGATTGGCGAAGAAGGCGCGCGCCGAGTTCACGTACTTGGTGGCGATGCGCAGACGCCGCGCGCTGATGTCGGCCTCGGGACGACCGGCGACCATCATCCGGCAGCGGGCGATCTTGAGATCGAGTGGTTCGTACAGACCCTCACCACCGTGCTCCATCAGGACATCCTTGCCGGCCACGCCGAGATCGGCCGCACCCCACTGGACATAGGTCGGCACATCGGTGGCACGGATCAGGACGAACTTCACCAGCGGGTGGGAGGTAGCGAGGATGAGTTTGCGGCTGGTGTCGGGATCATCCAAAGGCTCAACACCGGCCTGTCTCAGCAGCGGCAATGTGTCTCTGAAAATGCGTCCTTTCGAAAGCGCGATTTTCAGCGGTGCCGCAATCTCAGCCGTCATGTCGCACCTCTCACCCTGGCACCCGACGAATCTGCGCGCCAAGGCCGGCAAACTTGTCTTCGATGTTCTGATAGCCGCGGTCGACATGGTAAATGCGATCGACGAGCGTCTCGCCGTCGGCGACCAGTCCTGCCAGCACCAGGCTCGCCGAGGCGCGCAGGTCGGTGGCCATCACCGGCGCCCCTGTCAGCCGCGAGATGCCACTGCAGATGGCGGTATTGCCCTCCACGTTGATCCTGGCGCCCATCCGCTGCAGCTCCTGCACATGCATGAAGCGATTCTCGAACACCGTTTCGGTAATGGTGCCAACCCCCTCGGCAACACTGTTCATCGCGGTGAACTGGGCCTGCATGTCCGTCGGAAAGGCCGGATAGGGGGCGGTATGAACATTCACCGCGCGCGGCCGCTGGCCGTGCATGTCCAACAAAATCGAGTCTTCGCCGACCTCCAGATCGGCCCCGGCCTCGCGCAATTTCTGTAGCACGGCATCCAGCTGCGCGGGGTCGGTATCCCGTACCCTGACCCGTCCGCGACTGATCGCCCCAGCGACCAAAAAGGTCCCGGTTTCGATCCGGTCTGGCAACACCCTGAACTCCGTGCCGTGGAGCGATTTGACACCCTCGACGGTGATGGTCGAGGTACCGGCCCCGGTAATCCTGGCGCCCATTGCCTTCAGGCAGTTGGCCAGATCGACTACCTCGGGTTCGCGCGCCGCATTCTCGATCTCGGTGACACCATCGGCGAGTGTCGCGGCCATCATCAGGTTCTCGGTTCCGGTCACGGTGACGAGGTCAAGCACCAGACGCACGCCCTTGAGCCGATTCGCACGGGCCTTGATATAGCCACCATCGACGGTAATCTCCGCGCCCATCGCCCGTAGTCCGTCAATGTGCAGGTCGACCGGACGTGAACCGATGGCGCAGCCGCCCGGCAGCGAGACATCGGCCTGACCACAGCGCGCCAGCAACGGTCCGAGCACCAGGATGGACGCTCGCATGGTCTTGACGAGCTCATAAGGGGCGAAGGGATTGTCGAGTTTACTGGCGTCCACCTCGACGCGCATCGTCTCGTCGACCGTGAGCTCCACCCCCATGCGTCCGATCAGCTCCATCGTGGTGGTGATGTCGCGCAGGTGCGGAATATTGCCGATGACCATGGGCTGCTCGGCCAGCAGGGTCGCCGCCAAGATCGGCAGTGCGGCATTCTTCGCGCCGGAGATACGGACGTCGCCAGACAGGGGCTTGCCGCCGATGATGATCAGTTTATCCATGGATGGCCACGCGGAGACCGCGCCAGGGAACGGAAACAGTTATCCATGATAAAGAAAATCCCGCATCAGCGGGAGGGTGCAGGCTAGCGTCAGGCGTGGCCTTCGGCGATCAGCGCTTCACATTGCGACACGCTTGCGAGGTCGTGAAGGTCTTGGGGGACATCGACCAGATCCAGTCGACAGTTCAGCTGGCGCGCACGATCACGTGCCTCAAGCAGCATGACCAGGCCTGCGCTATTGGCCTGGCTGACCTGTGCCAACGACAAAGTCAGCTGGCTATCGCTGGTGCTTGTGAGCAGTGCATCCAGCGCCGGCCAGATCTCGGGCACTGTGTCAAAATCGAGCACACCGCCCACCGCCCAGCGCCCCTCACCTGCAGGCGTCAGGCTCGCCACGATCAGTTACTCACCCGCTCATTCTTAGAGGCCAGCGTGCGGATCAGGCCGTCCACACCGCCGCGCCGGACCTCGGCCGCGAACTGGCTCCGGTAATTGGTTACCAGACTGACGCCGTCGATCACTACATCATAGATCAGCCATTTGTCACCTTTGAGGCGCAAGCGATAGTCCATCGGTATCGGCGGTGCACCAGGCGCTTGCAGTCGGGTGGGGATCGTTACCCGGGTCGCATCCGGCTGGGAACGCACTGGTAGCAGCTCGACGTTCTGGTCTGTGTAATCGAGCAGAGCCGAGGCATAGGTCCGGACCAGCAGTTCGCGGAACTCGACGGTAAGCGCCTCTCTCTGCCCCTCGCTGGCATTCCGCCAGAAACGCCCCAACGCCGACTGCGACATGAAGCGAAAGTCGAACAGCGGCAAGATCATGGTCTCGACGAATGGGTAGATAAGGCTGGGGTCGTTCTGCAGATCGGCTTTGCGGGTGTCCAACTCGGCCAGGATGCGGTCGCCCGTCTCACGCACCATCTGCTGCGGATCTTCCACCGCAGCGACCGCGAAGGACGTGAGCAGGAAAAGAATGGCCAGAGCCCGGCGGATGACCGTCAGAGTTTCCATCAGTTCGCTCCTTCTTGCGCCTTGCCGTAGATGAACTGCCCGATGATCTCCTCCAGCACGAGGGCAGACTGGGTGATGGGGATCTCGCTGCCGTCTCCAAGCACTTGGTCGCTGCCGCCCGGGTCCAGCCCGACGTACTGCTCGCCGAGCAGCCCCGCCGTGAGAATCTTAGCGAAGGTATCATCAGGAATCCCATCGTATTGCGAATAGATTCCCAGAACCGCGACCGCGCGGAAATCTTTGCGGTCGTAGTAGATATCGACCACGCGACCAACTTCTACACCCGCCATGGTGACCGGGGATTTGACCTTCAAACCCCCGATATTGTCGAACCGCGCCAACACCTTATAAGAGCCTCCGGTATTCACCGTACCCAGGTTGCTGACCTGCATCGCCAGAAAAAACAATGCGACGAAACCGGCCGCCATGAAGGCGCCTACCAAAATCTCTATCTGTCTCATTTTCGACATAGTCGGGTCCTTTGCACGCTCAATCGAACATCATCGCGGTCAATACGAAGTCCAGCCCGAGTACGGCCAGCGATGAATGTACCACCGTGCGCGTCGTCGCCCGACTCACCCCTTCAGACGTCGGCACGCACTCATAGCCCTGAAAAATGGCGATCCAGGTACAGACCACCCCGAACACGACGGACTTGATTACCCCATTGAGCACGTCGTCATTCCAATCGATCTGCGATTGCATCTGCGCCCAATAGGTCCCCTCGTCCACGCCCAAGAGCCCCACGCCCACGAACCAGCCGCCATACACGCCGAGCACACTGAACATCGCCGCAAGCAGCGGCATGGAAATGATCCCGGCAATCAGGCGCGGCGTCAGCACCCGGTGCTCTGGGTTGACCGCCATCATCTCTAGACCGGACAACTGCTCAGTCGCTTTCATCAAGCCGATCTCGGCGGACATCGCCGACCCTGCGCGACCGGCATACAGGAGTGCCGTGACCACCGGACCCAGTTCACGGACCAGCGATGCGGCCACCATCACACCCAGGGTCGCTTCGGCGCCGAAGCGCGACAGGATGTAGTGGCCCTGCAGGCCCAGCACCATCCCGACGAAGATGCCCGAAACGGCCACAATCAACACCGTCAGCACACCGACCGACAACAACTGCTCCAACAGCAGGCGTGGCCGGCGCAGCAGGGCAGGCAGTCCTCTGAGCATCGCCAGCATCAATAGACTGGCCCGCCCGAGGCGGGCAGACAAGGACAGCCCGCGGCGACCCAATGTGGCCAGCCATTCCATCAAACCAGCCTCCTAAACAGGTCGAGTGCCAGCTCCGGCGCGGGATAATGGAATGGCACTGGCCCATCGGCCAGCCCCTGCATGAATTGGCGCGTCCATTCGCCGCCGCTGTCGTGCAGCGTCTGTGGCGGTCCCGACTCGATCACCCGGCCGTTCGAGATGACATAGATGAGATCTGCAATCTGCGATGTCTCCGCCACGTCGTGGGAAACGATCACACTGGTGATGCGTGCAGCGTCGTTGAGCCGACGAATGAGCTGTACCAGCACACCCATGGAGATAGGATCCTGGCCGGTGAAAGGCTCGTCGTACATGATCATCATCGGATCCAGCGCAATAGCGCGCGCCAACGCGACGCGGCGCGCCATACCACCCGACAGCTCGCTCGGCATCAACTGGTGGGCGCCGCGCAGGCCGACCGCCTCGAGCTTCAACAGCACCAGCTTGCGGATCATCGATGGCGTCAGTCGGGTATGCTCGCGCAGCGGATAGGCGACATTATCGAAAACCGACAGATCGGTCAGCAGCGCCCCGCTCTGGAACAACATCCCCATGCGCATCCGCAGCCGATAGAGATCGCGCGTCGACAGGGCGTGTACGTCTTGTCCGTCGACCTCGATGCGGCCCGCATCCGGCGTCAGCTGACCACCGATCAGCTTGAGGAGCGTGGTCTTGCCCGACCCCGACGGTCCCATGATCGCCGTCACGGCACCGCGTGGTATCTCGATGTCGACCCCTTCGAATATCGCGCGCGTGCCGCGATGAAAGGTCAGATCGCGGATCCGCACCAAGGTGTCTTTAGCGCGTGGTTGGCGGATCATTTTTCCCCTGCGGCGGCGTGATTTCATGAAAATGCTTTTATAAACAGGCGGTAATCGACTGCGAGCCGATGATTCTGAGGAGCCAGGCAGGGTGCGTCAAGCGTCGCGGCCGTCAAACCGCTCTAACCGCGGAAACACTTCGCGAAACTGCCCGGATGAGCGACTGTCCGGTCGACAACCGCAAGGACAGCATCGCAATCGTTGGCACATCTGGCGAGATTTCCAGGCTAGGCAGCAGCCTGTCCGCCTTGTTGGCTGCGGCCAGCCGCCGCTGCCCAGCAGACGGTAATATTGCGCAACAGCCGCAACCACCTCCGGAAACCGCAATGGGCGAGATTCTACCTTTCAGGCGCGTCAAGGCGAGCGACCGACACCGCGGCAAGACACTGTGTCGCAACGGGCATCACAAGTGGCAGGTGGACAAGCAGTCGGTATTCGATGTCCAACTTGGCAAACTGGTCACCCGCTACCGCTGCGCGCGTTGCGGCCAGATCAAGGTCCGCGCCCACTGAAGGCATGCGGATCAAGGTAGCCTGGGCGTTGGACAGCGGGCCATGCATTCGCGACAATTCTCGGGTCGGGAGACCACAATGCAAACGGCACGATCTCGACCTCTGCCTGCCTCTGTTGTTTCTGGGCCTGACGCTGGCGCTTTTTTTCACCGAGGTCGCACGCTGCGGATCTACCGGACTGCGTTATCGAATGCCCAAGGACTGCCTGCAGAGGCGTGCCGCACCGACCATTTGACGCAAGGAGACCACTCCATGACCCCCAGTGCGGCGCAACTCTGTGAATCGGGCCGGAGCGTCATAGGCATCGAAGCCGAGGCAGTCCAGGCGCTCGCATCGCGCATTGACCATGAATTCGTGACGGCCTGTCAGCACATCCTGGGCTGTAAGGGTCGTGTCGTCGTCATCGGCATGGGCAAGTCCGGCCATATCGGAAGCAAGATTGCGGCCACGCTGGCAAGCACCGGCAGCCCAGCCTTGTTTGTCCACCCTGGCGAGGCCAGCCACGGCGATCTCGGCATGATCACAGCAGGCGACGTCGTCCTGGCGCTGTCAAACTCCGGCGAGACCCACGAGATCGTCACCATCTTACCGCTGATCAAGCGCATGGGCGCACCGCTGATCAGCATGACGGGCAAGGCCGAATCGACCCTGGCGCGCGAGGCCGATGTCAATCTCGATGTCGGCGTCGCCAAAGAGGCCTGTCCGCTGGATCTCGCGCCGACCGCCAGCACGACCGCCGCGCTGGTGATGGGCGATGCGCTGGCGATTGCGCTGCTGGAGGCGCGCGGCTTTACGGCTGAAGATTTCGCCCTGTCGCATCCGGGCGGCAGCCTAGGGCGCCGTCTGTTGTTGCATGTCCACGACATTATGCACACCGGAGACCAGATGCCCGTGGTCCGGCAGGACGCCGCGCTGCGCGATGCCCTGATGGAGATGACGGCTAAAGGTCTGGGCATGACCGCGATAGTGGACAGTGACGGGCGCCCGGTCGGAATCTTCACCGACGGCGATCTGCGACGCTGCCTCGACGGCGGTACGGATATCCGTCAGGCCACCGTGACAGAGGTAATGACGCGCGGCGGCAGGCGCATCGAACCCGACCGGCTCGCAGCCGAGGCGCTGAACGTGATGGAGGAGATGAAAATCAATGCGTTGTTGGTGGTCGACCGCGATTCGCGCCTGTGCGGCGCGCTCAACATGCACGATCTGCTGCGCGCCGGCGTCGTATGACCGAACGGAGAGAACCAATGCAAGACATTCAGACCAAAGCCGCCGCGATTCATCTTGTCGTGTTCGACGTGGATGGGGTATTGACCGACGGCAGCCTCTACATCGGTGACGACGGCCAGGAGTACAAGGCCTTTCACTCCAAGGACGGCCACGGCATGGTCATGCTGCAGAATTCCGGCGTGCAGATCGCCATCATCACCGGGCGCTCCTCGGATGTGGTCCGCATCCGCATGCAGAGCCTGGGCGTCCAGCATGTTTACCAGGGCAGGCGCGACAAGCTGCCGGCCTACATGGAAGTCAAACAGGCCACCGGTTTGGGTGACGAGCAGATCGCCTACGTCGGTGACGACGTAGTGGACCTGCCGGTGATGACCCGGGTGGGGCTGGCGATCGCCGTGCAGGATGCCCATCGGCTGACCAAGCAGCACGCACACTGGGTCACACCGAGCGGCGGTGGCCGTGGCGCAGCGCGCGAGGTGTGCGAAATGCTCATGGATGCGCAAGGAACCCTGCGCGGGGCCATGCAGGCCTATCTGGATTAGGGATGGCCTATTATCGGCAGCTGCTGGCCGTTCTGCTGGTTTGCGCGGCAGCGCTCAGTTGGTGGCTATTGCAGCATAACCAGCCGGATGATCCAGCCCCCGTGACGGGTGCGCAACGGACCGTCGACTACTACGTCGTCGGACTAGACGTGACACGCATGACGCCAGCCGGTGTACCCGCCCATCGTCTGCGTGCGCAGAGGTTGCGCCATTTCAGCAGCGACGAAACCACCGAACTGGAACAGCCCCATCTGACGGTGTATCAGGCAGATGGACCACCGTGGGAGGTCGACGCCGAACGGGCCCGGATGTCCGCCGACGGCAGTCTGCTTCTGCTCAAGGGCGAGGTGCTGATCGAGCGCGCCGGCGGCGGCACCACCCGCCCGATTCGTATGCAAACCCGCGAACTGCGTGTTAAGCCCCGCGAAGACTATGCGGAAACCGATGAAAAGGTTAGGGTAGTGAGCAACGCGGATCGCTTGAATGCGGTAGGCATGCAGGCTTGGTTTCGTCCGCCCTCACGCATCCAACTTCTCTCGCAGGTGAAAGGCCATTATGTTCCGCGTTAGTCTTCTGATCGCCCTGCTGCTGGTCGGACCGCCCACCCGGGCGTTGGAGTCGGACAAGGAGCAGCCGATCGAGTTGGTGGCCGACAGCGTTGACATCGACGAGGCCAAGGGCGTGAGCATCTACAAGGGCGATGTCGACCTGCGCCAGGGCAGCATGCATCTGCGCGCCGACGTCGTCACCGTCTACCAAGTCGACCGCAAGACCACCAGAGTAGTCGCCGAGGGCCGCCCGGTGAAGTTCAAACAGCAGGCCGCCGAGGGGCCGGTGGAGGGAGAGGCGCGTCACGTCGAGTACGAAGTCGACAGCGAGAATCTCACGATGGACGGCGATGCCCTGTTGGTGAAGGGTGAAGACCGCATGCGCAGCGACCGCATCGTCTACGACCGCGTGCGATCGATAGTCAAGGCCGGGGCCGCCGCCGCAGGCAAACAGCGCGTCCGTATCTCGATTGAGGCGCCCGGCAAATAGCCCAACCCTGCTGCCCACGATGATGCACCTTGCCGCCGAAGACCTGGTCAAAAGCTATCGTGGACGCACCGTAGTCAATGGAATCTCGCTGCATCTCAACGAGGGCGAGGTCGTTGGTCTGCTGGGACCCAACGGCGCAGGTAAGACCACGAGCTTCTACATCATCGCCGGTCTGGTGCCCGCCGATAAGGGCCGCGTGCTGCTCGGCGACCAAGATGTGACCGATAAGGCGATGCACGCCAGGGCCAGGCTCGGCTTGGGCTATTTGGCGCAGGAGCCGTCCGTGTTCCGGCGTCTTACCGTGGCACAGAACGTCCTCGCCATCCTGGAGACGCGCCGTGGTATGGATCGTGCGCAACGCAACAACCTTTGTGATGAACTGCTGCATGAGTTCGGCATCCGGCATCTGCGCGATAATCAGGCAATCAGCCTGTCCGGGGGCGAACGCCGGCGCCTGGAGATCGCCCGCGCACTGGCCGCCCAACCCCGATTCATCCTGCTCGATGAGCCCTTTGCCGGGATCGACCCCATATCGGTCGTCGATATTCAGCGTATCGTCACGCAACTGGCCGAGCGTGGGATCGGCGTTCTCATCACCGATCATAACGTTCGCGAGACGCTCGGGATCTGCGCGCGGGCCTACATCATCAATGAGGGCGCAGTACTGGCCCTCGGGTCGCCAGAGGAAATCCTCGCCAACCCGGACGTCCGCGCGGTCTATCTCGGCGAACACTTTCGACTCTGAGGCGCATTTTGGTGACCGCGTCGGGCGAGCTGGCCTAGGCGTATGAACGGGGTCGACACAGATAACCATCTGTCTCTCTTGAACCCGTCTCAGTTGCGCTAGAATGGGTCCAAGGGAAACTTAAACAATTTTCGTACCAGAAGTAACCGCATGAAGCCCACGATCCAGCTTCGACTGGGCCAACACCTGACAATGACGCCCCAGCTGCAGCAGGCAATCAAGCTGCTGCAGCTGTCGACGCTCGACCTGAAACAAGAGATCCAGGAGGCGCTAGACTCTAATTTAATGTTGGAGACCGAGGAAGAGGGTTCCCGGCGTGAAGAGGACGCGAGCGACAAGGGGGGGTCGGACGAACAACCGAACAGCACCGCATCTGAGCAGGCAGTCAACGACCCCAATAACGAGACCGAGATCAAGATCGAGGCGGACAGCATACCGAACGAACTACCGGTCGATACCGTCTGGGACGACATCTATGACAGCGTGATGCCGGCCAGCGGTGCGGGACCGGCCGGCGGCGATGATGGACACGACTTTCTCAATCAGCAAAGCACCGGCGAGACGCTGCGTGATCATCTGGTCTGGCAGATGCAGCTCACCCCGTTCAGCCCGAGTGACCTGGCAATCGCCGAGGCGATCCTCGACGGTGTCAGCGACGACGGCTACCTGACGACGTTGCTGGAAGACATCGTCGTTAGCATGGACGACCCCGAAATCGAGATCGAGGAAGTCGAAGCAGTGCTGCATCGGGTGCAGGCATTCGACCCACCTGGGGTCGCCGCACGCGATCTGCGCGAGTGCCTGCTTATCCAATTGCGCCAGCTGCCGGAGGAATTAGACTGGCGCACTGCGGCGATAGAACTGGTCGAAGACAACTTCGACCTGCTCGCGAGCCAGGACGAGACGCAGATGCGACGCAGGCTTAAGCTGGACAGCGATGATCTGATGGCGGTGATTCATCTGATTCGTTCGCTTAATCCACGCCCTGGCACCAGTATCGCCAGCCAGACCACGAGTTACATCGAGCCGGACGTGTTTGTCTACAAGCGCAACAATCAATGGCGCGTCGAGCTGAATCCCGAAGCCGCCCCCCGATTACGGGTCAACTCAGAGTATGCCGGCATGATCCGGCGCGCCGACAATAGCGCGGACAACGTGACCCTGAAGAATCACCTGCAGGAGGCGCGATGGTTCATCAAGAGCCTGCAGAGTCGCAACGATACCCTGTTGCGGGTCGCGTCCCGGATAGTCGACTTTCAGCGCAATTTCTTCGAGTATGGAGAAGAGGCGATGAAACCGCTGGTATTGCGGGATATCGCTGAGGCGCTGGAGATGCATGAATCGACTATTTCCCGTGTGACCACGCAAAAGTACATGTATACCCCGCGCGGCACCTTCGAGTTCAAGTATTTCTTTTCCAGCCACGTCAGCACGGCCAGCGGTGGTGAAGCCTCCGCGACAGCGATTCGCGCATTGATCAAGAAACTGATCGGCGCGGAAAAACCGAACAAACCCCTGTCTGACAACAAAATCGCGTCCATACTGGCAGATCAGGGCATAAACGTGGCGCGCAGGACCGTCGCCAAGTATCGTGAATCGATGGCGATCCCGCCGTCGAACGAACGCAAGCGCTTGGCCTAGAAGCGCTCAAACGCAAGGAGAAAAACCATGCAAGTGAACCTGACCGGTCACCATGTCGACATCACCGACCCGCTTCGGGCCTATGTTGACGAAAAGATCGCGCGCCTCGAACGTCACTTCGATCACGTCACCAATGTGCATGTCATCCTCAGTGTGGAAAAGCTCAATCAAAAAGCGGAGGCCACAGTGCACGCGGCCGGAGCCGATGTTTTCGCAGATGCAGTGCACGCTGACATGTATGCGGCCATCGATGCGCTGATCGACAAACTCGATCGCCAGGTCCTTCGCCACAAGGAAAAGCTAAAAAGCCACCGCGGCAACGGCCACAGAGAGTCGCTCGAATCCGCTGGCTGAGACATTCGCCCCCCATGCTACCCGCAGGCATCCTCGAATCCGGCAGCATCAGCGTGGCCGACCCCGCGTCCAGCAAGAAACGTGTGCTGGAGAGTGCCGCGCGACTGCTCGCCGGCAGTGACGAGGAATCCGGCGCCGAACAGGTCTTCGAGCGCCTGCTGGAGCGCGAGCGTCTGGGTAGTACCGGGCTTGCGGGCGGCGTGGCGCTGCCACACGCCCGCATGCCCGGCATCAGCGACAGTCGCGGTGCCTTTCTGCGCCTGTCCGCGGCAGTCGACTTCGATGCCCTCGACGGTCAACCGGTCGATCTGGTGTTTGCGCTGCTGGTGCCCGAAGAAGCCACTGAGGAACACCTACAGCTGCTCGCCCGGCTGGCGAGCATGTTCAATGAAGCAGACCTTCGCCAGCGGCTGCGCGAGGCGGACGGTGGCGAGGCGCTGGCGATCCTGACCGGCAACACCGCCCTCCATGCCTCATAGGATCCGCGTTCGGGACCTGTACGAGGCCCTGCACGAACGCCTTCAGCTTACGTGGATCGCCGGCCAAGCCGGCGCTGACCGGAAGCTGCTGGCGGCCGACAACGATATCAGCACCGGCATCATCGCCGGGCCGCTAAACTACATACATCCAAACCGGGTTCAGGTGATCGGCCCTGCCGAACTCGCGTACCTCGACAGTCTGCGTCCAAGCAATCGCCGGCAGGCGCTGCAGCAACTGCTCGAGGATGAGCCGGCGTTGATCATCGTGGTCAATGACGTCGAGTGTCCAACGGAGCTTCCCGGCATGGCGGATGATGCCGCCGTCGCATTGATGTGCTCGCCTCTGCCGGACAGTCAGGTCCTGGACAATCTGCAGTATTACGCCTCATTGTTCCTGTCAGAAAAGACCACTCTGCATGGCGTCTTCCTGGAAGTGCTGGGCATGGGCGTCTTGTTGACCGGCGACCCCGCGGTCGGCAAGAGCGAACTGGCGCTGGATCTGATCACCCGGGGCAGCCGCTTAGTGGCAGATGACGCGCCGGAGTTTACCCGCATCGCACCCGATATCATCAGCGGCACCTGCCCGCCGCTATTGCGAGAGTTCCTCGAGGTCCGCGGCCTTGGGATCCTGAACATTCGCGCGATGTTTGGTGATAGCGCCATTAAGCGCAGCAAGTACCTGCGTCTCATCGTGAATCTAAAGCGCATGTCAGCGGAGCAGATCTCCGGAATGGATCGGCTGTCGGGCGCGCATGCCGATCGTGACGTCCTTGGCGTGTCGATTCCGCAGGTCACCGTACCCGTCGCGCCGGGCCGTAATCTCGCCGTACTGGTGGAGTCCGCGGTACGCAATCACCTGCTGCGCCTGAAGGGTTACGATGCTGCCGAGGTGCTCATCGAGCGTCAACAGCAGGCGATACTGGACCAAAACTGAGCAGCCCGGCAGTCAAGCCGCGCGTTAACCACTACACTTGTGGTCTCGAGGAGGTCATTATCGCCTGATCGAACGCCGCAGCCATGTCCAAGCGTAGTAACGATACCGAGCCACCGCGGGTGGTACTGGTCACCGGGCTATCTGGCTCCGGCAAGAGCATAGCCCTGCATGTACTTGAAGATGTTGGGTTTTATTGCATCGACAACCTGCCGGTCAGTCTGTTCGATGCCTTGGTGCGCGACATAACGGTACAACCGACCAGGACCCGCGGCCTGACCGCCATCGGCATTGACGCCCGCAACCCGGGCGCCGAACTCAACCAGCTACCGGGGATGATCAAGCGGCTGCGCGACCACGGCGTGGATTGCGAGGTGGTGTTTCTCGATGCCGACGACAACATCCTGATCCAGCGCTTCAGCGAGACCCGTAGACGCCACCCGCTGACCGAACAGGGACGGACACTCGAGCAGGCCATCCAGCTTGAACGTGAGATGCTCGACCCGCTGCTCGACCTGGCCCGCCTCAAAATCGATACCACGCGGACTACGCTGCATGAACTGCGCGAGATCATCCGGGCGCGGGTTGCTGAACGTGAAAGCGGCGAGATGTCGATTATGTTGCAGTCCTTTGGCTTCAAGCACGGGGTGCCGCGGCATGCCGATTTCGTCTTCGATGCGCGCTGCCTAGCCAATCCACATTGGCATGCCGATCTGCGACCACACACCGGCAAGGACAAGCTGGTGGCCGATTTTCTCGGAAATGATCCTCAGGTGCGCGGCCTGCTGACCCACATCGCCGAGTTTCTGTCGCACTGGATACCCTGCTTCGAGGGCGAGGGGCGCAGCTACCTGACTATCGCCATCGGTTGTACCGGCGGTCAACACCGCTCGGTGTTCCTGGTCGAAGAGCTGGCGCAGTTTTTCGAGTCGCAGGGGCGCAGCGTCGTTTGTAAGCACCGGGAGCTGCCATGACCGTCGGCGTACTGTTGGTCACCCATCCGGGCGTGGGCTCGGCCATGTTGCACATCGCCAGTCGCATCGTCGGGAAGAGCACGCTGCCCATCAAGTGCCTCGAAGTGCCGCCGGATGCACCGCTGGATCCAGTCTACGAGCGCGCGTGTAGCATGCTGAAGGTTCTCGACCGCGGCGCGGGCGTGTTGGTACTGACCGATATTTTTGGCGCCACGCCACACAATATTGCACAGCAGATGGCGTGCAATAAGCGCGGTACTACTGTGCTTTCCGGCCTAAACCTACCGATGCTCGTTCGCGTATTCAACTACCCGCAGGATGATCTGGATACCCTTGCCAGCAAGGCCGCCGAGGGTGGCAGTCGCGGCATCATGAGCTGTCCGCTGGAGTCGATTACAAGAAATCGAGAGCAGGTCTGATGCTCTCCCGCGAGATCACGATAGTCAATCGTCTTGGGCTGCACGCACGGGCGGCGGCGAAATTGGTCGGGCTCGCCGGCGGCTTCGGCGCAGATGTGACGCTTGAAAAACAGGGCCAGCGAGTGAATGGCAAGAGCATCATGGGCGTGATGATGCTGGCGGCCAGCAAGGGTACCGCGCTGCAGCTGACGGTGGACGGTGAGGGTGAGGAAGAGCTCATGAAGGCGCTGGTCGAACTGATCGAAGACAAGTTTGGTGAAGGCGAGTGACCATCGCGTGCGCAGGCATCGGTGTCGGGACCGGTGTGGCGATCGGCAATGCCTGCATGCTGAATCGCGGACCGGTGTGCGTGGCCCCCAGCTGGGTGGCGGCGACTGCGATCGAGACCGAGATCGAACGCTTCGAATCAGCGGTGCGCACCGCGGCCCTGCAGCTGCAGGGTGTGCGCGAGCAGATTCCGCCGGACACACCGGCTGAGATCAGCGAGTTCATCGACACCCATCTGCTGATGCTCCAGGATAAGGCGCTCTCCGGGCGACCGATTCAGATGATTCGCGCCGAGGGCACCAGTGCAGAATGGGCGCTGCAGCAGCATCGTGACGCACTCGTCCGGATATTCGAAGATATCGAGGACTCCTATTTGCGCATGCGGCGCGATGATCTAGATCATGTCGTCAACCGCATTCTCGGCATCCTGCTCGAACAGCATCAGTCACAGTTCGAGGAACTGCGTCACCAGATCGTGCTGGCCGAGGACCTTACCCCGGCCGACATCATCATGATGAAAAAGTATGACGTCGCCGGCTTCGCGACCGATTACGGCGGACCGATGTCGCACACCGCGATTCTGGCGCGTAGCCTGGGCATCCCTGCCGTGGTGGGCGCACGCGCGGCCAGCCGCTGCCTGCAGCACGGTGAACCTTTGGTGCTCGACGCCAGTACCGGGATCGTGCTGGCCGACTGTGACGAGGACGTGCTGGCGCATTTCGCTGCGCGTCAGGCGGCCGATGCATCGCGCACTGCGGCGCTTCGCCGGCGCGGTGTTCAGCCAGCGATCACGAAGGACGGCGAGCTGATCCAGCTATTGGCCAACATCGAACTGGTTGAGGATGTAGAGACCGCGCGGGTCAACGGCGCCCAGGGTATCGGCCTGTACCGGACAGAGTTCCTGTACATGAACCGAGATCGGCCACCCAGCGAGGAGGAACACTTCGACGTCTACCGCGCGGTCCTGGAAGGCATGCAGGGTCAACCGGTCACAATTCGCACCCTCGACCTGGGCGCCGACAAACAACCCGGCACCGCCACCACGAGTGCGGCTGCATGCAATCCGGCATTGGGGCTGCGCGCGATCCGTTTGTGCCTCAAGGAGCCGGAACTGTTTTATCCACAGATAAGGGCCATTTTACGCGCCTCGGCATTCGGTAGAACGCGCATCATGCTGCCGATGCTGACCAATGTCTGGGAGATCGAGCAGGCTGTGCGGCTCATTCGCCAGGCCATGCAACATCTGGAAGCCGACGGCATCGCCTATGATCCACAGATTCCGATCGGCGGCATGATTGAGGTCCCGGCGGCAGCCCTGAGTGCGCGCGCATTCGCGACGCGCCTCGATTTCATGTCGCTCGGCACCAACGATCTGGTCCAGTACACCCTAGCGATAGATCGCGTGGATGACGAGGTAAACTACCTCTACGATCCGGTGCATCCAGCAGTACTGCGGCTGATTCACGAGGTGATCGCGGCGGGTATTGCCGCCGATATCCCGGTCAGTATGTGCGGTGAGATGGCCGGCGATGGGCGCTTCGTGCCACTGTTGCTTGGGATGGGTCTGCGCGAGTTCAGCATGCAGCCTGCCGCACTGCTTGATGTGCACCAACAGATTCGCAAGCTCGACGTCAACTGCCTGACCGAGACGGTTCATCGGGCGATGAACAACCTGGAGACGATAGACCCCACGAGCCTGCTGGAAGAGCTTGATCGCGCGCATTGATTGAGATCGCCCCGATGGCCTGATCTGCATAGGCCGGCGGGCCTTTCGCGACGCCTGACTGCTAAACTCTGCTGGAATTCAGGCGATTTGATTCACTGTCTAGCCTGGAAATCTCACCGGCCAGCCAACGGCTGCCTGGTAAGCGCTTGAACTTGCAGCGGTATGAATTCACATGACTCCACTTCGAGCAATGAAACCCTGTTTTCGCCGCCGGCCTATTGCGGTCCTAGCGGTGAGATTTCCAGGCTAGGCTATGAGCACCCCAACGGAAAGCAGCGAAGAAACGCGCTTGCAACGTTTGCAGGACATCCTCGCATCGGGCGCGGTGCGCGAGGCAACCCGGCTGCTGCGCAGTCTCGCTCCGGCAGAGATCGCGAACATGCTGGAGTCGCTGCCGGCGGGTGAGCGCGAGATCATCTGGAACTTGGTCGATGAAGAGCAGGACGGTCAGATTCTGCTGCTGGTCACCGACGAGGTGCGCGCTGCGCTGATCCGCCATATGGATAACGCGGAGGTGCTGGCGGCGACTGCAAACCTCGACCTCGACGATCTGGCCGACCTGGTCCAGCAGTTGCCCTCGGCGATCACGGCCGAGGTGATGGACGCCCTGGATGACCAGCGACGCAAACGGCTCGAAGCCGTGCTCTCCTATTCGGAAGACACTGCCGGCGGCCTGATGAATCTGGATACCGTCACCGTCCGCCCGGAGGTCACGCTGGATGTCGTGCTGCGCTATCTGCGACGCCTCGGTGACAACGTGCCGAGCGACACCGACAAGCTGTTCGTTGTGAATCGTGATGACAGCTATCTCGGCGTGCTGCGTCTGTCGCAACTGGTGTCCCGCAATCCGGAAGACACCGTGGCCGAGGCGATGAGCCTGAACATGCAGCCCATTCGGGCCGACTTGCCGACCACCGAGGTAGCGCGGCGCTTCGAGGCATACGATATCTTGTCCGCGCCAGTCGTCGACGATGAGGGGCATCTGCTCGGACGTATCACTGTGGACGACGTGATCGATGTCATCCGAGAGGAGGGCGAGCACCAGTTCATGGGGCGCGCCGGCCTGTCTGAAGAGGAGGATATGTTCGCGCCGGTGTTGGCGAGCACGCGCCGACGTGCGCTCTGGCTGGGCATCAACCTGGCGACCGCATTCCTCGCCTCTTGGGTGATCGGTCAGTTCGAGGAGACGCTTTCAAAGGTCGTCGCACTGGCGGTACTGATGCCGATCGTTGCCAGTATGGGCGGGATCGCCGGCAGCCAGACCCTGACCCTGGCGATCCGCGGTATCGCGCTTGGACAGCTAAGCAGCAAGAACGTCCGGGCCCTGCTGCTGAAGGAACTGGCGGTGGGCAGTCTGAACAGCCTGATATGGGCTGTGGTCGTGGCGGTGATCGCCGGGGCCTGGTTCCAAAGCACTGCGATCGCAGTGCTGATCGCCGCCGCCATCACTATCAACATGGTTTTCGCTGCGGTGACCGGGTCGGTGCTGCCGCTGCTGTTGGAGCGCGTCGGCATCGACCCGGCGCTCGCCGGGTCTGTGTTGCTTACGACCGTCACCGACGTGGTGGGCTTCTTCGCCTTTCTCGGGCTGGCCAGCCTGTTCCTGGTGTGATGTCCGGCCACTGCATCTACCGCGAGGAAAACGACGACACGCATCTGGAGATCTGGGAAGACGGCGATCGCCGCAGCCTATGGTTCGACGACGTCATTCTGCAGACCGAGATCAATATTCACGACTCGGCTGTGCTGCCCAACCCGGTGAACCGCGCGATGCTTGCGCACCTGATGTTCGGCCTCCCCCTGCAGCGCGTCCTGCTGGCCGGTTGTGGCGGTGGCGCCATTGCGCGCTGGCTGCATGCGCGGGCACCCGAGGTCCACGGAGACGCGATCGAATTATCGGTTACAGTAGCGCGCCTGGCACGCGAGTACTTCGAGTTTCCGCCGTCAGACAGCAATTGGGAGCTGCAGATCGCCGATGTCCGTGAGCACATCGTGATCAGCAACAGGCGCTACGACTACATTCTGGTTGATCTCGAGGAGAACCAGACCACCCCCCGCTGGATTACAGAGGCCGCCTTCCTCGAGGGCTGTCGCAATCACCTAAGTGCGCATGGCACCTTGACGCTCAACCTGCTCTTCGACGACGCCATGAAGATCAGCGAGGCCCTGCTGCGGATTCGCCAGACATTCGGATCGGATATCCTGCTGCTGAGCAATCCGGGTCACGACAATCTGCTGGTACTGGCATTTCGCTCGCACGCCCCGCAGACACCTTCATCCGACGCGCTCGTTGCACAGGGCAGGCGCTGGGGTATCGACTTTGCGTCTCTGGCCGCCCGATTGACGCGGCTCGCCGCCGCCGCGGCGGCACCTTGAGCATCGGGCTAGCCCTGCATATCTCACCGATTTCCTGCTGCGGCCCCCGATACTCTCGCTATGACGGGGCGTACTCGTTGCAGGCAGTTCGACGTAGTGTCGACTACGCCTTTACCGCCTTCCCCTCCGTGCACCCCGCCATAGCGGCGTCTCGGCGACCTCGTTACGAAAAACGGTGAGATACGCAGACTAGTCGCTTTCGGCCTTCGGTTTGCCTGACTTGCGCTGGAAACTGGTGGCATGGCACTTCGGGCAGGGCGGGATATGTCCGGTCGTCTCGAAATGCAATTCTTCACCACAGTCAGTGCATTTGAGCACGCCGGGCGCGGTGATCTCGCCGGTGCGATAAAGGCTCGCCTGGCGCGCCTGCTCGGCGAAGCCCTTCAGTGCAAGACTCGTCTGGTCTGCCATCCCCGCGAATATGTCCAGCATACGATTCTGCATCAACTGCCAGTCAAAGCTCAGCCAGTCACGAAACTCCTGGCCAGTCTCGGCGATGTAGCTCGCTGCATCCTGGATATCGCGCTCGACGTAGCTCGATACCTTTTCTGCCTCCTCGCGCGTCAGCTCCTCGAGTTCAACCGCCTTTTCACGCGCATTCGCCAACGCCTCGCGCAGCCACGGAACGGATTTCTGCTCGGCGGTGTCAGCCGCGGCATGGACGCGTTCAAGCATCGACTCATAGGCGGCGACCAGGCGATCGACAGCGTTGTTGGGCTCTTCGTTCATGATCGTGGCTCCTCTAATGAAAACCGACGAACCGAGGCTGCTTCCAGCTGTTGTCAAGACGGCCGGTGCGGCACAGCCCGGCGGCCCACCCTTGCGGCCTTAGGCGACCTCGCGGGCATCGCCCGTCAGCTTGCGCACCGCTGGATAAAGGTGCTCGGTTTCGTTCTGAATGCGATCCAGAACCATGTCGAACATCTCCTGAGTATCTTGCATGAACGCATCGTATTCCTTGATCACCAGCTCTTTGCGCTTGATCTTGCACCAGCGCTTGAGATAGGCAGAAAAGATACGGTTGATCTCGCGCGAGCCACCGAGAAAACGGTTGGCGAGATTGCTCATTTTCTGATCCCCGGAACCGAGAAGCTTGGAGTACATGGCGTTGTCGGTCACCGCCATATGGTCTTTCACGGCGTTTACGTAGTCGAAGAAAAGATTGGCGGTAACCTCCGAATCACACAGCACGCGATCCCCGAGCAGGTGTTGCAGGATGTTCGTGAGTTCGGTGATCTTGTGGTTCTGTTTGTGCAGGCTCTCGTAACTGACCATGGCGTCGTCTCCTTAATCCATCCGCTGCGTGGCGGTTACAATAATAGTCTCGATAGAAATCCCCTCGCGTACTATCAATCCCGAGGCGATTCACGGGCAAACGTCAATTGCAGAGTTTTTAATCCAGCGCAAAAAGGCCCGCGACCGTCTCGGGCGGCGACTGCTACATCGCGCGCCCATGCGCGCTGCGGTATCCTCTCGCGATCATCTTTTCGTGGCGACAGCTGACCCTACATGGAACCGCAGTACAAACCAGAACAAATAGAGAACTCGGCGCAGAAATTTTGGGAAGAAAATGCCTCCTTCAAGGCGATCGAGGATCCCCTTCAGGAGAAGTTCTACTGTCTGTCGATGTTTCCATACCCCAGCGGGAAGCTGCATATGGGGCATGTGCGCAACTACACCATCGGCGACGTGATCGCGCGCTATCAACGGATGTTGGGGAAAAACGTCCTCCAGCCAATGGGCTGGGACGCCTTTGGCCTTCCGGCGGAGAATGCCGCGATCAAACACGGCCGCCCGCCCGCCGCGTGGACCTACGCGAATATCGCTGAGATGAAGGGACAATTGCAGCGCCTCGGCTTCGGTTACGACTGGGACCGCGAGCTGGCGACCTGCGACCCGGACTACTACCGCTGGGAGCAATGGCTGTTCACCCGCCTGATCGAGAAGGGACTGGCCTATCGCAAGACCGCGACGGTCAACTGGGATCCGGTCGATCAGACCGTACTGGCCAATGAGCAGGTGATCGAAGGCAGAGGTTGGCGCTCCGGCGCGCCGGTCGAGAAGCGCGACATCGAGCAATGGTTCATCCGAATCACGGATTACGCACAGGAGCTGCTCGACGACCTCGACAGACTGCCCGGCTGGCCCGAGCAGGTTGTGGCCATGCAGCGCAACTGGATCGGCCGCTCTACAGGCGTGCAGATAACGTTCGCTATCGAGGGCAGCGGTGAGACGCTGGAGGTCTATACCACCCGCCCCGACACGCTGATGGGTGTGACCTATGTAGCAGTCGCCGCTGAGCACCCGCTGGCACTGCGCGTCGCCGTCACGAATGCCGCGCTGGCCGAGTTCATTGCCGAATGCCGCCGTGGCGGCATCAGTGAGGCCGAGCTCGAGACAATGGAAAAGCGGGGCATGCCGCTCGGAATCTATGCACTGCATCCGGTGAGCGGAGAGCGTGTCCCTGTCTTTGCGGCCAACTTCGTGTTGATGGGCTACGGTACCGGTGCAGTGATGGCAGTCCCTGCGCATGATCAGCGCGACTGGGAGTTCGCTGACAAGTGCGGTATCGAGAAGCGTCAGGTGATTTTTGATGGTGAGGGTCAAGAATGCGGTATCGAACGGGCCGCCTTCGTCGACAAGGGTGTACTCGCCAATTCAGCGCCGTTCGATGGCCTGAGTTCCGACGCGGCCTTCGATGCCATCGCGGCGTGGCTCGAGAAGCACCACAAGGGCGAGCGCCGAGTCAATTTTCGGCTGCGCGACTGGGGAGTATCGCGGCAGCGGTACTGGGGCTGTCCGATCCCGGTTACACACAAGGCAGATGGCTCGGTCGAGCCTGCCGGCGATCTTCCGGTACGCCTGCCCGAAGACGTCATGGTCGACGGTTCGGGTTCACCGCTGAAGCAGATGCCGGCCTTTTACGACCTCGGCAATGGGGACCAGCGAGAAACGGACACCTTCGACACCTTTTTCGAGTCCAGCTGGTATTACGCCCGCTATTGCTGTCCGGATGCCGACAGCAGCATGCTCGATCAACGAGCGAACTACTGGCTGCCGGTCGACCAGTACGTCGGTGGTATCGAACACGCCATCCTGCACCTGCTGTACGCCCGATTCTTCAACAAACTCATGCGCGACGAAGGTCTGCTCGAGTGCGACGAGCCATTCAGCCGCCTGTTGACCCAGGGCATGGTGGTCGCCGAGACCTATTACCGAAGCGGGCCGGACGGTGCCAAAGAGTGGTTCAATCCGGCGGACATCGAGGTCGAGCGCGACGATAAGGGCCGGGCGGTGCGCGCAATCGCCAAGTCTGATGGCGAGCCGGTCACCCCCGGCGGCATCGAGAAGATGTCGAAATCGAAGAATAATGGCGTCGATCCGCAGATATTGATCGACCGTTATGGTGCGGATACCGTTCGTCTCTATACCATGTTTACCGCCCCGCCCGATCAATCGCTCGAGTGGTCGGATGAGGGCGTCGAGGGGGCCCATCGATTCCTCAAGCGCGTCTGGAATTTGGGTCTGCGACTCGCGGAGGATGGCAGCGGCACCAGCCGGCCGGGCGGGGACAGCAACTGCGCCGACGCGCGACGTGAATTGCATGGCACGCTGCAGAAGGCGCTGTTCGACTATGAGCGCCAGCAGTACAACACCGTTGTCTCCGCCTGTATGACCATGGTCAACATCCTCACTCGACTCGACGACTCGGCAGATGCAGCCGCGGTGCGGCGCGAAGGGGTCAGCATCATGCTGCGCCTGCTGTCGCCGATTGCGCCACACATCGCTCATACGCTGTGGCAGGAACTCGGCTATGGTGAGGATATTGAGCACGCCGGTTGGCCAGTCGTGGACGAGTCGGCGCTGGTCTCGGACACGACAGCCTATGTGGTGCAGGTGAACGGCAAAAAGCGGGGCACAATCGAAATACCCACTGACGCCGCGCAAGACGCGGTCGAACAGGCCGCACTCGAGGATCAGAACGTCCGACGTTTCACAGAGGGTCTCACCGTGCGCAAGGTCGTTGTCGTGCCCAACAAATTGATCAATATCGTCGTCCAATGAACGAGACGGCGATTTCGCTGGGACCGTCTGCGCGACGCCTGGCTGCGGTCGGCGGGATGCTGCTCGCCCTGCTCTCGTTTTGTATCGGCGGTTGTGGCTTCCAGCCGCGTGGTGTGGCCGAAGGCTTCGACACGGCAACGCTGCCCAGCCCACTATTCATCAGCGGCATCGGCCGCTTTTCGCCGCTGTATCGCGCGCTGGAACGTCAGCTCGCTATCGCCGATATCGAGATCGCGCTGCGCGCCGCCGACGCCGCCGCCGCGCAGCTACGGATTCATGACGTGTCCAGAGACCGGCGGGTGCTCTCGGTGGACAGCAACAACAGGGCAGTTGAGTTCGAACTCGCGGAGAGCGCGCGCTTCTCCTTCTATGGTGCGGACGGCCGCGAACTCGTGGCCCAGCAGGACATCCGGGTCCTTCGGCTCCTGTACCGACCGGAACAAGGCATCCTCGGCAGCGATCGTGAAGGTGTGCTGCTCCGCGAGGACATGCGTGAAGAGCTCGCCACGCGCATCCTCCGGCACATGGCCGCTGCACGCTAGCGCTGATGCGGCTCTATCCCGACAGGCTGCAGGATAACCTCACCCAACAGCTGGCCCCGGCCTATCTGATAAGCGGCGATGAACCGCTGCAGCTGGGGGAGTGCTGTGACGCCATTCGAGCAGCGGCACGCGCTGCCGGCTACGTTACCCGCGAGGTCATGGAGGCCGGCAGTGGCTTTGACTGGCATCAGCTCGGCGTCGAGGCGGCGGCCATCTCATTGTTTGCCGAGCGCAAGATCATCGACCTGCGCATCCCGGGCGGCAAACCCGGTGCCGAAGGCGGCAAGGCTATTGTCGCCTACTGCGATGATCCGCCACCGGATACCCTGTTGCTCCTGACCCTGCCCAAGATCGATCGTCAGCAACAAAACAGCAAATGGTTCAAGGCCGTCGACGCATTGGGTTTCGTGATTCAAGTGTGGCCAATCGAGGCACAGCGCCTGCCCACTTGGATAGAGAGGCGTCTGATGGCGGCCGGTATACGTCCGACCCGCGATGCGGTGCAGATGCTTGCGGATCGCGTTGAAGGCAACCTGCTGGCCGCGCGCCAGGAGATCGAAAAATTGGCACTGCTGTATGGACAAGGCACAGTCGACAGCGAACAGCTGGCCGCTGCGGTTGCAGACAGCGCCCGCTATGACGTCTTCGAGCTCGTGGACAGCGCCCTGCGCGGCGATGCGGCGCGCTGTATTCATATACTCGACGGCCTGCGCAGCGAAGGCCAGGCACCCGCAGTGGTGTTGTGGGCGCTCCACCGTGAGATCCGCAGTATGGCGCAGATCTCCGCTGCTGCAGCGAAGGGTCTCGGCCCCGAGCAGGCGATCAGCCGTGCCAAGGTGTTCAGCAAGCGCGTGCCGTTGGTGCGCCAGGCGCTGTCGCGGCTGCGGGCGTCACAGTGGTTGATGCTGCTCGATCAGTGCCACAAGGTCGATGCCGCGATCAAGGGATTGGGACACGCGCAGCCGTGGCTGCAGCTCGAGGACATGGTGCTGGCGATATGCGGCTCAGTTGATGCGCGTGGGGTGCGTCAGTCTGTCGGCTAAGCCGTTTTATCCAGCGGCATCGGCGGCAGAAAATAGGCCTTCACCAGTCGCGAGTGAAGCTTCATGATGCCCAGCTGCAGCTCGTCGATAAATTCATGCAGTGAGGATTGACTCAGCTCGGCGACTTTCGTCTGGCGCAGTTTGCGCTGCAGCCCATGCACACTACTCATGGCCACGCCCGTATTCTCGAGCTCGCCCAGCCCCTCATCCACTGCGTTGATGCAGTGGAGAACGGAGCGCGGAAACACCGAGTCGTGGAATAGAAAACCCAGGACGTCGGGGCGACTGACCCGGATAGCCACATGGCGCCGGTAACTCTGGTAGCCGGACAGCGAGCGCAGCACACTGATCCATTGCAGGGTGTCCAGTGAGCGTGACTCCAGCAGATCATCCGGGAACAAATCGGTAGAACGCACATCGATGATCCGCGTCGTCATATCGGCGCGCTCCAGGTTGCGTCCGAGACGTGCAAACTGCCAGGCGGCATCGCGATACATCACGGATGCCAACAGGCCGGTGAACTGCTGTGAGCCGGCGATGATCTGGTTGAGAAAACCATCGCGCCCACCCTTGGTCAATCCGGTCTGCACATGTTCCTTGGCGTAAAGATACAGCTCATTCAGCTTCTCCCACGACGACCGTGGCAGAACCTCCCTCACGGTGCGGCAGTTCTCCCGCGCGGCCGCCAGCGAACTGAGTATCGACCCGGGATTGTTGGCATCCCCGATCAGAAATCGAACCACATTGCGCTCGTTCGGCTCCCGTTCGACGGAACGAAATTCGTTGAGAAGCCCGGTGATATCGACCAGGGGCTGCCAGCCTGGAGTGATGCCTCTCGGCGTGTCCAGCACCAGGTTTGAATTCACCCGCACCAGGCGCGCAGTGTTCTCCGCCCGCTCGACATATCGAGACAGCCAATAGATGTTCTCTGCAACCCGCGATAGCATGCTCGGTCTCCGATCAGCTGGATTCGACGATCCAGGTGTCTTTAGATCCGCCACCTTGTGACGAATTCACCACCAGTGACCCCTTGCGCAATGCCACCCGGGTCAGACCGCCGGTGGTCACCGAGATCTTGCGGCCGCTGAGGATAAAGGGCCGCAGGTCCACGTGCCGTGGCTCCAGACCCTGCCCCACCACAGTCGGCACCGTCGAGATGCCGAGCGTCGGCTGGGCGATGTAGTTGCGTGGATTCCGCCGAATCAACTGTGCGAACTGCTTGCGCTCGGCCTTGGTCGAACGCGGCCCGATCAACATGCCATACCCGCCCGACTCATTCGCCGGCTTGATCACCAGCTGCTCGATATGCCCCAGGACGAAATCACGTTCCTCGGCATACATGCAGCGGTAGGTGGGCACATTGGGGATCCCGGGCTCCTCGCCGAGATAATAACGGATGATCTCCGGGACGAAAGCATACACCACCTTGTCGTCGGCAACCCCGGCACCGGGCGCGTTGGCCAAACCAACGTTGCCGGCCTTCCAGGCGCGCAGTAGGCCCGGCACCCCGAGGATGGAATCATCGCGGAATACCTCGGGGTCGATGAATTCGTCGTCGACGCGGCGATAGATGACGTCCACTCGGCGCGGCCCCGAGACGGTGCGCATATAGACACAATCGTCTTTCTCCACACAGAGGTCGCGCCCCTCGACGAGTTCTGCACCGATCTCCATCGCCAGGTAGGCGTGTTCGAAATAGGCCGAGTTGTAGATACCCGGCGTGAGCACAGCGACCGATGGGCGTTTGATCTTGCGTGGCGACAGCGAGGCCAACATTTCGTACAACTGGGTCGTATAGTCACCGACCGGAAGCGGCGCATAGCTCTCAAAAAGCTCGGGAAACACCCGCTTGGTTACCAGCCGATTCTCCAGCATGTAGGACACCCCTGAGGGCACCCGCAGATTGTCCTCCAGCACGTACAGGGTACCGTCGGTGTCACGGACCAGGTCGGAGCCACAGATATGCGCCCAAACCCCTTGCGGCGGGTTTACGCCGACGCACTGCTGACGGAAATTCTTTGATTCGGCCAGGACCTCGGAGGGAAACACACCATCCTTAATGATATTTTGCTCGTGATAGAGGTCGTCGATGAACAGATTAAGGGCCCGCACGCGCTGTTCGAGACCGGCCTCGATACCATCCCACTCTTGCTTGGCAATAATGCGTGGCACGATGTCGAACGGCCAGTTGCGGTCGATCATGCCCTCGTTCTCGTTGTAGACGGTAAAGGTGATCCCCATCTCCTTGATCGCGAGATCCGCAGCCGCCTGCCGCTCGGCCAGGTCGCCGTCGTTCATCCGACGAAACAGCCCTATCAGTTCCTTGGATAACGGGCGCGCACGATTCTTGCCCGCCATCATCTCGTCGAAGAAAGTGCCTGGATCGTACTCGGTGAGTTCTATCGGCATAGCGTTTTCCTGAGGGGCGACTAGCGCCCGTCGCCTCGACTAGGTGTGGAGAACCTCAGATCCAGGGTATAGGGATGTTCGCATTGCGGGGTCTCGGTCGGTAAATGCATTTCGCCCGTCGAGTGCCCGACAGGCCAGAATCGTGCCAGCCGCCGCGACTCCGCCTCGTAGGCGTTCACCGGCAAGGTCTCATAGGTTCGGCCGCCAGGGTGTGACACATGGTAGGTGCAGCCACCAAGAGACCGCTGCGACCAGGTGTCTACGATGTCGACAACCAGGGGCGCGTGCACCGGAATGGTCGGATGCAGCCCCGAGGGCGAGTCCCAAGCCTTGTAGCGTATGCCGGCCACGAATTCGCCGCGCTCGCCCGTGCACCGCAATGGCACACGCCGGCCATTGCATGTCACAACATGGCGCATGTCGGTCATACCCCGGACCTTGACCTGCAGACGCTCGACCGAGGAGTCGACAAAGCGCGCCGTGCCCTGCGCGGTGACCTCTTCGCCGAGTACATGCCAGGTCTCGATGGCGAATCGCAGTTCCATTTCGATGTCGTCGACGTTAATGGTGCCATAGCGCGGGAAACGAAATTCGACGAAGGGGTCGAACCAGTCGCCCTGGAACGGATAGCCCCAACGCAGCAGATCCGATACCACATCGCGCATGTCGCGCTGCACATAGTGCGGCAGCATGAAACGGTCATGCAGCTCCGTGCCCCAGGGGACCGGGTCCTGCGCGTAGGGCTGCTGCCAGAAGCGCGCCACCAGCGCGCGCAGCAGAAGGCCCTGCACCATCGCCATACGCGCATGCGGCGGCATCTCGAACGCACGAAACTCGACCAGGCCCAGGCGGCCGGCCGCCGAATCGGGCGAGTACAGCTTGTCGATGCAGAATTCTGCCCGGTGCGTGTTTCCGGTCATGTCGACCAGCAGGTTGCGCAGCACGCGGTCGACCACCCAGGGTGCCGGCACTTCGCCGGGGGGCAGCTGATGAAGCGCGACATTCAGCTCATACAGGCTGTCATCGCGTGCCTCGTCGACGCGCGGGGCCTGCGAGGTTGGCCCGATGAACATCCCCGAGAACAAGTACGACAGGGCCGGGTGGTTTTGCCAGTAACGCAGCAGGCTGCCCAGCACCTGCGGATTGCGCAGGATGGGGCTGTCAGCTGGGCTGGGCCCACCCAGGGTGACGTGGTTGCCGCCGCCGGTGCCGGTGTGGCGACCGTCCAGCATGAACTTCTCCGTTCCCAGCCGGGACAAACGCGCCTCTTCATAGAGAATCTCGGTGTTCTGCACCATCTCCGGCCAGCTGCGAGCGGGATGGATATTGACCTCGATGACACCGGGATCCGGTGTCACGGAAAAACGTTTCAACCGCGGATCATGGGGTGCCGGATAGCCCTCGAGCACGATCGCCAGACCCAGCTCGCGGGCGGTCTCCTCGATATGCCCGATCAGATCGAGCCAATGTGCGGCATCAGCGATCGGTGGCAGGAAGACGTGCAGGTTGCCGTCGCGCGGCTCCAAGACCATCGCGGTGCGCACGAAATAGCGGCCCGGCTGCTCGGCGTCGGCCAGTCCCTGTTCGCTGAGTCCGTGGGCGCGCAGACTGTCGGGCGGCAGCCCGTCCTTCCACTGGGTGTAGCGCGCGGAGACGTCGCCGGCGCCGGGCAGGGCGCGGCGCGGCGCGAACGGATCGAGTTGGTCGAGCGGCTGGCGCAGCTCGGGTCGCTCCCAGACCAGCGCATCCAGCGGCAGGCGAAGACCCATCGGCGAATCGCCCGGCAACAGAAACATGTGGCCGCGCCGGAACGTCCAGGGCGAGCTTACCCAGCGCTCGCCCTCCTGCTCCCAACCCAACGGCAGGGCGTAGCCCGTCACCTGGTCGAGCCCGCGCTCGAACAGCCGGCGCAGGCGGGCACGCTCGAGTCTGTCTTCCAGGCGACTTTCAAGCACATCAACGTTTTCGGGCAGGGTGCCTTCTTTCCACAGGTAGTAGAGGACGTCCTCGAAGCCGGGCTCGACGTTGTTTGCAGGGACGCCAAGGCGGCCGGCGAGACGCCTGGCGAAGCTGCGCGCATCGCCGGCGGCGGCACCGCCGCGAGACGTCGGGTCTGCCACCAAGGCCTGATCGTGCCACACCGGCTGGCCATCCTCGCGCCATAGGCACGATAGCGCCCAGCGCGGCAGCGGCTCGCCCGGGTACCACTTGCCCTGGCCATGGTGCAGCACACCACCGGGCGCAAACCTCTGCCACAGACGGCGCAGCAATGCCTCGGCGCGTTCACGCTTGTGCGCGCCCAGCGCGGCGGTGTTCCATTCGGCACCGTCCATGTCGTCGATCGAGACGAAGGTCGGCTCGCCGCCCATGGTGAGGCGTACATCGTTGTGATTAAGCTCAGCGTCGATGCGCTCGCCCAGCGCCATCACTGCGGCCCATTGATGGTCGTCATAAGGCAGCGTGACGCGAGGGTCCTCGTGGATCCGTGTGACCTGGTTGACAAATTTGAACTCGACTTCGCTCGGGTCGACCGCACCGCTCACCGCGGCGGCGCTGACATAGTCCGGCGTGCAGGCCAGCGGTATATGACCCTCGCCGGCGAACAGGCCCGACGTGGGGTCGAGGCCGATCCAGCCCGCCCCCGGCACGTACACCTCGGCCCAGGCGTGTAGATCGGTAAAGTCCTCGCTCGGTCCGGATGGACCGTCGAGCGATTCCTGATCCGAGGTCAGCTGCACCAGATAACCGGAGACGAAACGCGCGGCCAGGCCCAGATGACGCAGGATCTGGACCAGCAGCCAGGCGCTGTCCCGGCACGAGCCGCGGCTTATGCCGAGGGTCTCCTCGCAGGTCTGAACGCCGGGCTCCATCCGAATCACATAGCCGATCTCGCTCTGCAGGCGCTGATTCAGCGCGACCAGGAAGTCGACGATCTGCATGGGTTCGCGCGATACGCTGGCCAGCCAGTCGCACAACCGGGGCCCGGACTCGGTAACCTCGAAATAGGGCTTGAGTTCCTTATGCAGCTGCTTCGGGTAGCCGAAAGGGAACTTGTTGGCATACTCCTCGACGAAGAAATCGAACGGATTGATGGTGACCATCTCCACCACTAACCCTACGTCGATGACCATCTTCCGGGTCTTCTCCGGAAACACATAGCGCGCGACGAAATTGCCGAATGGATCCTGCTGCCAGTTAAGGAAGTGTTCGGCCGGCTCGACCTTGAGCGAAAATTCATGGACCGGCGTGCGCGTATGCGGCGCCGGGCGCAGGCGGATCTGATGCGGGGCGAGGGCTACGCTGCGGTCAAACAGGTACTCGGTACGGTGGTGGAGGGCCACTCTGATGGACATTCGGGATACCTCCGAGAGAAGTTCGCCATACTAACACCGAGCAAAAATGATGCCGGCTTGATTCTGCTGGGGATGCAGGTCGAAAACAAGGGGTTCCAAACAGCATCGCTTTCGTCCCATACTAGCCCGTGTGATTTCGCCCACCGAGGTGTTATGAATGACGTATTGCCTGGGACTCAGTCTCGAAGATGGACTCGTGTTCGCCTCAGACTCTCGCACCAATGCGGGGGTCGACTATGTGACCACCTACAGCAAGATGCACGTATTCACCCCAACACCCGATCGCTTTTTCGTATTGCTGTCGGCTGGCAATCTGGCGACGACCCAAGAGGTCGTCAACCACATTCAGCGTGATCTCGATTATCCTGCCGGCGGGCCCAATCTTGCCAATGTCCGGTATCTGTTCGAGGCGGCCGAATATGTCGGCGCGGTCAGCCTCGCGGTGCAAAAAGAACACAGCGATGCGCTGGCGCAGTCGGGCGTGAGCGGTGAGACGACGCTGCTGATCGGCGGCCAGATCGCCGGTCAACCCCACGGGCTGATGATGATCTACCCGCAAGGCAACTACATCACGTCATCGCCGGAGACGCCGTACCTGCAGATAGGGGAGAGCAAGTACGGTAAACCGGCGCTAGATCGCATCGCCCATCCCGGGCTATCGCTCAACCAGGGCGCACGCCTGGCATTGGTTTCACTGGACGCCACGACCCGCTCGAATATCACGGTGGGGCCACCGTTCGAGCTGGCCACCTACCAGCGAGACAGCCTGGTGCTCGGATGCCGCTGTCGATTCGACGCGGACGACACCTACTTGATCAGCGTGCGCGAGGCCTGGAATAACGGTATCAAGGAGGCCTTCGGCAACCTGCCCAAATTTTCCTGGGAGACGCCATCGAACGAGAAGATCACCAAGCCGCAGCCCGTTCCGTTGCCGAACAGCTGACGGGATACGCGGCCCGACGCGCCCGGCACCGAAGGCCTGCGCTAGAATCCAATCCCACCTGCCTACCGAACAGACATCGCCATGAGCCAAGCCGCCAATACGCTGCCGATCGAGGATGTCTCCGCCTACATGCGTGACCTCGGTCACCGGGCACGGCAGGCGTCGCGGTCGCTGGCGGCCGCCGATACCGCGGCCAAGAACGCCGCCCTGCACGCAATCGCAGATGCGCTCGATAGGGTACGCGCCGAGCTAATCGCCGAGAATTGCAGGGACCTCGAGGCCGGCGTCGGCAAGGGGCTGGACACCGCACTGATCGACCGACTCGAACTGACCGATGCGCGCATCGACGGCATGATCGCGGGTCTGCGCCAGATTGCCACCCTGACGGATCCAATCGGCGAAGTCTTTGATCTGCAGTTTCGTCCCAGCGGCATACAGGTCGGGCGGATGCGCGTGCCGCTGGGCGTGGTCGGCATCATTTATGAGTCGCGCCCTAACGTAACCGCAGACGCCGCGGCCCTGTGCCTCAAATCCGGCAATGCAACCCTGTTGCGGGGCGGCTCCGAGGCGTTCTACTCCAACCAGGCAATCGCGGCGGCCATCCAACACGGCCTCGCAGCCGCCGGGCTACCGGGCGACGCGGTCCAGGTGGTGGCCACCACAGACCGCGCGGCAGTCGGCAGCATGATCAGCATGCCGGAGTTCATCGACGTCATTATCCCGCGTGGCGGCAAGGGCCTGATCGAGCGCATCAGTAGAGATGCGCGCGTCCCGGTGATCAAGCACCTCGACGGCATCTGCCATGTGTATGTCGACGATGAGGCCGATCCCCACAAGGCCTTCGATATCGCGCTGAACGCCAAGACCCAGCGTTATGGCACCTGCAACACCATGGAGACCCTATTGGTACACGACACCGTCGCCGCCGACTTCCTGCCCGGTCTCGCCGCCGCCTACCGTGAGAAAGGCGTCGAACTGCGTGGCTGTGACAGGACCCGCGCCATCCTTAGCGACTGCCCAATGGCAACACCCGACGACTGGGATACCGAGTATCTGGCACCGATCCTGTCGATCCGGGTCGTCGACGACCTCGACCAGGCGATTGGACACATCACCGAGCACGGTTCTATGCACACCGACAGCATCGTGACCGAAAATATCACCAAGGCGCGTCGCTTCCTGCGCGAGGTGGATTCGAGTTCCGTGATGGTCAATGCCTCGACGCGATTCGCAGATGGCTTCGAATACGGCCTCGGTGCCGAGATCGGTATCTCTACCGACAAGTTCCATGCACGCGGGCCGGTGGGTCTCGAAGGACTTACCTCGGTGAAATTCATCGTGCTCGGTGATGGGCATATCCGGCAGTAACCGAAACGGGGATCCCGGGGCCGCACAGGCGTGCTCCATCGGCGTCTTCGGCGGAACCTTCGATCCGATCCACCACGGCCATCTGCGTATCGCGCTGGATGCGTTGGAGACGCTGCGATTGCAGCAGGTGCGCTTTGTCCCTCTGGCTCAGGCGGTACACCGGAAACAGCCCGACGCCCCGGCCGATGTGCGCCTGCAGATGCTGCAGGCTGCGCTCGACCGGCGGCAAGACTTGATCGCCGATGACCGCGAACTGCGGCGCAAGGGACCGTCGTACACCATCGACACCCTGCGTTCGCTGTACGAAGACTTTCCCGAGGCGCGGTTATGTCTGCTGCTCGGCGACGACGCCTTCAACGACTTTGCGAGCTGGCACGATCCGCTTGGCATCCTGGGACTGGCCAATATCGCGGTCCTGAGGCGTCCCAACCAGGCATCGTCAAGCGACCCCGCGCTCGCTGAACTACTGACGAAACACTGGGTGAAAGAGCTTATGCCGGCCCGCTCAGGGCAGATCGTTTTCTGCACGGTCACCCAGCTGGAGATTGCATCGAGTGACATCCGCCAACGTATCGCCAGCGGGCGTAGCGCAGACTTCCTGACACCGCCGGCCGTGCTCGACCTCATCGTCCGACACGGGCTGTATTGCGTTAAAACCCCTGCAGATGGTTTATGATCACTGGTATCAGATTCTTTCGGGCCCAGGCATGCAGGTAGAAGAACTCCGAGATCTCGTTATCCAGACCCTTGAAGATATGAAGGCCTTCGACGTTGTTTCCCTCGATGTCCGCGGCAAGACCAGCATCACCGACTTCTTTGTGATCGCCTCGGGTACATCTGATCGCCATGTCAAATCCGCCGCCGAATCCGTCGCCTTCCAGGCCAAACAGGCGGGCCAGCCGCCGATCGGCATCGAGGGGCTGGCCGAGGGGGAATGGGCGCTCATCGATCTCAACGGCGTCGTGGTGCATGTGATGCAACGCAAGGTGCGGGACTTCTATCAGCTCGAACGGCTATGGAGCGTCGACCCGACGGCGGCAGAGAAGCTCAGCAAGGAACGCGGCGCCAGCTGAACCGCCTTTTGCGCCGCTGATGCACCCGCTGGTCGACAACCACGGCAACATCCCCGGCACCTCGGCAGCCGCACCTGGTGCCTTGACCTCCCCCGCATCGCGCCCAGGATGAACATTCATCTCATCGCCGTCGGCGGCAAAATGCCGGACTGGGTGCAAAAGGGCTACGAAGAGTACGCAAAGCGCCTGCCTGCCGAGTGCGCATTGTGCCTGACCGAGATTTCGGCCGGCAGACGCGGCAAGAACGCAGATCTCGCCCGCACCTTAAACGACGAGGCGCAGCGCATGCTGGCCGCAATCCCCAAGGCCGCCATCGTGGTAGCCCTGGAGGTCGATGGTCGCGCCTGGTCGACCGAGCGGCTGGCGAACCAACTGCAGGACTGGATGAATGCGGGGCAGGATCTGGCACTGCTGATCGGCGGACCGGATGGCTTGGGCGACGCCGCTCGGGCCAAGGCGGTGCAGTGCTGGTCGCTTTCCCCGCTGACCCTGCCGCACCCTTTGGTGCGCGTGATCGTAGCCGAACAGCTATATCGGGCCTGGAGCATCCTGCGCCGGCATCCGTATCACCGCGCCTGAACAGAAGGTGTGCTGCCGGCATCGCTGCGTCTAGCCTGCAGGTCTCACCCTTTTTCGTCGCGAGGGTGTCGAGACGCCGCCATGGCGGGGCGCACGCAGTGGAAGACGGTGAAGGCGTAGCTGACACTACGTCGAAGCGGCTGTGGCGAGTACGCCCCGTTAGGGCGAGTGTATCGACGCCCGCAGCAGGAAATCGGTGAGATCTGCAGGCTAACGCCCGAAAAACAACATGCAACAGACCCGATGATCATTCTCGCCTCCCAATCGCCGCGTCGGGCGGAACTCCTGACCCAGATCGGCGTTGAGTTTCGCGTTGTTCCAACAGCGATGGACGAAAGCGTTCATCCCGATGAGCGGGCCGCGGACTATGTCGAACGCGTGGCCATCGCCAAGGCCAAGAGAGTGCATGCGGATTTCCCCGACTGCCCTGTGCTTGGATCCGACACCGCGGTGGTGATCGATCACACGGTCCTCGGCAAGCCACGCGATCGCGAACAGGGCATCGACATGCTGCTGCGTCTGTCCGGGCGCACCCATGAGGTATTGACCGGCGTCGCCGTAGTCACCGAACAGACCCATTACCGCCTGAATCTCAGTCGCGTGACCCTGCGCGACATCAGCAGGCAGGAAGCCGCTGCCTATTGGGCCACCGGCGAGCCCGCCGACAAGGCCGGCGGCTACGCCATTCAGGGATTGGCCGCGGTCTTTGTTGAGCGCATTGAGGGCAGCTATTCCGGGATCATGGGGTTGCCGCTGTTCGAGACCATGCAGATACTCGCGGCCATCGGGGTACAGGGTCGTTGGCCGTCGTGACAACACCACAGGTGTAGTATCCACCCATGAGTGAAGAAATACTGATAAACGTTACCCCGCCGGAGACCCGGGTCGCGGTGATAGAGAATGGCGTCCTGCAGGAGATCATCATCGAGCGCACGGCCAAACGGGGCCTGGTCGGCAATATCTACAAGGGTAAGGTCTGCCGCGTACTGCCCGGGATGCAGGCAGCCTTTGTCGATGCCGGCCTGGAGCGCGCGGCCTTTCTGCATGCCTCGGATATCTGCATCGAAGAGTGCGAAAAGTCGGACCAGATCACCGACCTGGTGCAAGAGGGTGGCGACGTCATCGTACAGGTGGTCAAGGACCCACTGGGCACCAAGGGCGCGCGTCTAACGACCAACATTTCTATACCCTCACGGTATATGGTCTTCATGCCCAACGTCGGCAATGTTGGCGTATCGCAAAAAATCGAGGATGAGACAGAACGCGCACGATTGCGCGAGGTCCTTACTGCCTACGCCGAGGTCAGCGGTATCAATGCGGGCTTTATCGCCCGTACTGCGGCCGAGGGCGTCTCGGAAGAGGCGCTGCAGACCGATATGCGTTTTCTGGTACGCCTGTGGAATTCGATCAAAGAGCGAGCGGCCGCTACACCGAGCAAGGCGCTGATACACGAGGACCTGCAGTTGGCCCTGCGCGCGCTGCGGGACCTTATCAATCCCGAGGTCGAAAAAGTGCGCATCGATTCGCGCTCTACCTGGGAGAGGGCCCAACAATTCGCCACGAAATACATCCCGGATCAGCGCTCGTCTATCGAGTACTACCCGGGCGAACGGCCGCTGTTCGACCTGTACGGTGTCGAGGACGAGATTCAAAAGGCGCTCGAGCGCAAGGTCGATCTCAAATCCGGCGGACATCTGGTGATCGATCAGACAGAGGCAATGACGACCATCGACGTCAATACCGGCGCCTTTGTCGGCCACCGCAATCTCGAAGAGACGATTTTCAAGACCAATCTCGAGGCAGCGCAGGCGATCTGCCGCCAACTGCGATTGCGCAACCTGGGTGGTATCATCATCATCGACTTCATCGACATGACCGACGAGGAACACAAGCGCCAGGTGATGCGGGCGCTGGAGCGCTGCTTGGCCCGCGACCACGCCAAGACGCACATCTCAGAGGTGTCATCGCTGGGCCTGGTCGAAATGACACGCAAGCGCACCCGTGAGTCATTGGAACATGTGCTGTGCGAGAGTTGTCCCACCTGTGGTGGTCGCGGCACGCTGAAGACACCCGAGACCACCTGCTTCGACATCTTCCGTGACATCCTGCGCGAGTGGCGCCAGTTTGACGTCGAGCAACTATTGGTCCTGGCCTCCCAGGAGGTGGTGGATCGCCTGCTCGATGAGGAGTCGCAGAACCTGGCCGAACTCGAGCAGTTCATCGGCCGTCCGATTAAGCTGCAGGCCGAGACGCTGTATAACCAGGAACAGTACGACGTGGTATTGATCTGACGATCGCCCGCGCGGGCCGTGACGCTGCGATCACACCAGGACTAGGGATTGCGCACGCTGAAAATCCTGCTGGCGACACTGATCATCGTCTGGGGGCTGCTAGCCCTCACGACACGCGCCGTCACGCCACTGCTCGCCGAGCATCGCGAGGACGTCGCCGCACTGCTGAGCCGCTCCCTGGGCGTCCCGGTCGCGATCGACCGTGTGCAGGCACGTTGGTATGGATTGTCCCCGCTGATCGAGTTCGATGGCGTGCGCATCGGCGAAGCAGAGCGCCGACTGACCGCCGATAGGATAACAGTCCAGCTGTCGCTGGGAGCACTCCTGCTGGGCGACCTGCTGGAGCCCTTGCGCATTACCCTGGACGGTATCCTATTGACGGTAGTGCACGAACCAAGCGGTCAGCTCCATCTGGATGGCTATGGAGCGCTTCAGGGCGGGCAGGGTGAGTTCGCGCTGCCGCAGCAGCTGCATTTGGTAAACACGCGTGTGCGGTGGATCGATCGCAAAGCCGGCAATCCGCCGCTGACGATACAGGACATCACCCTCGTCATCGAACGTGACGGCAACGCGCTCAACCTGCGCGCCAGCCTGGCGACCGAGGCGGGCAACGCCGTCGCGGCGGCGCAGATCGACGGGTTTCTGGACACCACCACATGGCATGGCGACACCTACCTGAAGGTCGACGGCCTTGATGTGGCGAGGCTTTTCGCGCCATACCTGCCGCCCAGTTACGGCCTGAACACCCTCGAGCTCGACCTGGAGGCCTGGAGCCGCTGGAAAGATGCGGCGCTGGTCAGCGCCCATGGTCAATGGCGCATGCGCGACCTGGCTCTGCAGCCGAGGGCGGATGACTCGCGCCGGCTGCTGATCGAACAGGCCAGCGCAGGATTCTCCATCGAGCAGGCCAGCGACGGTCTGCGCGTCGGTGTGAAAGACCTGGTCCTGGTGCGCGATGGGTGGCGCTGGCCAGCCGCCAATCTCGCGTTGGCGTTGACTCGGCAGGCCGACGGCGGACGGCGTCTCAAGGCGGCCGCGGATTATCTGCGCATCGAGGACATCATCGCAATCCTCCAGGTCCGAATGCCCTGGAAAGGACTGCAGGAACCCCTCGAGCAACTCCAACCACGCGGGGCAGTCCGCGATCTGGCGCTATTCGTCGAGCTCTCGAACGAAGACTTCGCCTGGCGCGGCCGCGCGGAATTCGTCGATATCGGCACAAAGGCCTGGGGCCAGTTCCCGGAGACTGCGCATTTCAGTGGCCAGCTGCACGGCCAGCAGGACCATATTGTGATGCAGCTCGACAGCCGCGACGCCAGGCTGCAGTTCAGCAAACTGCGCAACCCAATCGTACTACAGGATCTTAAAGGGGGGCTGGACTGGACCCGGGGGGACACGGGCTGGCAACTTGCCAGTGAGAACCTGCTTGCCGTGACGCCGCACATCCGCACACAGACCCGTCTGCACCTGCGACATCAAGCGGGGGAAGCGACATTCGTCGACATGCAGACCGATATTGCCGACGGTGACGCTGCATCCGTCCGGTCTTATCTGCCGGTCACCGAATCACGCAACAAGGTCGTCGACTGGCTCGACCGCGCATTTCCCGCCGGACGTATCACCCAAGGCAGCGCGTTGCTGTATGGATCGCTCGACGGCTTTCCCTTCGAGCAACACAAAGATGGCGTATTCCAGGCGCACTTCGAAACTGAGGATCTAGTTCTTGATTATGCGCCGGGCTGGCCGCCGCTCGAGCAGCTGAGCGCACGCGTCAAGTTTCACGGCAACCAGCTCGATGTCGAGGCCAAATCGGCGAAGATCTATGACAGCGACGTCACAAAGACGACCGCGCACCTCGCCAGCCTGAAGCCAGCCGGCCCGCTGCGGGTTCGCGGCCGCATCGTCGGGCCACTTCAGGACAAGATTCGCGTACTTAACGAAGAGGCACTGCGCGATCGCTTCGGAAAAATCGCTGCGGTCATGCGCGCCAAAGGCGGCAGCGTGCTGACGCTGGATTTTGCCCTGCCGCTCCGGAAAAACGGCCATCGCGCGCTGAATGGCAAGCTCGACCTCAGTGGCGCCAGACTCACGCTGCCGGATTGGGACTTCACCGTCAGCGATCTGAAGGGACGGATCGGCTTCGACCTCCAGGGTCTGAGCGCCACAGGCATCAGCGGCCGCACCATGAACGCCCCGATCAACATCGATGTGCTGCGGGTCGGCAACGGGATCACTAGGGTACGCAGTGTGGGCAAGGTTGCCGTGACAGATATTGCGGGTCAGCTGCCCGGGCTGCCGCTGAATTTCGCAGACGGCGCGGCCCGGTTTCAGTTCGACGTCGATCTGCCGTCCGGCGAGGCCGACCCGGAGACACCCATTGTGCTGGCGGTCGATAGCGACCTGCGGGGTATCGACATCCGCCTACCACCCCCGGTAGGCAAGGCAGCAGCGCAAGAACGACCTCTGTCGATCCGAATGCCGCTCGGCGGAACCACCGCACCAGGCAGCCTTGATTACGCCCGGCAGGTATCCTCGAAGTTCAGCGCCGACGGCGAGAGAGTCGCTGTCCGGCTCGGCGGAACAGCGGCCCAACTGGCTTCCAAACCAGGTGTTTATATCGACGGTCGGCTGCCGGAGATCGACATAACGGCATGGAGCGAGGCACTGCAATCGCTGCCCTTGGACAACGCCGATGACGCAAGACCAGTAACCATCGATGTTCGAACCGACCGCCTGGTCGTCGATACATTGGAAATGACTGAACTCCACGTCAACGCGACGCGCACCGAGCGCCAGTGGCAGGGAACCGTTGAGGCGCCGAACATGGCCGGGCGTTTCACTGCCCCGAGCGAGTTGCGCGAGCAGCCGATCGAGATTGAACTGGAACGCCTCAAGCTCAGCTTTCCGGTCGGCGGCGAAGCGCTGGAGTTGACGCCGGTGCCCAATGTCAGCGACGGTCCGGATCCCACCGACCTTGCCGGCCTTGTGTTGGACATCGCCGACTTTCAAATTAACGATGCGCAGATGGGGCGGCTTCAACTCAATGCACAGCGCGCGCCCGAGGGCCTGCGGATCACTCAGTTCAGTCTGCGTGGTGGTCAGGTCGCGCTCGAAAGTGCCGGTCATTGGTCGCGCATCGGCGCGCGCTTCCAGACCGCCTGGGGCGGCAGCGTCAGCACCAAGGATCTGGGTGATCTGCTGGTAGACCTGGGTTACTCGCGGCAGGTCGAGCAGGCGGCGAGCGACATCGGCTTCCTGTTTCGCTGGCCGGGGACCCCAGCCCAGGCCCATCGTCAGACGTTGGACGGCGAAGCGAAGCTCGATATCGGCGCCGGCCGGATTGTGGAACTGGATCCCGGCGCCACGCGCCTTGTCGGACTGCTCAACCTAAATGCCCTCCTGCGCCGCTTGCGACTCGATTTCCGCGATCTCTTCAGCAAAGGCTACAGCTTCGACAAGATCACCGGCGAATTCGCGTTGAAGGACGGGGACGCCACTACGGAGAATCTGCGGATACTCGGCCCATCCGGCCGCATCGACGTCGTCGGCTCGGCCGATCTGGTGGAGCGCACGGTCGACCACCAGATGACGGTGATACCAAAACTCGATGCCACGCTGCCCATCGCAACCACCCTCGCCGGCGGGCCCGTGGCGGGCCTGGCTGTCCTGCTAGCGCAAAAGCTGATGGACAAGCAGGTCGACGATATCTATCGATTCGAATATCGCGTCAGCGGTCCACTGACCAACCCCGAGACCACGCAGCTGGATACCGGTGGCACACTGTCGAAGCTCCTGCGGCGGTTCGGCGGCGGCACCGCATCACCGGATGAGACCAGCACAGAGGAAACGCCGACATCGGCGGACAAGGGATCGCCCGAGCCGCCAGCCGCATCGCCTGCACCGGACACAAGTGAGCAGGAATAGCCGTCCAGGCGGGCACAGGTCGGCTTGAACGCCCATAAAGTCCTAAACCAGGTAACCTTGGCCGGGCTGATTGCTCAAGCAGCGAGGATTTGGCACGAAGGTTTCGGGAATCAGGGCGTGTTGGGGCACGGTAAATACCACCGACAATCAGCCCTTTTCTTGTCTCGATATTCCTTTGCCCATCACGCCGCAGGCAGTAAAATTCGGACAGAGGATCGACGCGAGCAGCCATGAACCACTCGAAGAGAAAAGTCGCCGCGATCCAGCTGGCCTCCGGCAGCAATGTGAGTGCGAATCTGCTCGAGGCCGAGCGCCAGACAGAGGCAGCAGTGAAGCAGGGCGCCGAGCTGATCGTGCTGCC
>JAHEJD010000044.1:7694-24345 GCA_024639005.1 Chromatiaceae bacterium | reverse complement strand
TGTCTTGCGCCACCAGCAGTTCACCGAGGCGGCTACGCTGCGGCGAGGGCTCGGGATGGTCGGCGTTGGAGACTTCAGCGGTCGTTGTCATGAGGCATAGGCCGGCGGGGCTGGGGCGGGTGCGCAAGACGCGGCTGGGGTCATCGGCATCCCGGCGGCCTGCCCGCTGCACAAACCAGAATGACGGAAATAAGAATCTTCAATAGGATTCAAATGCTTAGGTCGGATCCCTGCTGCATTGACGACATCGGGCAATGTACCCCAACAACCGAATGCATTTCCATCCCTGGCGCGCCGAATCGGCGAGTCCGCGGGTTCGTCACATTCAACGGCTAGCGCTCGCTCGACGGATCTGCCTGCGGACCCGGGCGGAGTGCGCACACCAGCATCAACAGATTCCGCCACCCGCCGATGCGGCGCACCGGCCCACGCAGCACGGCCGCTGCCCGTCGCCGCGCCGAAGTGGCCCCCAGTCCCTGCACCGTATGCGCAACGGCATGCGCCCACTCTGACGACATCTGCTCACTGCCGCAACGCTGACGCAGGCGCGTTGCGTTGACCACGGCCTGCCAGTAGGTCGCGCTCGCGCGGGCAAACAACGCCGAGGGTGAACCCAGGGCGCGGAGACACTTCGTCCCCGGCGAGGACGCGCCAATGAGGTTGCCGCCATGCTGCCGATAGCCGACCAGGGGTATTTCCAACACCCTTACACGGCCACAGGCAGCGGCGACCAGCGCCAGCCACCAGTCGTGATGATCGACACCCGGGGGCCGCGGCAGCGCCTTTTCCAGCAGCGCACGATTGCCGACCATGGCGCAGCCTGGAACGGCGTTCATTGCCAGCAGCCATGGTCCAGGACCCAGCAACGCGGCGGCCGCGCCGGCACGCCGAAAATGGGACCCTGCGAAGGTCCTGCCTTGACTGTCGATCCAGTGGAGATCGGACCAGCATAGGAGTGCCCGATCGCCGTGGCCGGCGTCTTCGAGGGCCTGCAGGGCCGCGCGCTGCCGTTGCAGCTTCTCGGGCAGCCACACGTCATCCTGATCGCACAGCGCGAAATACCGCGCGCCCTGGTCGAGGGCCTGCTGCATGAGCAGAAAGAAACTGGCGGCACTGCCGAGTCGTTCGGGACGCGACGCCTGGATGCTCACGCGGCGGTCGTCGCGCGCTGCCTGAGCAAGGATCTCCGGCGTCCCGTCGGTGCTGCCGTCGTCATAGACCAGAAGCCGCCAGTTTTCGTCCTTCTGGGTGCCAAGGCTGGCCAGCTGCTCGGCGAGAAAGCGCCCGCCATTGAAGGTCGCGAGCAGAATGTAGATGGCCGGCTCAGTCCGCAATGTCGGTCTCTAGACCCATGCGGTCGAGCACCAGCCGATTGGAACGGCGGACATCGAACAGCGCCTCGGCCCGCAGGCGGCTCGCCCGTCCCATCTCTGCGATCAGGGTTGGCGCCTCGATGAATCGCAGCAGCGCCACAACCAGGGCATCGATATCGTGGGGCGGCACCAGAAACCCGGTCACGCCGCGCTCGACGGTGTCACGACAGCCCGGCATATCGGTCGTAATGATCGGCCGGCCCATGGCCATCGCCTCCTGTATGCCCCGCGGCACCCCCTCCCGATACCAGGACGGCAGGACGAATACGCTTGCCTCGGCGAGCCATGGCCGGACATCTGCGACATGCGGCTGCCACTCGACCACGCCTTCCGCCTGCCAGTCACGCAGCTGCTGTTCACTGACGCTGGCGGGATTGAGGTCCGGGCTGCCGAGCAGCACGAAGCGCACCGCCGGGTGTTGTCGGCGAATCCGTCGGGCCGCCTCGACATAGTCATGGACCCCTTTGTGTACCAGGAGCCTTGCGGCCAGCAGAAAGGTCACCGGCCCCAGCACCGGCGGCGCCGGGGCCAAGCGGTCGAGCTCGACGCCGATGCCCCCGAGCTGTTCCACCTGCTCCGGCGTGGCCATACGCCGATTCAGAAAGAGATCGACATCCTCCGCGTTGAGGAAGAAGACCGCATCGGCGCCACGCAACGCCGCCCGGTACATCGCGCTGACCACAGACCGCAGCAGCCGCGTGGAGAGTCTGGCGCCTGCCTCGGTCTCCGAGAACACATACCCGGCGCCCTCCACCATGGCGAACCGGCGTCCGATACCCGCCAGTCTGGCCGCAAGCGTGCCGTAGATGACGGACTTGATGAAGTAGGTAAACGTGGCATCGAGATCCAGTCGCCGCAACAGGCGGATCAGGGCGAGTAGATCGCGGATGTCCTGCAGCGGCCTCAACGATGCACGGTCCAGGCGGAACTCGACGGGTTCCGCGCCCAGTGCAGTCACCGCTCGGCGGTCGGCATCATCATAGTCCGGGGCCAGTGCTATCACCTGGATACCACGTGCGACCCATTCCCTGATCAACGGCCCCCGGAAGTTGTGCAGTGAGAACGCCTGGCTGGTTATCAGACCGAGTCGGCGCATGCGCGGCGGCGCGGCCGGCTCAATGCGTCGCAGACGCTGGAGTTCGTGATCAGAATCAGCCATCGGGCGAAACGCGGCAAAGGCTCAGTCGCCTTTCGTCAGGGCCACAACGTCGCCGGCCTTCTCGGAAGCGTCGCCAACGCGCCTGCGCTCGGGTACGAACCAGTTCAGCAGCTCGCCCAGCCGGTTCGTATCATAGGCCGCACAGGCCTTGTCGAGTTCGGCGAGCCGATTGGTGAGCAGATCCCAGCCGACCTCACGATAGCGCGCCAGGCGTATCTGTTCGTGACCGGTCTCCATCAGCTTCTCACGCTCGTGGAACAGCTCTTCGTGCAGCTTCTCACCAGGCCGCAGCCCTGTGTAGACAATCTTGACGTCGCGACCCAGCATCTTACCGGAGAGGCGGATCATCTCCTCGGCCAGGCGGCTGATGTTGACCGGCTTGCCCATATCCAGGACGAAGATCTCGCCACCCGCACCGAGCACGCTGGACTGCATTATCAGCTGGCAGGCCTCGCGCACCGTCATGAAGTAACGCTCCATCTGCGGGTGGGTGACGGTCACCGCCTCCCCGTTCGTGATCTGCTTCTCGAATAGCGGCACGACGCTCCCCGCAGAACCCAGCACATTGCCGAAGCGCACGGTAATGAAGCGCGTCTCGGATTTGGCGTCGAGGTTCTGCACATAGATCTCTGCCACCCGCTTGGTGGCGCCCATGACGTTGGCCGGATTGACCGCCTTGTCGGTCGAGATCAGCACGAATTCCGCGCAGCCGTAGCGATCTGCGGCCTCGGCTACCACCTTGGTCCCGAGGATGTTGTTCTTGACCGCCTCGCGGACCTGGGTCTCGAGCATCGGCACATGTTTGTAGGCCGCCGCATGGAAGACGACCTGGGGATGGTACTTGGCAAACAGCCGGTCACAGGCCACGACATCGGCGATGTCCGCGAGGTGGGCATGCAGCGACAGTTCCGAGAAGTGTTCGCGCAACTCGAGTTCGATGCGATAGAGGTTGTATTCGCTGTTCTCCAGCAGGATCAGCGCTGCCGGTTCCAGGCTGGCGATCTGCTGGCACAATTCGGACCCTATGGAACCGCCCGCCCCGGTGACCATGATCACCCGTCCGGTGAGTCCCTCGCGGACGCGTGGCCAGTCCAGGTTGATGGGCTCACGGCCCAACAGATCCTCGATACGTACCTTGCGCAGTTCCTGGACGCGGATCTGTCCGCTCATCAGCTCTTCCAGGTGAGGGACCGTGCGGAACGGCACGCCGCATTGCTCCGCCAAACTCACCAGGTAGCGCATCTGTGCGGCGTTTGCTGCAGGCACCGCCAGCATGATGACGTCGATGGCCAACTCCTTCACCACGCGCGGCATCGCGGCATAGGGGCCTACCACCCGGATGCCTTGAATCTCTTTGCCCTGCTTGGTTTGGTCGTCGTCGACGAAAGCGACCGGCCGGTAGGCCTGACCCGGATCACGCAGCATATCGCGCGCCAGCATGTCGCCCGCCTTACCCGCGTTGACGATCAGCACGCGCTTGGCGGAGCGGAAATGATAGTGATGGTCTTTCAACCAGCGATAGAAGAAGCGCGGCAACGTCAGGCAACCCAGCAGTAGCAGGCCGTAGAGAAACATCACCGAGCGCGGCATTCCGTTGAGGAACCCCGCGACGAACAGGGCCATGGTGCTGATCAATGCGCCGGCCACCAATGCCTTGCTGATACGAATCAGATCCGGGAGGGAGGCGAAACGCCATACGCCGCGGTACAGGCCAAAATGCCAGTTGACGATAGCCTGCAGGGGCACCACCACGGTCAGTGCGACAAGCGCCTGATGAAAGTAAAACTCAGGGACCTCGCCGAAATCGAAGCGCAGCCAGTATGCCCCCAGCCACGCCACCGGGATCATTATCAAGTCGTGCGTTATGGCAGCGACTCGGCTTTGTAAGCGCTCCAATGCCATTTGCTCATCAACCCTTGGTAGCCTGGCCTTATCTTCCCTGTGGTACTTGCTTTCAAACCGAGCGACGTGCCCTTGGGGTGTTTTCGGACGGCGCTCTGTAAAGCAAACGGCGATTCGAACGATGTTCGCACATTTACCCTGGTTTTCCTAGATTCCCTTCGGGAAAACCCGTATCTCGATCGCTGCCCCGGCGCCGCATTCGGCCCCCGGCTCGCCTCATAGACAATAAATTTTCGGCTTTTGGGTCAGGAAGTTATACGAAAAAAAACCACATTACCCGCGAACGACCGGGATACTACTCCTCAGAGAGAGACGGGTGCAACGGGAGGCGGTCAGCCGCCCGCGCACCCGTTCAGTCGGCGAGCCGGTAACGCGCGCCGCAGTATGGGCAGGTCGCCTCGCCGGTCTTCTCGATCGGCAGATAGACCCGCGGGTGCATGTTCCACACTTCATCCTCGGGGCGCGGGCATGACAACGGCAGATCACTCCGATCGACCCGGATCACGTCGGCCTTGGTCGGCTTGCCGCTGTTCGTGTTCATGCAATTCTCCGGTTCGCTGGCGGTGACCACTAGCTCAGACCACGCTCAACCACGCCTTGTGCGCGGCGCTGCGGCCGTGGACGACATCGAAATACTTGCTCTGCAGCTGCTCGGTCAGCGGCCCGCGGCTACCGCCCCCGATGACGCGGCCGTCGACCTCGCGGATCGGCGTGACCTCGGCGGCAGTGCCGGTGAAGAACGCCTCATCGGCGATGTACACCTCGTCCCGGGTGATGCGTTTCTCCACCACCTCGAGACCCTGCTCTGCGGCCAGCTGGATCACCGTACGCCGGGTGATGCCGTCCAGGCAGGAGGTCAGGTCCGGCGTGTAGAGTACGCCGTCGCGCACGATGAAGATGTTCTCGCCGGAGCCCTCCATGACATAGCCGTTCGCATCCAGCAGCAGCGCCTCGTCATAGCCGGTATCCAGGGCCTCCTTCAACGCCAGCATCGAGTTCATATAGTTGCCATTGGCCTTGGCCCGGCACATGGTGATATTCACATGATGACGGGTGAACGAGGATACCCGGATACGTATCCCCTTGTTCATGCCGTCCTCGCCGAGATAGGCCCCCCAGGCCCAGGCGGCGATCATACAGTGTACCTGCAGATTGTCGGCCCGCAGGCCCATGCCCTCGGAGCCGTAGAAACACATCGGTCGGATGTAGGCGGAATCCAGACCATTTTCGCGCACCGCACGGCGCTGCGCCTCGATGAGTTCGGCCCGGTCATAGGGGATCGGCATACCGAGGATGTGCGCCGAGTCGAACAGGCGGTCGGTGTGTTCTTGCACCCGAAAGATCGCCGTGCCCTGTTCGGCATCATAGGCCCGCACGCCTTCGAACACGCCCATGCCATAGTGCAGAGTATGCGTCAGCACATGCGTCTTGGCGTCGCGCCAGGGGACCATCTCACCGTCCAGCCAGATCAGGCCATCGCGATCCGCCATGGTTTGCATCGTCTACGATCTCCAGATCAATTCATCGCACCGAGGTAAAAGGGCCTCGGCCAAACCGTTGATTGAACCACAAACCAGCCCCTCGGGCCTAGCCGGGATCCGGCATGAGCGTCGCGCACGGGGGCGGCCCAGTGCCCCCACCACCCGGCACCGCCGGCATCGTATTCCAAGCCTTGGCCGTCACGCCGCACCGATGATGTCCTGCCAGATAGCGCTGACCATCGCCCGCTCTGCGGCCAGCGCCTCGTGCGGCACCAATGAACCGGCCTCCTGCAGTGCGTTTCGGTGCACGACGCCGCGGTACTTCTGATAGGCATCCCACAGCTGCGCGGCGGTGTCCTCGGGCAGCAGCGAGAGGCCCTTGAGGCGCTCGAGGAGGCGTGCGTTGTCGGTCCAGGCGGTCAGGTCGGGATAGTCGTGGGACCAGCGCAGCACCGCGAACTGGACCAGGAACTCGATATCGACCAGTCCACCCGCCCCCTGCTTGATATGGAAGTGTGTCGCATCGCTGCGATCGAGGCTGTCGCGCATCTTCTGGCGCATGACGCGGACGTCGTCGCGCAGCTTCTCGGGATCGCGCGCCACGCACAGCACCTGGTGCCGGATCGCCGCGAAGCGCGCAATCACCGCGGGATCCCCTGCGACGGGCCGCGCCCGCACCAGGGCCTGATGCTCCCAGGTCCAGGCGTCATTCAGCTGGTATTTCTCGAACGCATTCAGCGACACCACGAGCTGTCCGGCGTTGCCGTTTGGACGCAGGCGCATATCGGCCTCGTACAACAGCCCCGAGGGGGTACGGGTGGTCAGCATATGGATCAGGCGCTGGCCCATGCGGACATAGAAGACATCATTCGACAGACTACGCGCGCCATCGGTCACGGCGTTCTGGTCGCTGCTGCCATGCAGAAAGACCAGGTCGAGGTCGGAGGCATAACCGAGCTCGATGCCGCCGAGCTTGCCATAGCCGATGATAGCGAAACCATTTTCCATCGCCTGCAGACCGCCGGGGCGCCCGTACTTCTTCACCAGGTCCCGCCAGACGCTGGCCTGGACACGCTGCAGCGTTACCTCGGCGATTTCCGTCAAGAAATCACTGACCACCATCAGCGGTATCGCACCGACGATGTCGGCCGCCGCGACACGCAGCCGATTACCCTGTGAGAACTGGCGCAGACGCTCCATCTCCTGTTCGAGGTCATCGTCTCCCAGGGCCGCCAGCAGGCTACGCAGCTCGGCCTGGAGTTCGCTGCTGCGCAGCGGCGAATACAGACGCCGCGGGTCGAGCAGTTCATCGAGCAGCAGCGGCTGCCGTATCAGCTGTGACACCACCCAACTGCTCTCGCCGACCAGCCTGACCAGCTGTGACAGCGCCAGCGGGTTTTCGACCAGCAGGTCGAGGTAGGCCGTGCGGCGCACGATCGCAACGATCAACCGCAGCAGCCGATCCAGCGTCGTGTCCGGGTCCTGCAACTGGGCGGCGGCCTCGATCAGAGACGGCATCAACTGGTCGAGCTTGGTACGCCCGCGCTGTGGCAGCGCTCTTACCACCACAGAATCACGGAAGTCGTGCACCTTGGCGAGCGTCACGGCCGCGTCGCGATAACCCGCGTGACGCAGTGCGGCCAACACCGACTCGTCGCCGGGGCTGGCCTGCCATGCGCCAGACAGCGGCGTTTCCTGCGCCGGACGCTCGGCCTGCGGGGCGGCAAACACATGCCCGAACTGCTCATGCACGTGCTGCCTGTGCCGGTTCAGCGTGCGTTGGAATGGCTCCCAAGCGGCGAATCCCATACTCGCTGCAAGCCGCGCGCGGCCTTCCGCGTCCACCGGCAGCCGGTGATCCTGTTGGTCTCTCCAGGCCTGAATGCGATTCTCGGTAAGCCGCAGGAAGCGATAGGCATCGATGAGCTCCTGCACGGCGAACGCGGGCAGGATCTCTCTGTCGCCAAGGCGCCGCAACACCTGCTGGATCGGCCGGATCTGCAGATCACGCTCGCGCCCCCCGCGCACCAGCTGGAACGCCTGACCGATGAACTCGATCTCGCGGATGCCGCCTTTGCCGAGTTTTATGTTGGCGTCCATGCCCTTTTTGTGGAGCTCGCTCTCGATCAGGCGCTTCATGTCACGGATCGATTCGATGACGCTGAAGTCGATGTACCGCCGATAGACGAAGGCCCGCAGCATCCCCATCAGCGCGGCGATTTCGTCGCTGTCGCCGGTGATCGCCCGCGCCTTCACCATGGCGTAACGCTCCCAGTCACGGGCCTGGGCGTGGTAATAATTCTCCATGGCATCGTAGGAGGCGACCAACGGGCCGGAGTCTCCGAATGGGCGCAGCCGCATATCGACGCGAAAGACGAAACCGTCGCCGGTCTGCTTGCTCAGCGCAGCGATCAGCTGCCGCCCCAGTCGGGTGAAGAACTGTTCGTTCTCCATCGGGCGCTTGCCATCGGTGCGGCCGTGCTCGGGGAAGCAGAAGATCAGATCGATATCCGAGGACAAGTTGAGTTCACGCGCGCCGAGCTTCCCCATGCCGAGCACAATCAGACGCTGCGCCTTGCCATCGCTGCCGCGTGGTACACCGGATCTTGCGACCGCCCAGTCGTACAGCCTGTCGAGCGCCTGACGGATGCAGACGTCGGCCAGTTCCGAGAGCTCGTCGAGGGTCTCGTCCAACGATGCCAGGCCGGAGAGATCCCGCCAGATAAGACGCAGCATCTCGCGCTGGCGGAACTGCCGCAGCACGGACGCGAGGCCGGCCTCATCCTGCACCCCGGACAGCGCAGCGGACAGCGCAGTCCGCATCTCGTCGGCGCCGCAGGCGCGGTCGAGCAGGCCGCTGGTGTGCAGCCGGGCCAACAATGGCGGATCGCGCAGGCAGACCTGGGCCAGATAATCGCTCGATCCCCACAGCTGCTCCATGCGCGCGGGGTCCGGCAGTTGGCCGGCCAGATCAGCGACGCCCGGCCTCTTGCGCCAGGCGTCGCGGTAGCGCTCCAGCCGCGCGGCGGCTGCTTCCTCGGTCATCAGGGCGCGGCGGCCTCCGTGGCGAATTTGCGCAGCGCACCCTGCATCTTTTTCACGACCGGCGCCCTGTCTTCGATGCCATGGCGCTTCGTCGTCCAGGCGGCATCGTTCCAGCCGATCATCACGCCGCCATCGGCAGACTCCCAGACCAGATATTTCACCGGCAGATCGATACCGACCGTCCGCCGGCTCTGCATCAGTAGCGTACCGGCGTCCGGCTTGCCAAAGATCAGCAGCTCGGTCGGCGGCAGCGGCATATTCACGCTTTTCGCACCGGCCGCATGATCGACGCGCGCAAAGACCTTGAAGCCCGCGGCCTGCACCGCGCCCTCCAGACGGTTCACCGTCTCGGTCACCGAGTGCGTACTCGGCAGCGTCTGCAGGCCATCCGCTGCATAGACCGGCGATGTCGGCACGACGGCCGCCAGCACCAGACCCAACCACCCAATTCGTCGCGACATCTGAATTTCTCCTAAGTGAATTATGATAGCGGCGCCCGACGCCTCCAGGCAGGGCGTCTCCAAGCAGGCCGCCTCCAGAACCCAAGACCGGTTCGGCCGGGCTGCAATTTCAACGACCCCGAGAGGCCCCTCGCACATCGCCGCCGCCCGCGGATGGCACTCTATCCCTGCGCGTGCGCCACTGAAACCCCCTGCGCCACGCCGCGCGGACGGCGCCCAACAAAAAACCCCGCCCGGATTGGCCCGAGCGGGGTAGCTTGCTGCATAAGAAACTGCGAGGTGCCTGCCGGGACAGGCCCCAGGGCGCGGCCGATGTCTACATCATGCCGCCCATGCCGCCCATGCCGCCCATGTCGCCCATGCCGCCTCCTGGCATCGGCGCCTCCTCCTTCGGCTCGTCAGCGACCATGCACTCGGTGGTGATCATCAGTCCGGCGACCGAGGCTGCGTTCTGCAGCGCCGTGCGGGCCACCTTGGTGGGGTCGAGGATGCCCATGGCGACCATGTCACCATATTCACCGTTGGCGGCGTTGTAGCCGAAGTTACCTTCGCCCTCGAGGACCTTGTTGAGGACGACCGACTGCTCGTCGCCGGCATTGGCGACGATCTGCCGCAGCGGCTCCTCCATGGCACGGCGCGCGATGTTCACACCTACGTCCTGGTCGTGGTTGTCGCCTTTGAGATCCTTCATCGTGGCCTGGGCACGCACCAGGGCGACACCGCCGCCGGGCACAATCCCCTCTTCCACCGCGGCGCGGGTCGCGTGCAGTGCATCTTCGACGCGCGCCTTTCTCTCCTTCATCTCCACCTCGGTCGCAGCACCGACCTTGATGACCGCCACGCCACCGGCCAGCTTGGCCAGGCGTTCCTGCAACTTCTCGCGGTCGTAGTCGGAGGTGGTCTCTTCCATCTGGGCACGGATCTGCTCGCAGCGGGCCTTGATATCCAGCTCGGTACCGGCACCGTCGATCAGGGTGGTCTCTTCCTTGGAGATCACAATCTTCTTGGCGGTGCCCAGCTCGTTGAGCGTCGCCTTCTCCAGAGTCAGGCCGACCTCTTCGGAGATCACGGTCGCGCCGGTCAGAATTGCGATGTCCTGCAGCATCGCCTTGCGGCGGTCTCCGAAGCCCGGCGCCTTGACGGCCGCGACCTTGACGATGCCGCGGATAGTGTTAACGACCAGGGTGGCCAGGGCCTCGCCCTCGACGTCCTCCGCGACGATCAGCAGCGGACGCCCGGCCTTGGCAACGGACTCCAGCGGCGGCAGCAGATCGCGGATGTTGGAGATCTTCTTGTCGTGCAGCAGGATGTACGGCTCTTCGAGCTCGGCCGTCATGTTCTGCTGGTTGTTGACAAAATAGGGCGACAGGTAACCGCGGTCAAACTGCATACCCTCGACCACGTCGAGTTCGTTCTCCAGGCCGGAGCCCTCTTCGACGGTGATGACGCCTTCCTTGCCGACCTTCTCCATCGCACTGGCAATGATGTTGCCGATATTTTCGTCGGTGTTGGCCGAGATGGTGCCGACCTGGGCGATCGCCTTGGTGTCGGCACACGGCTTGGACATGTCAGCCAGGAATGCGACCGCGGAAACCACGGCCTTGTCCATGCCGCGCTTGAGGTCCATCGGGTTCATACCGGCAGCGACGGCCTTGTGGCCCTCGCGCACCATCGCCTGGGCGAGTACGGTCGCGGTGGTGGTGCCGTCGCCGGCGACGTCGGAGGTCTGCGAGGAGACTTCCTTGACCATCTGCGCGCCCATGTTCTCGAACTTGTCTGTGAGCTCGATCTCTTTTGCGACCGAGACGCCGTCCTTGGTGATGGTCGGCGCACCGAAGGACTTTTCCAAGACTACGTTGCGACCCTTGGGACCGAGGGTGACCTTCACCGCATTGGCCAGGGTGTTGACGCCGCGCAGCATGCGCTGGCGGGCGTCGTCGGCGAATTTAACTTCTTTTGCAGTCATCTCTATCTACCTGAATTCGTTGATTGTCGAGGGGTAATGTCACGTGGCGGTCGGCAAGACCGCAGGGGCCGTCAGCCTTCGATGACACCCATGATGTCTTCTTCACGCATGACCAGCACTTCCTCACCGTTGACCTTCACCTCGGTGCCGGAGTACTTGCCGAACAGCACGGTGTCGCCGACTTTCACGTCCAAGGGGCGGACCTGGCCGCTGTCGAGGATCTTGCCGTGACCGGCAGCGAGGACCTCGCCCTGGACCGGCTTCTCGGCAGCCGTGCCCGGTAAAACAATGCCGCCAGGGGTGGTTGTTTCTTCTTCCTTGCGGCGCACGACCACGCGGTCATGCAGGGGACGAATATTCATTTCGCGGAATCTCCTGATTTTGCGAGAAGGGGTAACTGATACAAGGCTCTGGGCGAGCTTGTTAGCACTCACGCTGAGTGAGTGCTAATGATAGGGTCGAACCGAGTCAAGTCAAGGGCAATCGAGCCAAAACCCGGGCGACACCGTTTTTGGCACTCGCAGACACAAAGTGCTGATAACTAAACATTTTTCGAGATTTGCCGTAAAAACCCCTTAAGACAGGCGGTGAATGGGGACGAACAATGCCCGGATCGGATACCGGTCGCGTGATCCACACGGCCGGATTGAACGACTATTTTCACCATGCGCTGCACCGCGCCGCCGGACGGCGCCATCTGCGCGTAGACCAGGCCACACTGCACTATGTCGCGCTACTGCTCTGCCGTTACGCACGCAGCGAGAAAGTCTTCGATTACGCCGAGCAGCGCCTGCAACTGCGGCCGCTGGCGCTGCTGTATGGCGAGGCACTCGAGGCGCAGAGCCAGCGTGAACGTCGCCTGTGGCTGCAGCGCCTCGGCGACCTTGCGCTCTTCGTCGGCGGCCTGTTCGCCGGACGTCTGAGCCGACGCTTTCAGGATCTCGACTACTGCGTCGCGATGGGCGGCAACGCCTATGACTACCTGCAGCAGACCGCCACACACGCGGACGAGCAGGCGCAGGCGACGGTGTTCGGCGAGCTGGCCGAGCAGTTCGGCCACTGCGTCGATCTGGTCGCGATAGTCACCGGAAAATGCCCGCCAGGCGCGCCGGACGGCGCCACGGTCACCAGAGAGAATTTCGGCGTCGCGCTCGCTCGCGCGGATTGACGCTCCGTTTCAGGTCAGGCGGCGCGGCGTAATTCGGCGCGCCGTGCGAACATCGCTGGATCGGGTAGCGTCCGTCACTCGTCGTCGCGTCGGTATTCGCCCTCGATGATCCGATCGGCGCGGTGCTGCGGCTCGGCGGGCCTCTCTCCAGGCTGCAGCATCCCGCGATTCTTCAACCATCGCAGAATGAGCCAGCGGCGCAGTGGCGGGATCAGCAGCAGGAAACCCACTGCGTCGGTAATGAAACCCGGCAGCATCAGCGCAAAGCCGACCAGCAGCAACAGCGCGCCCTCGAGCAGCTCGAATGCCGGGACCTCGCGGTCTGCGAGCTGCGATTGCGCACGAAAGAGTATCGCGAAACCCTGCATGCGAACCAACAGACCCCCGAGCACCGCCGTGAACACAGACAGGGCGATCGTCGGGAGGGCGCCGATGACGCTGCCGACCTCGATCAGGAAATAGAGTTCGATCAGTGGCGCACCGATGAAAATCAACAGAAAAATTAATGCTGGATTTGACATGTCGTGCAATAAGCCAGGGTGGTTGCAGGTCTCATGCAGTGGCCGCCACCATACCCGAGCGGTCCATGTTTCTCAGAAACGCAGGGATGATTGCGAATCGAATGCAGTTCGCGCTTAAACTTGCGCCACCGAAGAAGACAGGTCAAGTCGCGGACAGCAGAGGCCACGCTGCGAATCCGGCGGCTTGTTTGGTAAGCTGGCGTGATGCCTGAAGCCCTGCTCGTGATGACCACCATGCCCGACGAAAACAGTGCGAAGGCGCTGGCAGCGCAGCTCGTAGAGGGCGGTCTTGCCGCCTGTGTGAACGTCGGCTCGCCGGCGACCTCTGTCTACCACTGGGACGGCCAGGTAAAGCAGGACACCGAGAGGCTGTTGACCATAAAGACGACCGTCGACCGCTACGCCGCGCTGGAAAACGCCATCGTCGAGCGCCACCCCTACGAACTTCCTGAGGTGATCGCGGTCCCGATCACTCATGGGCTTTCGGCCTATCTCGCGTGGATAGAACAATGTACGAAAAACTGATTTTCTGGGGCCTGATTCTGCTCTCGGGCCTGACCGCAGCACAGGCCGAACAGGAGTTCCTGAAACCGGATCAGGCATTCGCGATCTCCGCGCAGTCCGCGGCGGATGAGCGGGTGCGGTTCAACTGGCAGATCGCGGACGGCTACTACCTCTACCAGAGCAAATTTCGTTTTATCAGCGACACCGCTGGCGTCGAGTTTGGCGAACCACGGTTGCCGCCCGCGGAGACCAAAGAGGACCCCATATTCGGCACCGTCCAGGTCTACCGCAACCAGGTCAGCATCGACCTACCGCTGACAGCGGTGCCACCGGGCGCCGAGGTGCTCACACTGAAGGCGCGCTCGCAGGGCTGCGCGGATGCCGGGATCTGCTACCCGCCGCACACCCAGACCGTGCTGGTGGCACTCAATGAGGCGGTCGATAGCCCGCCACCGGTAGATCCGAATCTGGTCGAGGACTTTGCCCCCGCCGGTAGCGCACCGCCGCTGCCGGCAATCGCGCCCGCGCCCGCCGGCGCGCAACAGGACCCGTTGGCGGAACTGGCAGCGCTCGGAGACGAACTCGGCCTGGGCATGGAGGAAGACGACATCCTGTCACCGGAAGACGCCTTCCAGGTCAGCGCCGGCAGCGCCGACGGCCGTCGGCTGCAGGTGCAGTGGACGATCGCGGACGGCACCTATCTCTACGCCGACAAGATCGCGCTGAAACTGGCCGGCGAGGGTGTGCAGCTGGGCGAGGTGACGCTTCCCGCGCCGGATATAAAAAAGGACTCCATCAAACCCGACGGCACGATCGGCGACGTCGCGGTCTACCACAGGCTTATCGACCTCGATATCCCGCTGGTACGCAGCAACACCAACGCCACCCAGGTCACGCTGACGGCCAAATACCAGGGCTGTGCCGATCGGGGCATCTGCTACCCGCCGCAGCAGCAGGTATTCACGCTCGACCTACCTGCTGCCAGTGGCGCAGCCAGTATCGCTCTCGCACAGACCACCGCCGACCCCCCGGCCGGGGGAGTCACGGTCGAGGGACCAGCGGCCGCCGAGGAGAGACAGTCCGAACAGGATGAGATCGCGTCGATGATGGCCGGGCAGAGCACCTGGGTCGTGATCGGGGCCTTCTTCCTGATCGGTCTCGGCCTCGCCTTCACGCCCTGCGTATTCCCGATGATCCCGATCCTGTCCGGCATCATCACCGGGCACGGCAGGCACATCACGACGCAAAAGGCCTTCATGCTGTCGCTGGTGTATGTGCTCGCGATGGCGCTGACCTACACTGTCGCCGGCATATTCGCCGCACTGGCCGGTGAAAACCTGCAGGCGATGTTGCAAAACCCGGTGGCGCTGACGGTGTTCGCCCTGGTGTTCGTCGCCCTGGCCTTTTCCATGTTCGGTTTCTACGACCTGCAGCTGCCCTCGAGCCTGCAGTCGAAACTGAGCGACATCAGCAACCGACAGCGGGGCGGCAGCCTGGCCGGTGCCGGCGTCATGGGCCTATTGTCGGCATTGATCGTCGGACCCTGCGTGGCGCCGCCGCTGGCCGGTGCGTTGATCTATATCGGCCAGACCGGTGATGCGACCCTCGGCGGCCTGGCCCTGTTCGCGATGTCGATGGGCATGGGGGCGCCGCTGATCGCGATCGGCACCTCGGCGGGCAAGCTTCTGCCGCGCGCCGGCGTATGGATGGACACAGTCAAGGCCGTGTTCGGCGTTCTGATGCTGGGTGTCGCCATCTATCTGCTGGAACGTGTCATATCGCCGGTCGCGGCCATGTTCCTGTGGGGCACGCTACTGATCGTCGCTGCGATCTACATGGGCGCGATCAGCGCCCTGCCGGAGGGTGCGAGCGGCTGGCGCCGGCTCTGGAAGGGCCTCGGTGTGGTATTGCTGATCTATGGCACCCTGTTCCTGATCGGCGTCGCGACGAACGGCAGAGACACCCTGCAGCCGCTGCGCGGGCTGGCGTTCGGGGGTGCCACTGGCGCATCGACCGAGGCCCATGTGCCGTTCAAGCGCGTTAAGACCATCGCCGATCTGGATCGCGAGCTCGCCGCAGCCAAGGCGACCGGCCGGCCCGTGATGCTCGACTTCTATGCCGACTGGTGTGTCTACTGCATCCAGATGGAACGCGACACCTTCCCGGATCCCCAGGTGCGCGATGCCATGGCCCAGCTGGTATTGCTGCAGGCCGATGTCACCGACAACGACGAGGCCGACAAGGCCCTGCAGCGACATGTCGGCATACCGGCCCCACCGGCGATGATCTTCTGGGGCGCGGATGGCGTCGAGCGCAGGCACCTGCGGCTGCTCGGCTTCATGGGGCCGGAGGAGTTCGCACCACATGTCAGAGAGGCCCTGCAGTGAGGATTCGCAACTACTTCCTGATCGCCGTCGGCGGTGCAGTGCTCGGTGCGGTCAGCGGTTTCGCGTGGCGCGCGCTGAATGACGCCAGGCAGCCCGATCTCCCGACACCGATCGAGACCGTGGAGGTGGTCGACGTCCTGCCCAGCTTCACCTACCCGGATCTCGCAGGGCAGCAGCGACACAGCCAGGAGTTCACCGACAAGGTCGTGGTCCTGAATTTCTGGGCCACCTGGTGTCCGCCCTGCCGTAAAGAGACGCCCGTGTTCGTCGCCCTGCAGGAGGCCTTCGCCGGCGATGTTCAGTTTGTCGGTATCGCGATCGATGACGAAGAGCCGGTGCGCGACTTCGCCGCCAGCTTCGCTGTCAACTACCCCGTGCTGCTGGGTGACGTCGAGGCCGTAACGCTGTCGCGCCAGCTCGGCAATCGCTATGAGGGCCTGCCGTTCACGGTAGTGATGGCCCCTGGCGGCCGGGTGATGTTGCGCCACGCCGGGGAGCTCGACCGCGACCAGCTTGAGCCGTTGCTGCGCGAACTCACCGGCGCCGGCTGAGGCGACCGACCCCGCGGGGTGCCCACGGCCTCTCGAGAGATCATCAGCGGGAATCCTCGCCCTAGACAAAACACCCGAGTTGTCGGACAATTGGGCTCTATTCATCGCCATTTCGGCGCAGATCCCGGCAAAA
>JAHEJD010000044.1:0-7594 GCA_024639005.1 Chromatiaceae bacterium | reverse complement strand
GATTCCCTGGCCGCGATCGAGGCGCGACTGGTCGCGCTGGCAGCGGGTAACCAGGTCGAGTGTTTCCAGAGCAACGCCGAACATGCGCTCATAGACCGTATTCATGCCGCGGGACAGCAAGGGGTGGACTTCATCCTGATCAATCCTGCCGCGCTGACCCACACCAGCGTCGCCCTGCGCGATGCACTGCTGGGGGTCGCTATCCCGTTCATCGAGGTGCACCTCTCCAACGTATTCGCCCGCGAACCCTTCCGCCATCGCTCCTATTTCTCCGACATCGCCGTCGGCGTGATCAGCGGTCTGGGTGCGCAGGGTTACGAATTGGCGCTCGCCGCCGCGCTGCGCAGGCTGGCTGATGGAACGGCAGTAGCAACACCCTGATTTAGGAACACAGCCTGATGGATATCCGTAAGGTCAAGAAACTGATCGAACTGCTGGAAGAATCGGACGTCGCCGAGATCGAGATCCACGAGGGCGAGGAGTCAGTGCGCATCAGTCGCACCAGTTCACTGGCGCCGATCATGGCAGGCGCCCAGCTGGCGGCCCCAGTCGCAGCAGCGGGCGTTGCCGCCAGCCCGGCATCGGCCGGCGGCGGGACCGCTGCCACGATCAAGCCCGAGATCGAGGGCCATATCATCCGCTCACCGATGGTCGGAACCTTCTACCGTGCACCGTCACCAGGCGCCAAGCCCTTTGTCGTCGAAGGCCAGGCGGTGACGAACGGAGAGACCCTGTGCATCATCGAGGCGATGAAGATCCTCAACCAGATCGAGTGCGACACCGCCGGCAAGGTACTCGAGATCCTGGTCGAGAACGCCCAGCCGGTCGAATACAACGAACCGCTGTTCGTCATCGGTTGACCCCCAGTGTTGGATAAGGTTGTCATCGCCAATCGCGGGGAGATCGCGCTGCGCATTCTGCGCGCCTGCCGTGAACTCGGCATCCGCGTCGTCGCCATCCATTCCGAGGCCGACCGCGACCTCAAGCACGTGCGCCTCGCCGACGAATCGGTATGCATCGGCCCGGCGGCCAGCAACGCAAGCTATCTGAACGTGCCCGCTATCATCAGTGCGGCCGAGGTCTGTGACGCCCAGGCGATCCATCCCGGGTATGGGTTCTTGGCCGAGAATGCCGATTTCGCCGAGCGCGTCGAACAATCCGGCTTCGTGTTCATCGGCCCGCGACCCGAGACCATTCGCCTGATGGGTGACAAGATCTCAGCCATCGAGGCCATGAAGGCGGCGGGCGTGCCGACCGTGCCGGGTTCGAATGGCCCGCTGAACGAAGATACCAAACGCACGCTCAAGCTCGCGAATCAGATCGGCTATCCGGTGATCATCAAGGCCGCCGGCGGCGGCGGCGGACGCGGCATGCGCGTGGTGCATAGCGAGGCCTCGCTGCTCACCGCGATTTCGCTGACCAGGGCCGAGGCTGGCGCTGCGTTCGGCAACGAAACCCTGTACATGGAGAAGTATCTCGAGAACCCGCGTCACATCGAGTTCCAGGTGTTGGCGGATGAGTTCGGCAATGCCATTCACCTCGGCGAGCGCGATTGCTCGATGCAGCGCCGGCACCAGAAGGTGGTCGAAGAGGCGCCGGCCCCGGGCATTAGCGACGAGCAGCGCCGCCGCGTGGGAGAGCGCTGCGCCGAGGCGTGTCGCCAGATCGGGTATCGCAGCGCTGGCACCTTCGAGTTTCTCTACGAGGACGGCGAGTTCTATTTCATAGAGATGAATACCCGCGTGCAGGTGGAACATCCTGTCACCGAGATGATCACCAGCGTAGATATCATCAAGGAACAGCTGTTGATCGCCAGCGGCGAATCCTTGAGTTACACGCAAGGCGATATCCAGATTCGTGGCCATGCGATCGAGTGCCGGATCAACGCGGAAGATCCGAAAAACTTCATACCCTGTCCCGGTGACATCACGCAGCTGCACGTCCCCGGCGGACCAGGCGTCCGGGTCGAGACGCACCTGTACAACGGCTATCGCGTACCGCCCTACTACGACTCCATGATCGGCAAGCTGATTACCCATGGCGAGACACGCGCAGTCGCGATCGCACGCATGCGAACCGCGCTATCCGAGTTGGTGATCGACGGCATCAAGACCAACATCCCGCTGCAGGTGGACATCATGGCGGACACCAATTTCCAGCAAGGCGGGATGAATATTCACTATCTCGAGAAAAAGTTGGGCCTCTGACATTTCGGGCGCGGCCTCGACCCGCGCGATTGCAGACTATGCCCTGGATCCAGGCACACCTCACCGTCGACAAGACCCGCGTGGCGCTGATCGAGCTGCTGTTCGAGACCCTAGGCGCACAGGCGGTTGCGCTGGGTGATGCCGCCGATGAGCCGATGCTCGAGCCCGGTCCGGGAGAGCTGCCGCTGTGGCAGGCGACTCGGGTATCGGGCCTGTTCCCCGGCAGCACCGATACCGACGCCCTGCGCAGCGCGCTGAACCAGGCGCTGGGCGTCGATGCCAGCCAGAGCCTAAGGTTGGAGCATCTGAAGGATCGAGACTGGGAGCGGGCCTGGCTGGACCAGTTCCACCCCATGTGCTTCGGGCGGCGCCTGTGGATCCGTCCGACCGGCCATCAGATAGCACAGCGCGAGGCCGTCGTGGTCGACCTCGATCCGGGTCTGGCCTTCGGCACCGGGACACATCCAACGACGGCCTTGTGTCTCGGCTGGCTGGACGGCTGTGAGGTGCGCGGCCTGCAGATAATCGACTTCGGCTGCGGATCCGGCGTACTCGGGATCGCGGCGTTGAAGCTGGGCGCGGCGCATGTGATTGCGGTCGATCACGATCCACAGGCGCTGATGGCTACCCGTGACAATGCCATGCGCAACGGCGTCTCTGAGCGCATCCAGGTGCTGAATAGTGCAGACTTGACTGGGCAGACGGCCGATGTGGTGCTCGCGAACATCCTCGCCAACGTCCTGGTGGAGCTGGCGCCCCGGATCCTCGATCTGCTCAGGCCAGGCGGACACCTTGCCCTGTCCGGCGTGCTGAAGCCGCAGGCGGATGCGGTCATCCGAGCCTTTGCGGACGCGATAGACTTCGCACCGATGGAAACCCAACAGGATTGGGTGTTGTTGCACGGACGACGCCGATAGACCAGGAAAGTGGCTGCTAGGTCATTGAGTTGGCGCAGGATATTAGCGATTAAGCTAATCAAGGTTTCGCGGATATGTCCGATTCTCTCTAGATCTGACGACAGGGATTGCGGCTTTGAGAACACGCTGCCCCAATTGTGAAGCGCGCTACGAGGTTGCCACGCGGAAACTGCTGGATTCTGATGGACTGGCACGTTGCTGGCGGTGTGGCATGGTCTTCGATGCGCTGGCGGGCGGCCCGACCGCCGCGGCTGCAGACACCGCTGGCAAACCCGTGGTGGATCTCGATGCGCAGGCAGAACTGGCTGACAACGGGGCCGACGTGGCAGAGACCCCCGAACTACCCTTTGCGGTACCCGACGACCTCGAGCCGCTGCAGGCGTCCGCACAGGACGCGCTGGGTGTCGAGGATACCCTGTATCAGCAAAAATCCCGCCGGGGCCTATTCTACGGCCTCGCTGCTGTGGTGTTGATTGCGGCGCTCGGTCTGCAGCTTGCGTGGCAGCAGCGCGAGCAGATACTGGTACAGTTCCCGCAGCTGGAGGTCATCTGCGGCGTGCTTGCATGCCGACCCCCGCTGGCTCACTCACCCGAGCGTTTCCGCATCCTGCAGCGCGAGATCAAACCGACCGCCAACCTGCCCGGTTCGCTCACGTTGAGTGCGGTGGTCCGCAATGAGGCAGAGCTGCCGCAGCTACTCCCCGATCTCCAACTGTCACTGACCGACAGCAATGGCGGACTGTTGGTTCGCCGCCGACTGTCGCCCAGCGAATACCTGTTTCCCGCTCCTGCCGAAGACAAGTTGGTTGACCCCGGCGAAGTAATCACTATCGCATTGGATTTCGAAGATCCAGGCTACTCCGCCACCGGCTTCCAGATCGATTTTCTGTAACGTTTGATTGCGGGCTTTCACCCCTTGCGCCGCTGCAATTTCGGCGTAACATTCCCCCCCTGCCGATCGAGAACACCGGAGTAGTTATCCGGAGCGGACGCCAAGTTATGATCCGCGCCGTCGCGCAGGCGAAGGGACCAATTTACATTCGAGCTTCACCAAGCAGCCAGTAATAGAGACTGACACTCGCGTGCATATCGGCCCTCTTCAACTTGCCAACAGCCTCATCGTTGCACCGATGGCGGGCGTCACTGACCGCCCGTTCCGCACGCTGTGTCGTCGTCTGGGTGCCGGTCTTGCGGTGTCCGAAATGGTGACGGCGGATGCCAGTCTTTACGGATCGCGCAAGACCCTTCGCCGCCTCGACCACGCCGGTGAGCAGGGCCCGGTTTCGGTGCAGATCGTCGGCACGGATCCGCAGCGCCTGGCGGAGGCCGCAAAGGTCAATGTGGCGCGCGGTGCACAGATCATCGACATCAACATGGGCTGCCCGGCCAAAAAGGTCTGCAAAGTTGCCGCGGGCTCGGCACTGATGCGCGATGAGCGGCTGGTTGCGACGATACTGCAGCGGGTAGTCGATGCGGTCGAGGTCCCGGTGACGCTGAAGATGCGCACCGGCTGGGACCGCGATAACCGCAATGCAGCGCGCATCGCCAAGCTTGCCGAACAGGCCGGGGTCGCTGCCGTCGCGGTGCATGGCCGCACGCGGGCCTGCGGCTATCGTGGCGACGCCGAGTACGACACCATTCGCAGGGTCAAACAGCAAGTCGAGATACCGGTGATTGCCAACGGCGACATCGATTCTCCCGAGAAGGCGATCCGGGTGCTGCAACAAACGGCAGCCGACGGGCTGATGATCGGGCGCGCCGCCCAGGGGCGCCCATGGATCTTTCGCGAGATCGCCCACCATCTCGAAACCGGCAGACGACTGCCGGCGCCTGATCCCGCATGGATCCGGGATCTTTTGCTCGAGCATCTCGACGCCCTCTACGTGCTGTATGGGGCAGCGCATGGCGTCCGGGTCGCGCGCAAGCACATCGCCTGGTACAGCAAGACACAACCAGGCGCCGCGGCATTTCGGCAACGCATCAATGCGGCCGAGACCACGCGACAACAGGGCCAGTTGATAAGGGAATACTTCGACAGCCTCGACGACAAGAAGACACCCGGCCTCGGTCCAGTGTCCGTGAAGGAGGAGAAGCAGCTTGAGAGTAGAAGGCACCCATTGTGCACCCCGCGATTCAGCCAGCATTGTCGTGGCAAAGTCCAAGAAACCCGAGCCGTTGCGCGAGGCGGTACGTGACGCGCTGGCGCATTATTTCGAGCAACTCGACGGCACCGCACCCAATGATCTCCACCAACTGGTGATGCAACAGGTGGAGCAGCCCCTGTTCGAGACCGTGATGGCCTTCACCGGGGGAAATCAGAGCAAGGCGGCCACATTGCTCGGCATCAGCCGCAGCACGCTGCGCAAGAAACTCGCACACTACGAGATCGAATAAGATCATGCGATCCCGCTGGAACCCCGCGCGACCGACCTGCCGTGGGCCGCGCCAGCCTTTGCAGGAAGAATCATGCCCAGCATCACCCGAGCCCTGATCAGCGTCTCCGACAAGACCGGTATCGTCGAATTTGCCCGTGACCTCGCGGAGGCCGGCGTCGAGATCCTGTCCACCGGCGGCACCGCCAAGCTGCTCCGCGACAGCGGCATCGCGGTCATGGGGGTGAGCGATTACACCGGTTTCCCCGAGATGATGGAGGGTCGGGTGAAGACGCTGCACCCGAAGATCCATGGCGGCATCCTGGGGCGCCGCGGCATCGACGACGACGTCATGGAGCGTCACGGTATCGGCCGGATCGACCTGATCGCGGTCAATCTCTACCCCTTCCAGGAGACCGTGGCCGATCCCGACTGCAGCCTCGAGGACGCGATCGAAAACATCGATATCGGCGGCCCGACCATGATCCGGGCCGCGGCCAAGAACTACCGCGACGTCGCGGTGCTGGTGGACCCGCACGACTACGGCCAGATCATCCAGGAGATTCGCAGCAACAAGGGCGAGGTCAGTACAGATACCTGCTTTCGCCTGGCGCTCAAGACCTTCGAACATACCGCCCGTTACGACGGGGCGATCGCTAACTACCTGGGCACCATCGACGAGGCCGGGGGCAGGCGCGATTTCCCGGCCACCATCAACCTGCAGTTTCGTCGGGCGCAAGACATGCGCTATGGCGAGAATCCACACCAGAAGGCCGCGTTCTTCGTCGAGCAGGACATCCAGGAATCGAGCGTTGCCACCGCGCACCAGCTGCAGGGCAAAGCACTGTCGTACAACAACATCGCGGATACCGATGCCGCGATCGAGTGCATCAAGCAGTTCGACGAGGCGCCGGCCTGTGTGATCGTCAAACACGCCAACCCCTGCGGTGTGGCCTTCGGCGCCACGCTGCGCGAGGCCTATGACCGCGCCTTCAAGACTGACCCGGAATCTGCCTTCGGCGGCATTATCGCGTTCAACGGCGAACTCGACGGCGAGACCGCCGACGCCATCGTCGAACGACAGTTCGTCGAGGTGATCGTCGCCCCGCTGGTATCTGCCGAGGCGATCGAGGCGGTCCAGGCGAAAAAGAACGTGCGCCTGCTCGCCTGCGGCGAATGGGCCGCGGAAGACGTCCACCGTCTGGACTTCAAGCGCGTCAACGGCGGCCTGCTGGTGCAGGATGCGGACCTTCAGCTGCTCAGCGAGACCCGGGTGGTGAGCGACCGGGCGCCGACCGAGGCCGAGATGCGCGACCTGCTTTTCGGCTGGCGGGTGGCCAAGTTCGTCAAGTCCAACGCCATCGTCTATGCAAAGGACGGCATGACCATCGGTGTCGGGGCCGGCCAGATGAGCCGGGTCAACTCGGCGCGCATCGCCGGCATCAAGGCCGAGCATGCCGGCCTCACGGTGCAGGGCTCGGTGATGGCATCGGATGCCTTCTTCCCGTTCCGCGACGGCATCGACAACGCCGCTGCGGCCGGCATCGCCGCGGTCATCCAACCCGGCGGCTCGATGCGCGACGAAGAGGTGATCGCCGCCGCCAACGAGCATCATATGGCCATGGTGTTCACCGGGATGCGGCACTTCCGGCATTGAGCGCCTGACGGTGCGATGCGTCTTGCGCTGATCTGACCCTATTCCTGGAACGGATCCCACTGATAGCGGCGTAGCGATACGCGCCCGTCGACGACCAGCACCCCCTCCCGCCGCAACAGGCGCAGCTGCCGGTTCGACCCGCCCTTTTCCAGCGGCAGGCTGGAGGAACCGCGCGCGTTCAGCACCCGGTGCCAGGGTAGCGTCGAGCCCGGGGGCAGGCGACCGAGCTGGCTGCCCACCCAGCGCGCGCCGTGCGGCCGGCCGATCAATCGCGCCAGCTGGCCGTAGGTCACCACGTGGCCCAACGGTATCTGCGCAAGCCAGGCGTAGAGCTGTTGTTCGAAATCGTCCACCGGTCACCTTGATCTGTCGACGTAAGCGCAGCAGAGTACGTGAGTCTGATGTCCCTGCCGCTCCGAGCATCCGAATGCAGAATCGAAA
>JAHEJD010000097.1:5350-6857 GCA_024639005.1 Chromatiaceae bacterium | reverse complement strand
ATCTGCCCGACGGTCTGCTCGGCAGATGCCAGGGCACTCTGGCGTAGCGCAAGTTCCTGGCGCGTCTGCGCCAGCGCGGCTTCTGATTCGGCGGCTTTCAGTTCGACCTGGGCGAGTTCGTCGGCTAGGCGCCGGCGCTCCTGCTGCGAGGCATCGAGCATGCCCTGCATGCGTGCTAGCTCGGCGTCGTCGCCGGTCGCGGCGGCGAGCTGGCCCTGAATCGAGGAGATCTCTCGATCGCGCACCGCCAGCTCCTGCTGCAGCTCGTGGTTACTTGTATCGGTCGCGGCCAAAAGGCCGGTCAAGCGAGCGATCTCGTCACGGTTGGTCGCCAGCCGGCGGGTCAGCGACTGCATGTCCTCGCGCAGTGCGCGCTCCGCCGGTGTCTCGCCGGCGGCGGGGGGTGACGCCTCTGTCTTAAGGGCTGTCTGGGCATCGGCCAGTTCAACATGCAACTGCGCCAGCTTGCGCCGCTCCGCGGCCAGCGCGCCCTGGTTGGCGTCGAGTTCATGGCGCAGCTGTGCCGACTCGCGCTGCTGCCCGGAGAGCTCGGTGAGCAGGCGGCGCTGTTCCGCCTTGGCCTGCTCGAGTTCACGTTGCAATGCGGGGTCCGGTTTTGCGGGTGCCGTTGCCGATGCAGCTGCCGGGGCCTTCTCCAGTTCCCGACGCAGATCGGCCGCCTGTTTGCGAGTCGCGGCCAGCGACCGCCGGTCCTGTGCCAGCCTTGCCTCGGCCGCGGCCAGGCGCTCGCGCAGCTCACTGCTTTGTTCGCGCAGCAAGCCGAGTTCCGCGGTGACCGCCTGACGCTCGGCAAGCTCGACCGAGGAAACGAACTCCAGTTCCCCGTCGGTTAGGCCCGAGGCTCGCCGGTACCATTTCATTGCAGTGGTCAGGTCACGCTCGACCCCCAACCCGCTCTCGTACAGATAGCCCAGGTTGATCTGGGCACGGGTATTGCCAAGTTCGGCGGCCTTGAGGTACCAGTGCTGCGCCAGCTTGTAATCGGCGACCACACCGAGACCCTTCTCGTAGATCTCGCCGACATAGGCCATGGCCGCGGGGTCGCCGGCCTTGGCCTCCGGCAGCCAGACCTTCAGCGCGGTCGAATAGCTGGCCCTGTCGTAGGCGACATACTCACCGCCACGGATCTCGCAGTCGGTGCCGGTCGTCTTGATCGCGCGCCGAGGTGCCAGGAAGGTGAAGCTTTGACCCAGCTTCCGGACCTGCCCGGGAAGGAGGCAGTCGACAACCATCAGGTCGTCCGTGTTTCGGGCCTGGGCAGTGGGTGCGTCGCTGTGCGTCTCCTGCGATTGGCACCCTAGTGTGGTGATCGCGATGGTCGCCAGCAGACTGAGCAAGAACGAGCGCGTCATCTGCCAACCCGGCATCTTCATACAGATGGGTAATTTCATGATCTGGACTCCGCCAAAAGCGGCCTTTTGCAGAGGCCTTGACTCAGAGCAGTATAATCCGTGCGCGCTGGCAGAAACCGGGAAAATTCCCGCTC
>JAHEJD010000097.1:0-5250 GCA_024639005.1 Chromatiaceae bacterium | reverse complement strand
CTCCGCACGCGACTAGGCCTACAGGCAGATTAAAGAGAAGAGAAGATAGTTTAATAAAAACAATAGATTGTGGGCTGACAGAAAGGATTGGCACGGTTGCTGATTGTCTGGTCTGTATCACCAAGAGGTGATGTGTCAGACGACTAGCCAATCAGGAGCGAACCATGCCTCAGCACGAACACGACCAAGCCTACAACGACATCGATTTTTGGATCACGGCCGAAACCGAGCCGACCGAGGACCTGGACCAATGGCAGCTGTCAGATTTCGAGGATCTGCTGCCGCAACGAATTTGACCGGCCAGATAGCCGAATGAGGTGCCTTCAACTCGCCGGGCGCACGACGGTTGGATCTTGGTCGGTGTCAGCACCCGTAGCCCCGGCCTTTTGCAAGTCCGCCCGTTGTGGCGCCAGCGTAGTGCGGCTGTTGGCCTCGCCGCCGGCGTACACTGTGGTAGCCCCCTCACCGACATCTTGCGCATGACCGACCGCGACCCTGGGATCGGCCTCGGCGCCCCCGGTGGGGTACTCAAACCGGAACTCGTGGGAGGCGAACTTGATGACGTCCCCGTGTTTGAGCTGGCTGCTGCCGTCGATGCGCTTGCCATTGACGAAAGTGCCGTTGTTACTGCCGGGGTCGGTGACCCAATAGGCACCTCGCCGCAGCTCGATAAAGGCGTGTGACCGGCTTATTACGTCTTCGGGAATATGTACGGTCACGACATTGTCCGTGTCGGTACCGGGCATGCGGCTGACGCGCGCTAGTTTGTCACCGAGCGTGTAAGAGCTGCGGCCGGTGACACCGCCGACGTCGATCAGGCGGGCCGCGCGCGCCGGCGCCTTCGCTGCCGTGGCGGCGAGCGGATCGCTGCGCCGCCGGTGCCGCCCATACCAGATCGCCGCCGCGATCAGGATCAGTACCACTGCGGCAATGGTCGCGGCTTGGCGGATCAGCGGGTCCAGCGAGGCTGGAGGCGGTTGCCAGTTCCAGTCCCAATCGGCGTCCCATGGCCATTTCCAGCCGGCGGGTGCCTTTTCTGTCGCGGCTACCGTTATCACAGCCCCTTTAGCGGGCTCGGGCAGGCGGTCGAGTTCATCGGTCTTGACCGATAGCGGCGTCGGCTGCCGATCGGCCGGGGCTGCAGCGGCCTCGAGGACCGGCTCGGGTGGAGTTGAGATATCGATCGCATGTGCCGGCGGCTCGGTGTCGGTCACGGCCGGTGACGCGGCGGCGACCATCTGCATGGGTTCGGGCGCCGGCCCAGTCTGGTCCAGGCGTTGGCGCAATGCCGTAATCGCCCGGGGCAGTTCGCCGGCCGATTCCGAATCGACCGCGACACCCGCCGTCCGCTCGGCCAGCGTCGAACCCAGCGTCGGATCGGCGCCGGGACCGAGCGAGATCACCCAGAGCTCTATGCCGGCGTCTGCGGCCTTGCCAGCCAGCACCTCGACGGCCCAGCGCCGGAATGCCTGGTCCTTTTCCGGATCGCCGACGGTGATCGGCGCAGACTGCTGTAGCAGGATGAGCCGACGCGCATCGGCCCCTGGTGTCTGTGTCAGCTCATAGATCGCGCGCTCCAGTCCGGCCGCGTAGTTGGATCGTCCGGCCGCGAACACCAACGTCTCCAACGCCTCCATCATCTGTTTGCTGCCGCCGTCGGCCAACCCCGTCAGTGGAACCAGCGGTGTGGCCAGGTCATCGAACGCCACCAGGCCAACGCGGGCGTCCGGTGCCAGGCTCCTGATCAACTCGTCGAGCAGCGCGACCAGCCGGCGTTCCGGATCGGCGGATCCAGTGGCCTGCGAATTGTCGAGCACCAGGACCAGATCAAGCGCCGCATCGGGCCCTGCCACCGTTTGGCACGGCCAGCACGCCAGCCACAACGAGAGCAGCATTGACGCCGCCCGCGCCGCATTTCTCGAAATTAATACAGGACTATCTGCGATCATGGTCCCCGAACATGGGCGCGACCCGTGTGAACCGCACGCGCTTACCTCACATTGCGATGCATACAAAGCGCGTTCACATCGGTTCGTGGTCATGTCAGCCATTTTTTGTCACCATCTTTGGGTAAATATAACAGCCTGGAGATAATGGAAGCCTTGCCTTTGTCTGACCAGCCCAAGCGGGCCTCACTCGGGCCGGCGGGGGGTAGCGCGCGGCGCGCCCTGCGTCATGGGGTCGTGGCCGGGGCCCTTGCGCTATTTGGCGGCTGTGCCTCGGCGCCTGGGGAGGCATTCGACAGTCTGTTGCAGCGCCACGCTCTCGAGGCCGGGACCGTAGACGGCGCCGGGTTCCGCCACCTGTATGTGCGCAAGGGGCGGCTTGATGGGGCATCGGGTCTGCGCGTCTACCTCGAAGGTGACGGCAGTCCCTGGATCCGCGGTCGCCGAGTCGCGCGCGATCCGACCTCGCGCAATCCGGTGGCCCTCCAAATGATGTTGCGTGACCCGGGCGAGGCCCTGTATCTCGCGCGTCCCTGCTACCATCGCCTCGACGACTCTCCGCCCTGTCATCCGCGGCTTTGGACGAGTGCACGGTACGGTGAGGCCGTTGTCGAAAGCATGACGGCGGCGTTGCAGCGACTGCTCCGCGATGCCGATGAGCGCAGCCCTGTGACCCTGGTGGGTTACAGTGGGGGCGGTGTCTTGGGAATGCTCTTGGCGCAGCGTCTCGACCAGGTCGAGCGGGTCGTGACGGTAGCCGCCAACCTGGACACGGCGGCTTGGGTCCGGCTGCATGGCTATAGTCCGCTTGTCACATCTTTGAATCCCGCCGCAGGGCCACCGTTACGGGGTGATGTGAAGCAGCTGCATCTGGCAGGCGGCGACGATGACACAGTGCCGCCCTGGTTGATCGAGCGGGCCCTGCAGGCCGAGCCGAACGCCGCGCTCGCCGTGTTGGCCAGTTTCGATCATCAATGCTGCTGGGGCGCTGTCTGGCCAACCGTGCTCAGCGCACTGCAGGGTTCCTGCGAAATCTGTCTACAGCTCGAGCGGGATTTGCCCGAGGCCCGGTGTGAGCGCGTGACGGCTCGTCGCCCGTGATCGACCGGAGCGGACTGATGCGACATTCCTTCACTAAAGACTACAGCATGGTGCCGTGAACATTCCCGGCTTCAAAATCGGCCCGGTGCTCGGCGAAGGCGGCATGGCCACCGTCTACTTGGCGCAACAGCTGTCGCTCGGCCGCCAGGTAGCACTGAAGGTGATGTCACCCGCGCTGATCGCCGCCGACGGCGGATTCTGCGAACGCTTCGTCAACGAGGGCAAGATTATCGCCAAGCTGCGGCACCAGCATATCGTCACCATCCATGACATCGGCTGCGCCAACGGGCGGGACTACTTTATGGCGATGGAGTACTGTCCGGGCGGAACACTGAAAGAGTACATCCTCGAGGGCAGGTCCCGGCTGCAGGCTCTGACGGTCCTGCGGCAGATCGCGGCGGCACTTGGTTATGCGCACGACCATGGTTTCATCCATCGCGACATCAAGCCCGGCAACGTGCTGTTCCGCGACGACGGGACGGCGGTATTGTCGGACTTTGGTATCGCAAAGACAGTCGACGGAAGCACCCGTGTCACCCGCGAGGGCTGGGCCATCGGTACGCCGGAGTACATGAGTCCTGAACAGGCGGCCGGCAAAGACCTGTCTCCAAGCTCTGACCTCTACAGCCTAGGCGTGGTGCTTTACGAGACACTGACGGGTCAGAAACCCTTCCGCGGGCCGGATGCCCTGGCCACGGCAATGCAGCACGCCAATGCCCCTATCCCACATCTGCCCAGCGAATTCGTCTGGTTGCAGCACTTGCTCGACGGCCTGCTGGCGAAACACCCTCTGGAACGGTTCGCCTCGGCGGATGAGCTGATCGCGGAGATCGACGCGGTCGAACGCGCGCGGCCGCAGCCACGTGACGACGACGCCACGCGCATACTCGGGCCCGAGGCCGTATCGGCCGCACGCAAACCCGGACCGCCCGGGCGCCGGGTCGGCGGGCGAAAGACGGCAATTCTAGGCCTGACGGCGCTGTTCACGGTCGTCGCTGCAGCGGGTACCTGGCTTGCGCTGAAGGGTCTGCCGTTTTTCAAGGCGGACGCAGGCATGGAGACGGTCACGGGTACGCTGCCGAACAACGCGGTGGGTCGGCCCGAGCCGCCACCGGCGTTACCACAAGAGGTGGCGGCGCGGATCGATCGCCTGCTGGATGTGGCACAAATGCACATGGCTGTGGGCCGGCTGTGCGAGCCGCCGGGCAGCAGTGCCTACGAAGCCTACGCTCTCGTGGTCGAGATGGATCCACAAAACGCCGAGGCCCGCGCCGCCTTGCAGCGTCTTGAGGCCTCTTGCGGCGCCGACTGACGACTGGCTACCGCATGTCGCAGCAGAAATTTGTTTATCGCACCGGTCGGTCCTGAATTGCTCTCCATGCGTTATATTCGTCCACCAAGGGTTAGCGTATTCGGTGATTTTCTTGCCATTGTTTAGTGACGAATTGCGACTTTCGGCTGCATTCTGGGAAAATCACAACCATAATCAGACTTATTTGGTCGAATCATTGACTTGGCGAACAAGCCGGAGGGAAGCAATATGGCGAAGATCGTCATTCGCGATCTGGAACAAAACGAGCAACTCGATCGCCAGGCCATGGCAAAGGTGCTGGGCGGCCGGCCCGGGGAGCGTCCGGGTCCCGCGTTGGGCACCCAGCTGCAGCAGCGAGCGGCCTCGGCCAGCCTGGTTCCGGCTATCTACGATCCCGCCTGGCGATTCGGGGGGACCTTCTGAACCTCTCGACCGAGCCGACCATTGGTCCCGTGCTCGATCTGTCGGTAAAGAGGCGGGCGCCGAGGGATCGTGTGCGAGGCCTTAGCAGGCTTCAATAGCTTCAGTTATCAACAAAATTCAGGCCCCTGTGTTCAGCCTCTCCTAGCTGAGAGTCGTCGCGACGCTGGGCGTTTTGGTTTGTAGCCCGATCAAGCAATGGACAGCCGAAGGGGCCGTGCCTCCCCGAGCGATAGCTCAGTTCAGGCGCCGTCGTTGACGCAGGTGACCATGTGCTGATAGCTCTCGAGGCGCTGAGGCGGGATCTCGCCGGTCTCCACCGCGGCGCGGATGGCGCAGCCGGGTTCGGCGAGATGGACACAGTTGTGAAAGCGACATTGGCCGATCAGCGGCAGAAACTCACGGAACCCGCGCTCCAGTTGCTCGCGCGTGAGCGGTCCGAGTCGAAAGCTGCGCACGCCGGGCGAATCG
>JAHEJD010000043.1 GCA_024639005.1 Chromatiaceae bacterium | reverse complement strand
GCGCCTGATCGGATTTTACGACTCTGGCCATGGCCTCGGAGATCCCGAGGGCTGCGTTGAACAGGGCATCGCCGGCCCGATGCGCAAGCTGGGCGGCCACCATCTGCTCGAGACGACGTTCGACCGTCGGGATGGACGATGGCCGCAGTTCCTCCAGTCGCGCCTTCAATCCCACATACCCGGCCGCCTCGCTGAAGTTCCCGGTCTGATAGAACAGGTGTTCCGAGAATTCCTGCCAATCCTCTTCGCTCAGTGGGCGACGTGAAAACCGTTCGATACCCTCGCGTGAAAAATTGCGATATGCGTCATCGCTCATTTCATCGATGGCGAATCCGACGACCGCAAACTGGGTCGGCAGCAGACCGTCCAGGGCAAGATTGTAGAGCGCCGGGATCAGTTTGCGGCGTGACAGGTCACCGGCACCACCGAAGATCACGATCGTGCAGGCCTGCGGAAAGAGCTCCTGGCTGCCACCGGCAATCAGCGGGTTCGGATCGGCGGGTGATTCTTTCATGGAGTCTTGCCGGCCTCCTGATGGCCGCCGAACTGTTTGCGCATCGCAGACAGCAGCTTGTCGGCAAAGCTGGCCTCCTGGCGGGAGCGAAAGCGCGCGTACAGCGCCGCGGTGAGGACATGCGCGGGGACTGCCTCGTCGATCGCGGCCTGCACGGTCCAGCGGCCCTCGCCGGAGTCTGAGACCCGACCGCTGAACTCGGCCAGGTTCGCATCCTCACTCAGGGCGATCGCCGTCAGGTCCAGAAGCCAGGAGCTGACCACACTGCCCCGGCGCCACAGCTCGGCGATGTCCGGTAGATTGAGGTCGTAGCGGATATCTTCCGGCAGGCTCTCTGACGTGGCGTTGCGGAAGATATCGAAGCCCTCCGCATAGGCCTGCATCAGGCCGTATTCGATACCGTTGTGGACCATTTTCACGAAATGCCCGGCACCCACGGGACCGCAGTGCAAAAAACCCTGTTCTGCGGCAGAAGGTGTTTGGCCGTCGCGGCCCGGCGTGCGCTCGATGCTGCCCAAACCAGGGGCCAGCGTCGCAAACAGGGGTTCGAGTCGATCGACGGCCTCCTTCGCGCCCCCGATCATCAGGCAATAACCGCGTTCACGTCCCCACACACCACCGCTGGTGCCGACGTCGACATAGGCGATGCCCTTTGCGGCAACCTCTTTGGCGCGCCTGACATCGTCTTTGAAATAGCTGTTGCCGCCGTCGATAATCGTGTCGCCGGGCGAGAATCGCTCGCGCAGTTGGGCCACGACCGACTCGGTCGGCGCGCCATCGGGGACCATGCACCAGGCCACCCGTGGCGGTCCCAGCCAGCTGATGAAGTCGTCGAGGGACGTCGTGGCCCGGAAGCCGTCGCGCGTCATTGCCGCCGCGTTGCCCTGATCGAGATCGTAACCGACGCACTCGTGGCCACCATCAGACAGACGCCGGGCCATATTGGCGCCCATGCGCCCGAGACCGATCATGCCGATACGCATACTGAATCCCCCTGATTGATAATGGACGCTAGAAGCCTGTCGGACTTAACACTGTTTGGCCGCAAACGGTCACGTCCGACAGGCTGCCGGTTCGATGTGTCTGCTGCACGTCGCGTGCCATGGATAGACGTTGCGAAATCCGGTGCTTCTGCGGGCCTACAGCAGGGTGCTGCACCGCTTCATTCGAATGCACCGCATCACGCACCAGAAAGACGCAAACCGACACTCCCAATTGAGCAGTCAGCCGCCGGTGTGGCTCATGAAACGGATGATCTTTTCCGGCACCTCGCGAAACTCGTGCCGGTGGGGTTTGCGCGCAATCGCCTCGAGCACCGCGACGCGCAGGGCCTCATCGGAGGCATGGTTGCGCAGCAGCTCACGGAATTCGTAGCGGTGCTCATTGCCCAGACACAGGTACATAGTGCCGTCCACGGCCAGGCGCACACGATTGCAGGTATCGCAGAAGTGCTGTGACAGCGGGGTGATGAATCCGATGCTGAAGCTACCGTCTGTGGTCTGCAGATAGCGCGCCGGGCCGGCGCCCGGAACCACGCCGTCGACGAGGCCGAAGCGCTCCTGAAGACGGTGCTTGATCGGCTGCAGATCGACGAAGCCTGCGTTGCGGCCGGTTTCACCCATCGGCATCAGTTCGATCAGGCGCAGGATAAAGCCGCGTTGGATGCAATAGTCGACCATGTCATCGAGCTCCCGCTCGCTGGTCTGCTGCATCATTACCATATTGATCTTGATGGGCCCGAACCCCAGCGCACGCGCCGATTCCAGGCCCTCGAGCACCTGCGGTAGACAGTCCCGTCCGGTGATCTGTGCGAACCGCTCCCGATCCAGGGTATCCAGGCTCACGTTCAGGCGATCGACGCCGGCCGCGTGCAAGGCCTCGGCCTGGGCGACGAGCAGTGTTGCGTTGGTGCTCAGCGACAGGTCCTGGATCCCGGGGATCGCGCGGATGCGGGCGCTCAGCTCCGCGATCCCCCTGCGCACCAGCGGCTCTCCGCCGGTCAGGCGCACCTTGCGCAATCCCAGGCCCGCCATCACTCGCAACAGGCGTTCGGTCTCGTCGAATCGCAGCCAGTTGGGTGGCTCTTCAAAGTCCTTGAAGCCCTTGGGGATGCAGTATTGACAGCGCAGGTCACAGCGATCGGTGACCGACAGACGCAGGTATTCGACCGCGCGGCCAAAGGGATCGATCAGATCTGTGTCATTCATCACTCGGCATCCCTCGGTATTACGAGCCAGGCATAGACACGCGCCGCCCGAGCCCGGCATTGCGTCATCGGCATGCGCTCAGACCGCATCGAGGGCATCGGCCAGCGCCTCCCAGGATAACAGCACACAGCGCCGCCGCGCCGGATACGCGCGCACCGCGGCCAGCGCCTGCAGATCCGCTGGGGGAGCGGCCAGGCCCTCGCCATCGCCCTGCTGGAACCAGTGCTGCATGTCCTCGCACAGGTGCCGGGCATCGTCCGCACGCTGCCCGCTGACCGCCTCGGTCATCATGGACGAGGAGGCGATGCACACCGAGCAGCCGCGGCCGCGAAACTTGACCTCCCGCAGCACCTCGCCATCCAGGTACAGACCGACCTCGATTTCATCCCCGCAACGCGGATTGGCGCCACGGCGCACGATATCGGCGTCCTTGAGTTCACTGTCGCACTTGTTGTGTGGCTGGCGATAGTGGCGCAGCAGAGTGTCTTTGTACAGGCTGTGGTCCACGATCAAGAGGGCTCCAGGGGAAACACGCGGCCGGCGGCATCCAGCGCGGCAACCAGGGCATTCACATCGTCCTGGTCGTTGTAGACGCCAAAGCTCGCCCGTGCGGTGGCGACAATCCCGAGGTGCCGCAGCAGCGGCTGGGCACAGTGATGGCCGGCGCGAATCGCCACGCCGCGCTCGCCGGCGATCTGCGCCAGGTCGTGGGGATGCACCCCCTCCATCGTGAACGACAGGATTGCCGAGGACTCCGGCGGGCTCAACAGGCGCAGGCCAGGCAGCGCGCCGAGGGACATCGCGGCGACGCGGGTCAGTGCTTCGACATGGCGGTGTACGCGCTCGCGGTCCAGGCCATCGAGATAACCGACCGCTGCGGCAAAGCCGGCCGCGCCCGGCAGATTCGGCGATCCGGCCTCGAACCGTGCCGGTCCGTCAGACCAGCGGCTCGGTGCATTGCCCTCGCCTACCTCGTCGACCATGCCGCCCCCCAGCAGCAGCGGCTGCATCTCCGCCAGGTACTGTTCGCGCGCATACAGCAGACCGATGCCGGTCGGACCGTACATCTTGTGCGCCGAGAAAGTGAGGAAGTCACAGCCGAGCGCGGCGACGTCGAGCGTCAGGTGCGCTACCGACTGTGCGGCATCGACCAGGACCGGGATCGCGTTGGCGCGGGCCTCGGCGCACAGCGGCTGGATCGGATTCTCCATGCCGAGTACGTTGGAGACATGGCAGACCGCGATCAGGCGGGTGCGCGAGCCGAACAGCTCTGGCGTCCCAGCGATGTCGAGACGACCGTCCTCGTCCAGTTCGATGATGCCCAGCTCGGCGCCGCGCTGCTGGCAGATACGCTGCCAGGGGAGATAGTTCGCATGGTGTTCCATGCGGCTGACCCAGATCCGATCGCCCGGCTGCAGGCGCGGGAGCGCCCAACCGCCCGCGACCATATTGATCGCCTCAGTGGCCGACCGCGTGAAGACCAGCCGATCGGGCGATTCCGCGCCGATGAATTCGGCCAGCGTCTGGCGCGATTGCTCATAGCGTGCGGTCGCCGCCTCGGCCAGCGGATAGAGTCCGCGGTGTATGGGGCCATACGCCTGCGCATAGCAGTCGCTGATGGCGTCGATGACCGCCTGCGGCTTGTGCGTGGTCGCGGCGTTGTCGAGGTAGTGCAGACCGCGGGCCAGCGGGGCATCGCGCAGCAGCGGGAAATCCCGCTTGACCTGCACAGGGTCCAGGCGGTCGGCCGCCATGCTGTTTTGCACTGCCGCGGTCACGACGCCTCAGCTCCCGGCGGCGCGCAGGCGGCGCTGCTCGTGCAGCTTGTCGCGCATGCGCATCCCGCTGCCGCCGCGCCGCAGCAGCGTGATCTCGCTCACTACACACAGCGCTATCTCCTCCGGGGTGCGCGCCCCGAGATCCAGGCCGGACGGCGCCATCACCCGGGCGATGTCCGCCTCGCTGAAACCCTCCTCGCGCAGGTAGTCCATGACCAGGCCTGAGCGCTTGCGACTGGCGATCAGCGCGATATAGCCGGCTTGTGAGGCCAGCGCCTTCTTCATGGATTCATGATCGCCCTTGTGCTGCGTGGCGATCACGACGTAGTCGCCGGCGGCCGGCGTCAGCTGATCGTAATCCAGGTCATCGCGTATCAGGCGGCTGGCGCCGGGATATCGGTCCCAGTCGACACCGGGGTCGTTGACGATCACCTGCAGGCCGAGCAGATCGCCGAGGATGCACAGTGACTCGGCGACCCGACCGTGGCCCATGATCCACAGACAGGGTCGCGGCAGGACCGGCTCGACGTAGACCCGCATGCTGCCGCCGCAGGGCATGCCGGCACCCAACATCTCATCGTCGAGGTCGATGTCGAGCATCGCGGTATCGCCGCTGCGGATGCACTCCAGGGCCTTCTCGCAGGTGCCCGACTCGGCACAGCCGCCGCCGACCCAGCCGGCGACCACGCGCCCCTCGTGGTCGATCACCGCCTTGGAGGCGGTCTTCGCCGACACCGAACCGGTCGTCTCGACCACGGTCGCCACCGCGAAGGGCAGCCCGCTGCGTTGCAGATCCAGGATGACGTCGTTGATGTCTTTGGCCATGGCGCGCCTCTCAGCCGCGGTTGGAAATCGCTTGCGCGACGGGAGTTTCGCCTAGGCGCTGCTGCAGCTGGCGGTAGGCGTCAGGTGTGTCGAGATCGAATACGGTGTGATCGTTATCCATCTCCAGCGCCGTCACCAGCGCGGGGTTCTTCTCGATCAGGCGCTTGCAGCCGAGGTTGCGGTCTCCGGCGAGGATCTGATCGCGGTGGGCGTGGGCGAGCAGGATCGGGTTGCCGCGCGCGCCCTTGTAGGTCGGCACCAGCACAGACGTCGGGCAGTCGGTGAAGGCCGCAATCAGCCGCATCAGGTCTTCCACCGCGAGCAGCGGCAGATCGGCCAGGCATACCAGCACGGCATCGCAGTCGTTGTCCAACGCGGCCATGCCGCAGAACACCGAGGTCATCTGACCCTCGCGATAGTTATCGTTGCGGACAATGCGCAGCCGCAGACCCCGCAGCAGCGCACTGACGCTCTCACGTTCATGGCCGACGACGGCGACCACCTCCTCGAGACCTGCCTGCAGCAGCGTCTCCGCGGTGCGGCGCACCAGTGCCCGACCGCCGACCGGCAGCGCCAGTTTGTTGACCGTGCCCATGCGGCGCGACGCGCCGGCGGCCAGCAGGATCGCGGAGACGCGCATCAGGAGGCGGCCCGCGCCGATAGATACTGCAGCGGGTCCTTCTCAAAGGCCTGCTGACAGCCGCTGCAGCAGAACCAGTAGCTTTGCCCTTCATGGGTAGCGACAAACGCGGCACCCTCGATCTCGACCTGCATGCCACACACCGGGTCGACGCCGGTCGTTGCGCTAGCTGCCTCGCCACCGCAGCAGCCGCCGGTCTGCGCAGCGGCTGCGGGGACCTCGGCGTCAGCGGCACAGCAGCCATCGGGCGCCGCGGCCTCGACGGCGTCGCTGGACCCGGCAGACGCGACAGGCACGCCGCTGCGATGCGCCTGGATCAGCCCCGCGAGTACCGACACCGCAATCTCTTCGGGCGTCACCGCACCGATCTCGACACCCGCCGGGGCGTAGATCGCGTCGACCCGTTCGGGATCGTGGCCGCGCGCCTTCAGATTGGACTTGAGTTTGTCGGCCTTGCGCGCGCTGGCGACGAAGGCGACATAGGGGCTGCCAAGCTGCAGCGCCGCCTCGAGCCCCGCCTCGTCGCGCTTGCCCTGGGTCGCCACCACCAGCAGCGGCGGCACACTGTTCGCCAGCGGCGTCAGCGCCAGTCCGTCAATGATCTGCACCGCATCCGGAAACATCTCCGCATCGGCATCGGGGAACGCCACATGCACCGCGAATCCGGCGCGATGGGCCAGCGCGCTCAGGGTCTGCGCCACCGGCGAGGCGCCGATGATCAGCAGCGCCGGCCGCGCGATCACGGGATCGATGAAGATATCCAAGGTGCCTCCACTGTGGCAGGTCATGCCGAAGTCGATAATGCCTTCCTCGACGTTCTCGCCCTTGTTCGGGCTGACACGGATCAGCCGTGACTGACCGTCTTTGAGTGCCTTCTTGGCGGTGTCGAGCACGGCCGGCTGCGCGCAGCCGCCGCCGATCCAGCCGATCAGCCCGCCCTGCGCGGTGACGACGGCCTTGGCGCCGGGTTTGGCCGAGGTCGGCGACTGCGCGCGCACCACGGTCGCCAGCACGAACGGGGTCCCATTGGCCTTGAGCTCCTGTGCCTTGTCCAGCACTGCGTCGCTATGCAACATGGTCGTTCCCTTTGTCTCCATCTCACAGCCCGATCAGGACCGGCTCCAAGGCCTGCAGGCTTTGCAGGTTATGCGCCGGTGCGAACAGGTCGATGTACGGCAGCGCCGCCAGCATGCCGCGGGTCCTCGGCTCGTAACCCTCGCGCCCGAGCAGCGGGTTGAGCCAGATCAGTTTGCGGCAGCGCTGCTGGATGCGGGCGAGCTCGACGGCCAGCGCCGTCGGCTCCCCGGTATCGAGCCCGTCGCTGACGATGATCACCACACTGCGACTGTTGAGCAGCCGCGCATAGTCGTCATTGAACTGTTGCAGGCACTCGCCTATCCGGGTGCCACCGGACCAACCCTGCGAGATCAGCGCCAGGCTGCTGCGCATGCGCAGCAGGTCGGTCTGCCGCAGTGCCTCGGTAACCGGGACCAGCCGGGTGTGGTAGGCAAACGCCGAGGCATCACGAAACGCATTGACGATGCCGCGCGCAAAGCGCAGAAACACCTGACTGTAGAGTGACATCGAACGACTCACATCGACGATCAGGATCAGGCGCGGCTGCCGCCGGCAGCGTCGCCGATAGACGAGTTGCATCGGCGTCCCGCCAAACTGCAGGCAGTTGCGCAGGGTGCTGCGCAGATGGATGCGCCGACCCTGTCGCTGCACCTGCTGACGGCGCACCAGACGACGCCGCATCTTGCGTGCGAGGCGTTCGACCAGGCGCTCCATCTGACGCATCTGGCCCGCGTCGACCAGGGTTTGAAAGTCGGCCCTGGCCAGCTGCTCGGCCGCACTCGCGCCCTCGCGGCTGCCATCACCGGCCGCGTCGCTCCCATCGCCCGCGCCCGCATTGTCTGCCTCGGCTGCACCGTTTTGGCTCTGCCGCTCACCGGCGGTTCCTGACTGCTCGCGCTGCAGCGGCGCGCCGGGCCTCGCCTGATAGCCGCTGCGCAGATTGCTGCGCAGCCAGTAGGCATCGAACAGCGCATCGAAACGCGCCCAGTCCTCCTGATCCGAACACAACAGTGCGCGCAATCCCCAACGCAGGCGCTGCGCGTCGACCAGGCCGCAGTGCAATGCGACACGCTGCGCATCGATCTCTTCGGCGACACCGGCGCGGAAGTCATTGGCGCGCAACAGGCGCACGAAATCCACCAGGCGGCCCTGCAGCGTGGCCGCGAGCGTATTGTCGTGGGTTTGTTGCACCCTGGCCGACGTCATACCGCCCTCGCCACCAGCCGCTCGACCTCGACGGCATCGAGCTGCGCGCTGTCCTCGCGCGTCTTCAACAGGCACACCAGCGAATCCATGACCGTCTGCGGCTCCGCCTCCAGGGTGTTGATATCCAGGCGCAGCAGCGCGGCGGCCCAGTCCAGGGTCTCGGCGATGCCGGGTTTCTTGCGCAGATCCAGCCTACGCAGCTCCTGCACGAAGGCCACCACCTGGCGCGCCAGCTGCGGTCCGATCTCCGGTACCCGGGCATTGACGATGCGCAACTCCTTGTCGAACTCCGGGTATTCCACGTAGTGGTACAGACAGCGTCGGCGCAGCGCATCGCTGAGCTCGCGGGTGCCGTTAGAGGTCAACACCACAAAGGGCCGGCTGACCGCCGTGATGGTCCCAAGCTCCGGAACGCTCACCTGGTAATCGGACAGCAGTTCGAGCAGGAAGGCCTCGAACTCCTCGTCTGCGCGGTCGATCTCATCGATCAGCAGCACCGGTGACTGGGCCTGGGTGATCGCCTGCAGCAGCGGGCGTTCGAGCAGGTATTTCTTGCTGAAGATCTGGTGTTCGGCGCTGTCGGGGTTGATCTTGCCCTGCTCCAGCAGCTTGATCGCCAACAGCTGGTGCTGGTAGTTCCACTCATAGACCGCCGCGTTGACATCCAGGCCCTCGTAGCACTGCAGCCGTATCAGTGGACAGTCGAACACCTGTGCCAGCACGCGCGCGATCTCGGTCTTGCCGACCCCCGCATCCCCCTCCAGCAACAGCGGCCGCTGCAGCTCCGTAAACAGCAGCAGCGTGGCGCTCAACCCCCGTTCGGCGATGTAGCCGGCGGAGGCGAGGCGGCCCTGCAGTTCTGCGACGCGATTGTCCCCAGCCATGACCCTTGCCATCGATCGCTGCATTTAATGGCTGTCGGCCTTCTTGTGGCCAAACAGGCTGCGCAGCATGCCGACGATGACCGACCAGACGAAGGCCAGCCCGTTGACCTCTTTCGGCTGTTCGGCCAGTTCCTCGCGCGCACCCTCGGCGTCGGCGCCCTGGCCCATCGCCACGACGTTGTTGGCGAAGTTCTTGCCAAACTGGTTGAGGATCTGGTCGGCGACCTGGGTCATCATCCGCCCCCCCAGGCTGGCGGCCTTGCCGGTGACCGCGACCTGCGCCTCGCCCTTCAGTGCACACTGACCATCCGCCTCCTCCACTACCCAGGCACGGAGGTCCATGGTGGCCGACGACGAACCCTTGGTGTCCTGGCCGCGGCCGATCAGGTGCAGTTCACGCTTTTCGCTGTCGACCCCCTGAATCTCAATGTCGCCATTGAACGCCATGGTCGCCGGACCGATCTTGGCCTTGACCCGCCCCTTGTAGTTCTTGTCGTCGATGGTCTCGGTGACCTCGGCGCCCGGCATGCAGCCGGCGACCCCGGGGATGTCCTGCAGAAACTGCCAGGCATTGCCCGCCGGTGCGGCAATCGGAAAGGTCTTGTCCAGGTTGACTTGCATTGTGTCTCTCCCATGTACGCGCGCCGCATCCTGCCGGCGCGGGCGTACTGCGGTTCAGCTGTGTTTGTCCAGACCCAGTTCGTGGAGCTTCTGCCATACACGATAGGCACTGTGCGGCATATCCATGTGCGTGACGCCGAGATGGGCGAAGGCGTCGACGATGGCCGCAGTGAAGCAGGGTATGCTGCCCACGTGCGGCGACTCGGCCACGCCCTTGGCGCCCAGCGGATGATGTGGCGACGGTGTCACCGTGTAGTCGGTCTCCCAGTGTGGCGTCTCGACGAAGGTCGGGATGAAGTAGTCCATAAAGGTGTTGCCGAGCAGGTTGCCTTCGGCGTCATAGGGCAGCTCCTGACCCATCGCCACCGCAAAGCCCTCGTTCAGACCGCCGTGGATCTGGCCATCGATGATCATCGGGTTTATACGGGTGCCACAGTCGTCCAGCGCATAGAAGCGTCGGACGTGGGTCTGTCCGGTGTACTTGTCGATATCCACCACGCACAGATAGGTGCCGAACGGATAGGTGAAATTGGGCGGATCGTAGTAATCGACGGCCTCCAGGCCCATCTCCATACCCTCGGGTACGTTGTTGTAGGCCGCCCAGGCGATCTCCTTCATGGTCTTTTCCTGACCTGGCACGCCCTTCACCTTGAAGCGATCTATGTCCCACTCGACGTCGTTTTCGTCCACCTCGAGCAGGTGCGCGGCGATCTTTTGCGCCTTCGCGCGGATCTTGCGCGCGGCTACCGCGGTGGCGGCGCCGCCGACCGGGGTCGAGCGCGAGCCGTAGGTACCGAGCCCGTAAGGTGCGGTGTCGGTATCACCCTCCTCGATCTGGATCTGATCCGACGACAGGCCGAGTTCCGAGGCGATGATCTGCGCGTAGGTCGTCTGGTGCCCCTGCCCCTGAGTGATGGTTCCCATACGGGCCATCACACTGCCGGTCGGATGGACGCGGATCTCGGCGCTGTCGAACATGCCCACGCCGAGGATGTCGCAGGACTTGCTCGGCCCTGCGCCGACGATCTCGGTAAAGGTCACCAGGCCTATGCCCATCAGTTCGCCCTTGGCGCGCTTCTCTTCCTGCTCCTTGCGCAGGCCCTGGTAGTCCACCGCCGCGAGCACCTTGTCCAGCGCCGTATGGTAGTCACCGCTGTCGAGTTCCCAGTCGAGCGCGGTCTTGTAGGGGAACTGCTCGGGTTTGACGAAGTTGCGGCGGCGTATCTCGGCCTTGTCGATGCCGAGCTTTTGCGCCAACACGTCCATCATCCGCTCGATCAGATAGATCGCCTCGGTGACCCGGAACGAACAGCGATAGGCCACCCCGCCCGGCGACTTGTTGGTATAGACGCCATCCACTTTGACCTGCGCGGCAGGTATGTCGTATGAGCTGGTCACGATGCTGAAAAAACCCGCAGGCCACTTGGTGGGTTGGGCATGCGAATTGAAGGCACCGTGATCCGCCAGCACGTTCACGCGCAGGCCCTTGACGCGCCCGTCCTTGTCGGCCGCCAGCTCGCCGGTCATCCAGTAGTCGCGCGCCCAGGCCGTGGTCGACAGATGCTCCATGCGGTCTTCCACCCACTTGACCGGACGGCCGAGCACGATCGAGGCGACGATCGCCGTTACATAGCCCGGGTATACGCCGACCTTGTTGCCAAAGCCGCCGCCGATGTCCGGCGAGACGATCCGCACCTTGCTCTCAGGAATACCCGAGATCAGCGTGACCACCGTGCGCACCACGTGCGGCGCCTGCGAGGTGATGTAGACCGTCAGGTGCTCATTGACCTTGTCAAACGAGGCTACGCAGCCGCAGGTCTCCAGTGGACTGGGGTGAACCCGCGGGTAATACATCTCCTCTTTGACCGTCACCTCGGCCGTGTCGAAGGCACGCGTCGTGGCCTCCTTGTCACCCACCTCCCAGGTGAAAATATGATTCGGGTGACGGCGTGGCCCCTGACCGACGTTGTCCTTGTCCTGTAGGTCTTCACGCAGGATGGGGGCATCCGGATCCAGCGCCTTGTGCGCATCGACCAGCACCGGCAGCGGTTCGTATTCGACTTCGACGAGATCCACCGCATCCGCGGCGATGTAGCGGTCATCGGCGATGACTACCGCCACCTCCTGGTACTGCATATGGACCTTCTCATCGGCCAGTACCGCCTGGACGTCGCCGGCCAACGTCGGCATCCAGTGCAGGTTGAGCGGCTTGAGATCTTCGGCGGTCAGCACCGCATGCACGCCCGGCAGTGCCAGCGCCTTTTCCTTATTGATGCTCTTCACCCGCGCATGCGGGTAAGGGCTGCGTACCAGGTCAGCGAACAGCATGCCGGGCAACTTGATATCGTCGACGTAGTTACCCTTGCCCTGGACGAAGCGCGGATCCTCCTTGCGCTTGCGTGAACAGCCAATGCCCTGCAGGGCGTCTTCGCGGTTGATGTCTTCTGCTCTCGCTGCCATCGTCTTGCCCCTTTACGCCTGTTGCAGTTTCTGTGCGGCGGAATGCACCGCCTTGATGATGTTCTGATAGCCTGTGCAGCGGCACAGGTTGCCTGACATACCCCAGCGGATCTCCTCGTCGGTCGGATTGGGGTTGTCGCGCAAGAACCGATAGGCGCGCACCAGCATGCCCGGTGTACAGAAGCCGCACTGCAGACCGTGCTCCTCGATGAAGGCCTGCTGAACGGCATGCAGCCCGTCCGCGTCGGCCAACCCCTCGACCGTCATCACCTCCGAGCCGTTTGCCTGCATGGCCAGCACAGTGCAGGCCTTCACCGACACGCCGTCGAGATCGACAGTGCAGACGCCGCAGTGCGAGGTCTCGCAGCCGATGTGCGTCCCGGTCAGACTCAGGGTCTCGCGGATCGTATGGACCAGTAGTTCGCGCGGCTCGACCAGCGCGTCGACCTGCTGCCCATTCAGGGAAAATGAGATGTGTTGTTTGGCCATTGCCGTCAGCTCCTTGCCCGTGCCAGGGCGTCACGGATGGAACGGCGCGCCATCTCCGCCGCCATGTGGGTCTTGTATTCGACGTCGCCGCGCAGATCCTCCGCGGGATCGCACGCCGCCATCACCTGTTCGGCAGCCTGTTCGATCAGCGCCTCGGTAACGACCTGGCCACGCAGCAGGTCTTCGGCGGCCTCGGCGCGGATCGCCATCGGCGCGACATTGGTCAGCCCGATGCGGATCTCGCGACAGACATCGCTGTCGAGCGTCAGCACCACTGGGGATCCCGCGGTCGCATAGTCGCCCGTCTTGCGCTTGAGTTTGTTGTAGCCGTAGCCCGTACCGGTCTTGATCACCGGCACCCGAATCGCAGTAAGCAGCTCGTCCTCGCCAAGACCGGTCCAATAGGTGCCGAGGTAGAAGCCATTGGCAGGCGTCGTGCGTTCGCCCTCGGGGCCCTGGATCACGAACTCGGCGTCCAGCGCCAGCATCACCGCCGGATGGTCGTTGCCCGGGTCGCCATGCGCGACATCACCGCCGACGGTGCCGCGGTTGCGGACCTGCGGATCCGCGACCAGCTTCGCCGCATCGACCAGGAGCGGACAATGTTGCTGCAGGATCTCGGAGGCAATCAGTTCGTTCTCGGTGGTCATCGCGCCGATCTGAATCACGTCGCCGTCGCGGTCGATACCCTTGAGCTCCCGCAGGCCGTTGATGTCGACGAGGTGTGCCGGCTCCGCGAACCGCAGTTTCATCATCGGCAGCAGGCTGTGGCCGCCGGCGAGGATCTTGGCGTCTTCGTTCTCGGTCAGCAGTCGGATCGCATCCTGGACGCTGGACGCGGCGTGATATTCGAAGCCAGATGGGATCATGGGTCCTCCCGCAGATGGTTTGAGTCGCGACTCGAACTGCAGAGCCCGGCAATGAACCGTGAAATGTGGACGTTTTCCGGTGAAGGGGCAAGGCAGCCTAAACGAGCGGCAGTCAGGCGGCACGAGCTGCGCTCTGCGCGTCACCAATCGCAAAAACCCCACTGGAACCCATTATTTATATGACACAGGCCGAGCGGTACGCGAAGCGACTCAGGTCAGGCCGAGCATCTCCTTGAGCTCGTTGACCTTGTTGCGGCTGATGGGGACCTTGACCCCTTCCTTGTGATCCATAACGACGAAACACTGGTCATCGACCTTCTCGAACGACTTCGCAAATCGCAGGTTGACCAGATGGCTGCGATGGACGCGGAAGAAAAAGCGCGCGTCGAGACGCCTGTCGAGTTCGGAGATCGACAGGTTGCAGAAATAGTCCTCGTTATCGGTATACAGCGTCGAGTAGCGGCCATCGGCCTTGATGCAGCAAACCGACTCGAGATCGACCAGCAGCACACGCTTGTCCTTTTGCACCGGCAGTTTGTAGAGCCTGCGCTGCGGGACATCGGCCTCCTCGCCTGCGGTCGCTTCAACGGGGCGCGTGGCCAGGTCCGTCAGATCGTAAAACACCATGCAGGTGCCGGCCACACCGTCTTCGCCGTTCATCTTGGAGACCTTTATCAATAACATCCGCTCCGGGACATTGATTATCATGGTCACCGGCGGGGGCGACTCGGCAGGATAGGAAGACTGCGCCAACAGCGACTTTACCTGTTCACGGCTCGGCTCCGGATGCATCGCCAGGATGTCCTCGTCGATCAGCTCACCGGGACGCGCATTCAGCGTCTCGATCGCAATGCCGTTCATGGCCAGGATCCGGTTGTCGTTATCCAGCCACACCATCCCCGGATCGAACTGTTGCAGCGCGTCTTGGATAGTCTCCAATAAACCCGTCTCTGAACTAATCTGAAGATCTCGCCGGCAAGCTAACCCGCCAGCTCGCGCATCCCGTCAAAATCCGCCGCCGGTGCGAAAACCACCGCCGCCCGTGCCGCCGCCGCGCCGCCCGAATCCGCCCCGGCCGAGCTTGCCGACGATGTCACCGAGGTCACCCATACCGCCCGTCCACACCGTTCCCCGGCCGAAACCGCCGGACCCGAACCTCGGATCGGAACGCTGCGGGCGATAACGTTGCTGCTCCTGCAGGACCTTCCACAGCATGCCGCGATCCAACATGCCTGCAAGGAACTGCCCCAGTAGCACCGGAATCATCGAATCATTGTTGAACACCGAGCCGGTCCGATCGTAACGATGGCGTTTGAATTCCAGTCGCAGGGACTCCAGCTCGGTGCGCCGTTTCTGCTGTTCGTCGCGCGCGCTCTTCAGGCCATCGACAGAGGTCTGCAGCTGGGTCTTTTCGTCATCACGCTGGAGCATGCGCGCGACGATGACGTCGTCCTCGGGATAGGGCGTATTGAACGCAGAAAGGCGAAGTTGCGCCAGATCATCACGCCGCAACTCATTGGCAAGATATTGGACGGCCTGCCCGGTGAACTCGTCATCACCCGCGGCGAACCGGGCCTTGAGGTCGAGCAGCGCCTGATACCCCTGCTCGGACTGCTCGATCCGTTGATCGACCTCATCGAGGTTCTGCTGCTCCCTGGCCACCTCGTCCTCGAGTGCCGGCAGACCGTCTGCCGCACGCGCGCTTTCATCGAGCGACCTGAGCCGATCGAACGCCGCATCCGCAGATGCCCTGAGGTGATCGGCATGTTCGCGTAGCCGCTGCGGGATCTCATTCAGTCGCGCGTAGTTTGCGCGGGCGTCGGCGTAGCCGATCAGGCGAGCAACCTTTGCGTCCAGCCAGCGGGTCAGACTACCCGCCCGGTAGTTTGACAGCCCATACTGGCGTTCCCAGAGATAGACGAAAAGCGGATCGTCGCGATAGGCCTTGCCCTTGTCTTCACGTTCCAGCGCGCTGCGCTCGGCCTTGTCCGCCGCATGGCGCGCGCGACGCTCGGCCTCCTCCGCACTCTCACGCTGAGCGCGATAGGCCGGGTCGGGATCCAGTCGTGCCTGCGTCTTCGCCTCTGCCTCGTCGGCGATGGTCACGGCGGCATCGAGGCGTTCCTCCTGCTGCCGACGCTCGGCCTGATGTTGTTCACGGACCCGTTCGGCATCAGCGATCTGCTGCTGCAGCGCAGCGAGTGCCGTGTCGCGCTGGGCTAGCAACGCAACCACCTGTTGTTCCGTGCGATCGAGCTGCACGGTCAGATCCTCGCCGGAGAGACGATCCAGTCGGACTTGTGCAAGCTGCCGGTAGTCATCGGTTTGGGCAGTCTGCTGCGCCATCAGCTGCTGCGTAAGCTCGCCGATCTCGGCCTCGAGACGGTCGATCTGGCCATGCGCCTGTTGCAGCGCCTGATCGATCGACCCCAGCGTTTGGCGACCGGAAATCATTCAAACCTCACCACTGCGTAATGGCGCCGCCGCTGGTCGGCAGCGCATACTCGGGATCCAGGTATCCCGCCCGCTTGAGACCGAAGCGATCGTTTTGGATGATCCCGTCATCCTGTTTGTCGCGCGCCACCGCCTCGAAGGTTGGGCGCTCCACGCGCAACCCCCAGCGGCTGACCTGTTCGACCTCGCCGGTCTCTTCGTTACGGATCGGCACCTGCAGGCGCTCGCCCGAGGCGCTCACCGCCTCGACGATGATGTAATAGTTCTTCGCGGCCTCGTTGACGTCCGGTATGCGCCAGACGCCCGAGCGCGCGTCGGGACGGTTCACGATCTGGATGCTGTATTCCTGTTGCAGCACGGCCCGTAGTCGCTCGAGCTGCGCCAGCGCCTCGCGTGCCGCCTGCGTGTCTTCATCGCGCAACGCGGCGTTCCCGGCGTTCAGTAGCTGTTGGGCACGCGAACGGGGCTTGTCCGATGCGGCGATCGCGACCACCTCTTCGTAGTGGCCGTTGAGGTCCTCAGGCAGCGTCTTGTCCGGCGCCACGAATACAAAATAGTTCGCCGCCCAGGCAAGCAGCGCCGCTACGAGCCCACCACCGACCCACTTGCCCCAGCGACGCCGGCTGGCATAGATCATTGCCAGCCGGCGCGCAAACCCCGATGGCGCCGGCTGGTAGGTAAAGCGGTCTTCCTTGAGTGCCGCGACACCCTGCTCGATCACGTGATCGGGGACGTCGATACCCTGTTGCGCATAGATGCCCTTCAGGCGCTGCTTCAGATCCGCCTCGCGACCTGCCTCGTCCAGCTCGCGTGCCACCAGCCGTTCGCGCCGGCGCAGCGTGTCGACGACATCCATCGCCAGCATGACGTCGTCCAGCGGCGGTTTCTCGAAGCTGGCGCCGCTGGCGGCGGCCGTCGGCTCACTCATGCGTTCAGCTCGAGTGCAAGGCCCTTGCCCTCCTCGGCCAGACGCGCCAACTGACGTTTGCCGTCCTCGACGGCATCGCGGATCTCATTCGCGTTCTGCGTCGCCAGCTGGCGCATCTCGGCGATGATCTCGTGCGAGCGCGTCTGCCAGTTGACCACCGAATCGACCAACTTCTTGACCGATTCGGCACGGACCGTCGGCCCATAGCCCGCCTTGATGGCCGCGTCCTGGACCTTGCCGCCGATGTCGGCGAGATCCTCGAGCGATTTGCTGACACCCTCTTTCATCGCCTCGATGGTCTGGGTGCCTTCATGCAGACCGAACAGGCCCGTGAACGACGCGGAAAGCGCCGTGAGGACCACCTCGTTGGTGCCAAAGAAGGAGACCGCCTGGGCATACACTCGCTCCTTTGCCGTGGTGGTCTGCAGCAGGCGCGCCATGATGACCTCGGAGGTGTTATAGCCCACGGTCAGGTTATCGGAGAGGTCTTTGGTGATCTGGTAGCGTTTGTCCTCCATCTGCAGCCGGCGGACTTTTTCGTCGCGCGCCATCTCCAGGCGCGCCCGCTCGGCCATATCGTCACCGCCGTACGACTCAACGGTCTGCATGGCCTCGGCGAGTACCTGCTTGGCGGTGTCGAGATGGGCCTGGGCCTGATTCAGGACCTCGAGCGCCAGCACCTCCGACTCCTTCAACGCGCCGCGAAAGTCCTGGTAGGCCTCCAGGATCTTGTTCTCACGCTGGATCTGCTCGTTGGTCGATGAGGTGACATCGAGATAGGTGTCCTTGATCTTCTCAAAGCGGCTCGCGATATCACCGCGTGTAACCTTCATCCAAACATTACTGACCCGTTCGAAGGTATCCAGATGGCCGTCTTCTATTTGTTCGACCATTTTCTTAGAATCCTCTCGGATACTATTGAATGAATTTGTTATTTCTTCATATCTTTCACCGATCTCCATGGCCTGGACCTGTTCGCGGACTACGTCGTTGAACAGCGACGACTTGTCCAGTGTGCGCGCGATGGCCGCGACCCGGTCCTGATCGAGATCGGAGATCAGGTTGAGCAACGCCATGATCGGCGCCGCTTCGTCATCATTACCGCTGGGGACCAGCCCCATGTCGTGCAACGCATTCATCGCCTTGTCCAGATACTGCATCGGGCTGGTGGTGGTGTTCATGGCGGCTCCTCTTAAAACCGTATTGTATGTTCGCCGTTGTCCCCGGCGCTCCGGGATCCAATCCTATGCCGTTATCGATGGGATGTGGATACCCGAGGCCTGCGAATGGCGCTGGCCAGTACCACGGGCACTGCATCCAGCGACATCCGCGAGACACAAGCGCCCTGGTTCAGATCTCGATCGCGAAGGGCTGCACTCGAACCAGCTCGCCCTCGACGACGCCCGCGCAGTCCTCGTCGAGCAGGATGAAGCAGTTGGCGCGGCTCATCGAGGTCAGGATGCCCGAACCCTGGGCACCCGAGGGCCGCACCTCCGCGCGGCCCTGCCCGTCGTAGGCCAGGATCCCGCGCACAAACTCGAAGCGCCCGGGCCGCTTCTTCAGCGCGACGCCCGATCGAGCCTCGATCACCAGCGGCGTCGGCCAGTGGCCGCTGGCCAGGTAGCGCAGCGCTGGACGCACGAACTGTTGAAACGTCAACATCACCGCGACCGGATTGCCCGGCAGCCCAAAGAATGCCGCATCGCCGAGTCGGCCGAAGGTCAGCGGCCGCCCGGGCTTCATCGCAATGGTCCAGAACGCCATCTCACCGAGGCCGCCTAGGATCTCCTTGGTGTAGTCCGCCTCACCGACCGATACACCGCCGGAGGTGATGACCACGTCGGCCTCGGCAGAGGCCTGAACGAACGCGGAATGCAGCGCCTGGCGATCGTCCTTGACTACACCGAGGTCCATGATCTCGACGCCCAACTCGTCGAGCATGGCATACAGCGTGTAGCGGTTGCTGTCGTAGATCTCTCCCTCGCCGAGGGGTTCACCGATCGAGCGCAGCTCATCGCCGGTGGAAAAGAACGCGACCCGCGGCCGTCTGCGCACGCGCAGTTCGGCAAAGCCTAGCGATGCCAATACCCCCAGATCGGCAGGCGCCAGTCGTCGACCGGCGGCGAACACCTGGGTACCGCGTCGAATGTCCTCGCCTGCCTGGCGCACGTTCTGGCCGGTCCGATGACGCGCGTCGAGGCGCACGCGATCGTCGTCGAGCCGCTCGGCCTGTTCCTGCATTACCACGGTATCGGTGCCCGGCGGCATGGGCGCCCCGGTCATGATGCGCACGCATTCACCTGGCGCACAGGCCTGGGTGATGCACTGACCGGCGAGCGCGGTAGCAACGACAAGGTAGTCTCGCACGCCGTCCTTTGGCAGCTCGCTGCCGACCAGGGCGTAACCGTCCATCGCCGAGTTGGTGTGACCGGGCACATCGATCGGTGAAATGCAGTCGGTCGCCAGCACCCGACCCAGCGCCGCGCGGATCGCGACCTGCTGATCACCGACAAGCGGCGTCAGCGCATCGCGGATCGCCGTCGTGGCCTGATCCACCGTCAGCGCCAGCGGATCGGATGGGTCGGCACAGGATGCACGGGTGGTGACCTTCATCGCCGCTGCCGCCTTCAATCAACAGGCGAGATCGGAGCGCAGCCCCTGGCCGCGTCCGATGAATGCCAACAGGTAGGCCGCAATCTCATCGGGTCGGTCGAGCGACAGCTGCGGGAGGTCACCCGGATCCTGGACAAGTCGTCCGCCGTCGGTCGCAATCGCAATGATGTTCCGGTCTTCGGGAAACAGCAGTGGCCTTCCCAGCGCGGCGCGATGCAGTTCGATCTTGGGGAAGGCCTCGGCCTTGAATCCCTCCACCAGGACCAGGTCGAGTCGTGACGGATCCAGGATCTCAAGCGCCTCGCGCAGGCTGGGCTCCGGGCGCTCGTCCCGACACTCCCGAATCCAGCCGATACGACACCTCGCCGCGACCAACATCTCGTCGGCACCGGCGGCACGTAGCCGATAGCTGTCTTTCCCCGGATAATCCATGTCGAAGCTGTGGTGGGCATGCTTGACGACCGCTATCCGCAGGCCCGACGCCTTGAGCAGCGGCAGGAGTTTGAGCAGCAGCGTGGTCTTACCGGTCCCACTGAACGCGGCGAAGCCGACCAGTGGCAGGGGATAATCGATGGGCGCCCCGGGTGGGTCTGCGTCGTGCATGGGCTATTTACCGGATGCCTCACGACCGACGGCCGCATAGTCCTCGGGCGTGTTGATGTTGCTGAACTGCTCGGGGACATCGCTGAAGTCCACAGTGACCCATTCATGGCGCGGATACCAGCGATCGATCTTGCGTTCGCCGCCCGCCAGCGCGGCTCGCAGGTCGGGCAGGACCCGCCGATGCAGCAGTGCATAGACCGGCTGCAGCCGCTTGCCGTCATGAGCAACCGCGATATCGGCACCCGCCTCGCCGAGCCCTTTGGCCAGGCGCAGCGCGAGGTCGGCGACGACGACCGGGCCGTCGCAGGGCAGCGTCAGCAGATACTCGGTCTGCAGCTGCTCGAGCCCGGCCAGAAAACCGGCGAGAGGACCCTGGAAATCCGCGAGTGTGTCGGCGACAACAGGGTATCCGAGCTGCGCATATTCGGCCTGATGACGATTGGCGTTGATCATCACGCTGCCCACCTGGGGCAGGATGGCCGACAACACCTGTCCGACCAGCAGGCCGTCGCCGAATGGCAGCAGGCCCTTGTCACGACCGCCCATGCGGCGGCTCTTGCCACCGGCGAGAATGAGTGCGGTGATCTGCCGCGGCTCGATCATGCCCCGTATCCCGGTGTCACACGACCACCCTCGCCCGGCGGTCGATCGGCGTCACGGTGTCCGGTAGATCCGCATACACCGAACCATCGGCCGCCAGTCGTCCGTTGGCGAGCCTGAGCGTCTGGGTCGCGACATCTGCAAAGTGCAGTGGATCGTGTGTCGCTACCACCAGCGCAAGGCCCTCATGCTTGAGCTGGCGCAGCAGCGCAACGGTGCGTTGGCGGCTGGCGATGTCCATATTCGCGGTCGGTTCATCGAGCAGCATGATGCGTGGCCGGCGCAGCCAGGCGCGTGCCAGCGCCACCCGTTGCCTCTCGCCGCCCGACAGCTGGTGCACCGCCTGCTCGGCGATGGAAGACAGACCCGACCACTCCAGACCCTGGCGTACCAGTGAATCGCACAGTGAACGCCCGCCACGCAGCGGATAGCGCAGGTTGTAGCGCACGCTGCCCTCGAAGAGATAAGGCCGCTGGTGCAGATAAATGGCGTCGGCGAGCAGCCGCTTTTTCACCCGGCGCCAGGAATGCGGCAGACCGTCGATGATGATCGATGCCCGGTCCGGTCGCTCCATCCCGGCGAGGATACGCAGCAGCGTCGATTTGCCGGCCCCGTTTGCACCGCAGATCAACTGACACTCACCGGGGACGAGCGAGATCCGGGTGTCGTCGAGAATCATTCGCTTCCCGAAGTGCTTGGCCACGTTTTCAAACGCCAGCGATGTCATGCGGTCTGTCTCCCCTTACCCTGTACGACCTGCAGCAACCCGTTCAGCATGAAGGCCATCAGCAGCAACACGATACCGAGTGCGATGCCCTGCGCAAAGTCTCCCTTGCTGGTCTCGAGCGCGATCGCCGTCGGGATGTTGCGCGTGTAGTGCAGGATGTTGCCGCCCAGCATCATGGACGCCCCGACCTCGGCGATGATGCGCCCGAACCCTGCCAACAGTGCCGCCAACAGCCCGAAGCGCGCCTCGCGCATCAGCGTATAGACGGCGCGCGTGCGGCTGGCACCCAGCGTGCGCGCCGTCTCCCATGCGCGGCGATCGACCGCCTGCAGCGACGAGTGCCCCATGGCGACCAGGATTGGTAGCGCAAGCACAATCTGGCCGATGATCATCGCCGGCTGCGTAAACAACAGCTGCCATTCGCCCAGCGGCCCTTGCCGCGACAGCAACAGATAAAACGTCAGGCCAACCACCACGGCCGGAAACGACAAGAAGGTGTTAAACAGCGTGATCAGCACCCGCCGGCCCGGGAATCGCCCGAATGCCAACAGGAAAGCCACCGCCAGCGCGACCGGCGTGGCGATCGCAATAGCGGTCAGCGAGACCTGGAACGAAATCCCGACGATCTCCCACAGCCCAGGATCGCCGCCGACGAGCAGGACGAGCGCCTGTTGCGTACTCTCAGCAATTGATCCCATCGCGTTGGCCAGCCCGGTTTCCGATCAGCGTCTCGCCAGCGTCCCCGCCGACGGCGTGAACAGCTGTTCGCCCGACTTGCGATAGGCCGCGACTGCATGCTGACCCTCGGGGCCCCGGATCCATCCGATCAGCGCCACCGCGCCCTGGTGATTGAGATCCGGGTAGCGCGCAGCGCTGACTGCGATAATGGCATAGGGGTTGTGCAACTCCTCGTGCCCCTGATAGGCGACCCGCAGCCGACTCTTGTCACGATATGCCAGCCAGGTGCCACGGTCGGTCAGGGTGTAGGCGTCGAGTTCGTCGGCCATCTGCAGCACCTTGCCCATACCCTGCCCGGCCTCTCGATACCAGGCGCCCTCGGGCTTCACATTGGCCTCCGACCAGATCGTGAGCTCTTTCTTGTGGGTGCCCGAGTCATCGCCGCGCGAGACAAAGATGCTGTTGGTCTGCGCAATGCGTTTCAGCGCGTCACTGGCGCAGGTAGCCTGTCGCAGCCCCGCCGGGTCTGCAGGCGGGCCGACGAACACGAAATCGTTGAACATCACGGGAAGCCGCTGTTCGCCGTATCCCTCATCGACAAAACGCTGTTCCGCCGCAGGCGCGTGTACCAGTACGACGTCGACGTCACCATCGCGCCCCATGCGCAGTGCCTTGCCGGTGCCCACCGCGATTACATGGACCTGATATCCGGTGGCGGCCTTAAAGCGTGGTAACAGATCGTTCAGCAGGCCCGAGTTCTCGGTGCTCGTAGTGGTCGCCAGTCGCACCGTGCCGGGACGACCGAAGTCGGCTAGCGCGCCTCCGACACCGGCGAGAAACGCCGCGGCGAGCAGCACGTGTTTCACCAAAACCCAAGGCCTCTGCAGCATTACTCCCTCCCGAGGGGTTCGGACATCCTCAGGCGCTGCAAGACCGATGCCAGGCACTGGAAGTCTGGCGCTATCGGGCGGCGCGGCACGACCTGCCGAATGTCATGGGCAGCGGCGCTGCCAAAATCGAAATCGCGCGCGACAAAATGTCCCAGACTCAAGTAGACTCCAGAGACACTATGGCCCAGCAATGCTGACTGCCTGCTGCCGGCCTCGGGGAATCGGGTGCTAGTTTCCGTTTCTTTCCCCGGGGTGCAGGGGACCGCGGGGCCGGTCTTTGTGATATATCGATTTGATGAGCGGCAGCCATGGCGACACCCAGCGAGAACCTCCGCACCGGCTTCAGCGACCCCGTCCACGCCGAAGGGCGTGATCGGCAACGCAGCTCACGCCTGAGCTCGGTGCTGATCGTCGATGATGAGCCCGGTATTCTTGGCTTCCTGCAGAAGGGCCTGTCCGCACACTTCAGCCTGGTCGAGATCGCTGCCGACGCTGATGCCGCCGATGCCCTGCTCGATCGCTGTCACTTCGACCTGATTATCTCCGACATACGGCTGCCAGGGCGCTCTGGCGTCGAATGGGTCGCCGGACTGCGTGAACAGGGCCGCATGACGCCGGTAATCTTCATGACGGCGCACGCGGAGTTGCAGACCGCCATCACCGCGCTGCGCGCCGGCGCCTCCGATTTCCTTCTGAAACCGTTTCGGATGGAGCAGATGCAGACGGCGGTCGGGCGGTGCATGGAGAGCCAGCGGCTGCAGCGGGAGAACTTCCTGTTGCGCCGTCAGGTAGGGCGGATCGAAGAAGGCAGCGGCATCCTCGGGTCCTGCGATTTGATTCAAGGCGTCTGCGAGGTGATCAAGCGGGTCGCGCCGATGCCCTCCACCGTGCTGATCCAGGGCGAATCCGGCACGGGCAAGGAATTGGCCGCGCGTGCGATCCACCGGTTCAGCGGTCGCAGCGGTTCCTTCGTCCCCATCAACTGCGGCGCCGTGCACGAGGAGCTGCTGGAAAGCGAGCTGTTCGGACACGCCAAAGGGGCCTTTACCGGTGCGGTCAAGGCCAGAGAGGGTCTGTTCTCATATGCCGACGGTGGCACCCTGTTCCTCGATGAGATCGGCGAGATGCCGCTGACGATGCAGACCAGGCTGCTCCGCGTGATCGAAGACCGCAGCGTGCGCCCGGTCGGCGGGAATCGGGAGACGCCGGTCGACGTGCGGATCCTCGCCGCGACCAACCGCGACCTCAAGGCAGAGGTCGACCACGGAAACTTCCGCCAAGACCTGTTCTATCGGCTCAATGTGCTGAGCATCCGTATGCCCGCGCTGCGCGAGCGAATCCAGGACCTCCCCGAACTGATCGACCACTTTGCGGGTACGATCGCCGCAGACCTGGGTGTTGCCGCGCCGCGCGTTTCCGAGACCGAACTGCAGCGACTCACGCAGTATGAATGGCCGGGCAATATCCGCGAACTGAAGAACGTCATCGAACGCTGTCTTTTGCTCAATCATCAGCTCACGCAGGACCTCCCGGGGTGCAGTTCGATCGCCGAGGCAGGCAGTCCGGGCGGCGAGGAAGACCTGCTGCTCGAGACCGTCGAACGCCACCACATCCTGCGCGTACTGGACAGAGAGGGCGGCAACAAATCCGCCGCCGCTCGCCTGCTCGGCGTATCGCGCAAGACCCTCGAACGAAAGTGCCAGAGTTGGGGAGTGCATGCCTGATCGCCGGGCTGAGCCGACGCGGCGCCTGAACCCCGATGCGATTCCCGCGCTCGATCAGCGATAGCGTCCGGCGCAGTGTCCGTCAAAAACTGCTCGCGCTCACGCTGCTGCCCATCGCCGT
>JAHEJD010000042.1:20286-25072 GCA_024639005.1 Chromatiaceae bacterium | reverse complement strand
GCCTCAACGCCGGCCCAGCTGCAGGGGGTCGTTCTTATCCACCCCGTCCATGAACAGCTTGCGGGGGTCGCGGTGGGTCGTCTGGTAGACAAGCCCCATCCAGTTGCCGACCAGGGCATGCGCCGTATCGCGCCAGGTGTTGTCGAGGCCCAGCGTCAGCAGACCATCCGGAAAATCGGGGATCCCCTGCCCGGCCGAGGCCGCCTTATCCAGCCCGCGCCGATACTCCCGTAGTATCGCCTGGTTGCGTGCGCTGAAATAATGGTCGACAAACGGCGGATAGTGTCCCAGCTCGCCTTTTGCGTAGCGCATTACCTCACGCTTGTACTCCTTGAGCAGCGAGATGGTGTCGTATTCCGGGTGTCCCTGAAAAAACACGAAGCGAAAACCATCGGGGCTGGTGGCCAGGTGCACGCCGACCTGGCTTTCCGCAAGCACCCGCAGGCCCGCCATCTCGAACTGCGCGCGTGAAACGTCATTCCAGCGCGAGTGCGGTACGTCGAAGCGCGTGTTGACGTCGTAAACCAGCGGATGTGTCTTGTCGATCAGCCGATGCCGAAACACGCCCCAGGTCTTGGTCGGCCGCAGCACGCGCCGCTGACCATAGCGGAACTCCAAGACCGCATGCGTGGCGAGGCAGCTGCACAGCGTCGAGGGGACCTGTTCGAAGGCCCAGTCGATTACCTCGATCAGCGGGCGCCAGAAGGGCTGCTCCGCCAGTGACGGCCCGACCACATTGGCGCCGGTGATGATCAGGGCGTCCAGCCCCTGCTCCCGGATCTGCTCGAAGGTATCGTAGTATTTGTCGATGTGGGTCCGGGCGGCGTCGCCGCGCGAGAGCTGTGGCAGCGTGAATGGGTGCATGTAGAACTGCGCAATCGGGTTGCTGTCGCCGACAAGTCGGAAGAACTGGCGTTCGGTGGCCGCCAGCGCCTTGTCCGGCATCATATTCAGCAGGCCGACATGGAGTTCCCGAATATCCTGATGCAGCGCGCGATCAGGGGGCAAGACGTTGACGCCCTCGCGGCGCAGGCGCTCGAAGGTCGGCAGGGCATTGTGCGCAACGATGGGCATGTTGTTCGGTTCGGGCCAGCTAGGCTCGGCCGATAGCGACTTCGAGCAGGTCGAGAAAGTCCTGCTGGTCGCGCACGCCGGCCACCTCCCGCGAGGTCACCGTATAACCGCGCCTGGCGATCTCCTCGTAGCGGGGCACCCGCGAGTGGAACAGACGCGGAAACACCCAGCGGGTAAATTCGTCCGGATCCATCTGCGCCGCGTAACTCAGACCCTGTTCCGCCAGATAGACCGCCAGCTGCTGGAGCAGAAACTCAGGGCGATAGTACAGCGGCTTCGGATCACTCTGGGCGCGCGCGATCAATTTTCGCTCCTCCTCCTGGTCTGTCACCTGGATGTATAGCATCAAGGTGTGTTCGCACAGCAGCTCGATGACCCACGGTTCGTCCAATTCGCACAGCGAGCCACCCACGTCATTGACGAAGTGCTGATAGCCGTAGATCTGTTGCGCCTTGTTGATGAAAGCAGGGACATCCCGCATCGCGGCAATCTCCGCATCCCGGTATTGCGCCTGGCGCCGCTGAAAGTCCTCCAGAGGCACGCCGCCGCGTTCCGGATCGCCCAGCTTGCCCACGAAGGAGAGCACCGGACCCAGATCCGAGACCTTGATGTTGTTGCGGATATAGATCCAGTCATTGCGCAGCAGATCGCTGAGAAAGGGGACCTGCATCGCCTGCGCCTTGATCAAGTCGAGGATATCCTCGTCGAGGTAACGCGTGCCGATGCGATAATCGCCGGAATAGTGGTACCAGTGGTGCCGACGCAGCAAGGCCGAGAGATAGGTCTTGCCGACGCCCGACATCCCCAGCAGGGTTACCTTTTTATGCGGCCACTTGCGGAAGTCTTCGACAGTGAACTTCACGACTTGCTCCGTCCTGACGACTGAAGCCGGGCATTATCCGCCAAGCGGCGGGGGGTTGGAAATCTCAGCGCATCAACCGACGCGCCGCAGGCGATCGCCACCCGATACCGCTGGCCGCAGCTCGAAGCACGCGCCTGTCTCGGCGACCCGATAGCCCAGCGCGCGTAACTGCATCGCGGCAGCCCTGGACTCATAGTGATACAAGACCAGCCGCGCGCGCAGCTCAGGCGGGTAGCTGGCAACAAGATCGGGGGCCCCGGTGTGCGAGGGGTTTCCATGCAGCGCACAGTCGTGAAACACGACCTCGCCCTGCGCGGCGAAATGGGCGAGCACCTCCGGAATCGGCCGGGTGTCACCAGTGAAGACGAAACGGCCCTGCAGGGAGAGTCCATAGGCCGCACGGTAGCCATGGTGATTCACGGCGAACACGCGGAATGGATGCCCTGCGTGCCAGAACTGATCGCCGACCGGGACCACCTGAAAACGGTCCCAGAAGTTGACCCCGCCCTCGGCGAGCTTGAACGCATCCTCGGCGAGTTGCTGATGCAAACGCGGGACGATATGCGTCGGCAGATAGAGCCGCGTGGGCGGCAGATCGACGTGTTCGCAGGCGAGGCGGTAGAAAAGGTTCTCCAGACCGCCGGTGTGGTCCAAGTGGGTGTGCGTGATGAATATCGCGGTCGGGAGCGCGCCATAGAGCGCCTGGTAGGCAGGCAGGACGGTCGGTCCGCAGTCGATCAGCATCAGCGGGCCGCCCTGGGCATCCTCGAGCACCGCAGAGGCGTTGCCGAGGTCATGGGCTCCCGCATTGCCCACGCCGAGAAAACGCAACCGCAAGTGATCGGACATCAGAAGCCACCATAGCCAAGAAGACGCTAGATTATAGGCATCCTGCCGTTTCCTTCTCGCGACGATTGCGAGGATGGCGCCATGGATATTCAGGGGGAATTCCCTTTGCGGCCCATACTGCCGACCTCGAAGACGCCTACGGCCTGTAGGTGTCGGCCTACTGCGCCGGCGGTGCACTGGGGTCGTATTTCCCAGGATTCGTGTACCACAAATTTGGCGGGATAGCGTTTATCCTCCACGGCCGCGCACTACCTTTCGCGCTGACGGCGCCAAATGAGATACTGCGCAGGGCCCCAGTGCAACTGGCCGCCGACGATCTACACGAGCAGACGCACGATGTGGCGAAACACCGCCGATACCTATGGGCTGATCCAGATGACGCTGCACTGGCTGATCGCGATCCTGATCGCCGTCCTGCTGCCGTTGGGCCTGTGGATGACGGGCCTCGATTACTACGACCCCTGGTATAAGAAGGCACCCGATCTGCATCGCGCGATCGGTATTCTATTGGCCCTGCTGCTGATGCTGCGCCTAGGCTGGCGGCTCGCCCAGGTTCAGCCCCGATCGCGTGCAAAATCGGCCTGGGAGAAGAGGGCCGCCGTTGCTGCGCATCGACTGCTATACCTGCTGCCACTGCTCCTGGTGGTCAGCGGCTACCTGATCTCGACCGCAGACGGTCGTGGCATCGACGTGTTCGGCTGGTTCGAAGTGCCGGCCACATTGCGGGGGCTCGAGGGCCAGGAGGACATCGCGGGCGATGTTCACTTCACGTTGGCGATGCTGCTGCTTGCCGTAATTACGCTGCACGTGATAGCGGCACTGCGCCACCACTTGGTGCACAAAGACGACACGCTGCGGCGTATGTGGCCGGGGATGACTACCACACACAATCGATGAACCGCGCGCAAGACGCCGCTTGAATCAATCCCGCGTATATTCAGGACGATCGCCAACGAACCTACAGGCAACCTTGGAGCACAGACGTGAGAATCACTATTACCCGATTTCTGAAGATCTGCCTGCTGGCGCTACCGACTAGCGCACTGGCCGCCGATTATGTGATCGATACCAAGGGCGCGCACGCCTTTGTCCAGTTCCACATCAAACACCTCGGCTACAGCTGGCTGGTCGGTCGTTTCAACACCTTCGCCGGGGAGTTCAGCTACGATGAGGCCAACCCGGAGGCCGCCAAGGTCTCCGTCACCATCGACACCGCGAGCATCGACTCGAATCACGCCGAGCGCGACAAGCACCTGCGCGACGACGAATTCCTCAACGTGGAAAAGTACCCGCAGGCAAAATTCGTTAGCACGAGCTACCGCGAGCTGGCGGATGGCAGGGGTGCGTTGCAGGGCGACTTCACGCTCAATGGCGTGACTCGACCGATCACTATCGAGGTCAGCCACATCGGGTCCGGCGACGATCCCTGGGGCGGCTATCGGCGAGGCTTCGAGGGCCGGACAAGCTTCGCGCTCGCCGATTTCGGCATCAAGCGCAGCCTTGGACCGGCGTCACGCGAGGTCAATCTCTGGCTAGGCGTCGAGGGCATCCGCAAAAAGTGATTTCACCGCATGCAAAAGGGACGTCGCTAAAGCCGCGATCGCCGATGCAGACTAGGCTGTTGTTAACGGCGGCTGCGTAGGTATCTGTGATGTTGGCGGTGCGGCGCGTGATAATACGGCGATTGATCGGGCCGGCATTGGGGCTGGGGCTGGCCGGGTGCAGCGGCATGCCGCCCAGCGAATCGGGCGTGGCGCCGACCGGGCTGGGCGATCCGACGTCATCCGCACGCAACGCCGTGGTGGACGTGGCCGCGCAACAGATCGGCACGCCCTACCGCTACGGTGGCAATACGCGCCGCGGCTTCGACTGCAGCGGCCTCGTCGAGTTTGCCCATCGTCAGGCAGGCATCGAGGTGCCGCGCACCACTGCCGAACAATGGGCCGATGCGCGTTCGACCGACCGGCGCCTTCTGCTGCCCGGGGACCTGCTGTTCTTCCG
>JAHEJD010000042.1:0-20186 GCA_024639005.1 Chromatiaceae bacterium | reverse complement strand
CGAGAGGACCCGCCATGAGTGTCGCCGAGCCCGATAGGTCGTCCGAGGGCATGAATAACAACCAGGAGCGCACCCGTACCGGCAATAGTGTCGGCGTCCTGAAACGTGCGATCCTCGACAACCTGTTTTATGTGCAGGGGCGCTTCTCGGACGTCGCCACCAAGAACGACTGGTATCTGGCGCTGGCCTACACGGTGCGCGACCGTATGCTGCATCGCTGGATCGCCACGGCAAAGACCTACAAGCAGACCCAGGCGCGCACCGTATGCTATTTCTCCGCCGAGTTCCTGATGGGGCCTCATCTCGGCGTCAACTTGATCAATCTGGAGATCTGGGACAACGTCGGCGCGGCGCTCTCAGAGCTCGGGCTCGATCTCGAAGAGCTGCTCGACCAGGAGACCGAGCCGGGTCTGGGCAACGGGGGTCTCGGCCGGCTCGCTGCCTGCTACCTCGATTCACTGGCCACGCTCGAGATCCCGGCCATCGGTTACGGCATTCGCTACGAATTCGGGATCTTCGACCAGCGCATTGAGGACGGCTGGCAGGTGGAAGTCACGGACAAGTGGTTGCTGCACGGCAACCCCTGGGAGCTTGCACGTCCCAAACTGACCTTCGACATTCCCTTTGGCGGACGCACGGAACGCTACCCGGACGACCGCGGCCAGGATCGCGTGCGCTGGATACCGGAACGGGTCGTGCGTGGCGTTGCCTATGACACCCCGATCATGGGCTACGGCGTCAATACCGTGAACCTGCTGCGGCTGTGGAAATCCGAGGCGACGGAGTCATTCGATTTTGCCGCGTTCAACGTTGGCGATTATTTCGGCGCGGTCGACCAAAAGGTGGTCTCGGAGAATCTCTCCAAGGTGCTGTATCCCAATGATGATCAGCACGCCGGCAAACGGCTGCGCCTCGAACAGCAGTATTTCTTCGTCAGCTGCTCACTGCGCGACATGTTGCGAATTCATCTGCGCAGCGGACGGGGCCTGGAACAGTTCCATGAAAAATACGCCTGCCAGCTCAACGACACCCACCCCGCCGTCGCCGTCCTCGAGCTGCTGAGGCTGTTGACCGATGAACATCAGATCGATTGGGAGACGGCCTGGGACGTGACCCGCCAAACCTTCTCCTACACCAACCATACACTGCTCCCCGAGGCCCTGGAGAAATGGCCGCTGGATCTTTTCGGCAGCGTATTGCCGCGCCATCTCGAGCTGCTGTACGAGGTCAATCAGCACTTCCTCGACGAGGTCAGAATCAAATATCGCGGCGAGGACGGGGGGCGTATAGGCCGCCTATCCTTGATCGAGGAGAACAGCGGCCGTTATTTGCGGATGGCCCACCTGGCCTGCGTGGGCAGCCAGATGATCAACGGAGTCGCGGCCATGCACACCAGCCTTCTGCGCAGCACGGTGTTGAAGGACTTTCACGATATGTGGCCAGACAGGTTCACCAATGTGACCAACGGCGTCAGCCCGCGACGCTTCGTTCGCCTGGCCAATCCCTGGCTGAGCAAACTGATCCATGATTACATCGGGTGTGACTGGGTCCGTGAGCTGTCGAGCCTGCGCGGCCTCGAGGTCAGTCTGGACGACCGGCGGCTGCTCGAGGGCTGGCGCGAGGCCAAACAGCAGGCGAAGATCCGGCTCGCGAATCTCATTCATGAGCGCAATGGCCTGCTGATCGATCCGCAATCGCTGTTCGATGTGCAGGTCAAGCGCATCCACGAATACAAGCGACAGCACCTGAACCTGTTGCACATCATCACACTGTACAACCGGATCAAAGATGATCTGAACCTCGAGATGGTGCCGCGCACCTTTGTCTTCGGCGGCAAGGCGGCACCCGGCTATACGATGGCGAAGCTGATCATCAAGGCGATCAATGCCGTCGCTGACGTCATCAATCATGACCCCGACGTGCGCGAACGCATTCGCGTGATATTCATTCCAAACTTCAGCGTCAAGAACGGCCACTATATCTATCCGGCAGCCGATCTCTCGGAACAGATCTCGACCGCTGGAAAAGAGGCGTCGGGCACCGGCAACATGAAATTTTCGATGAATGGGGCGCTCACTATCGGCACCCTCGACGGTGCCAATATCGAGATTCGGGAGGCCGTGGGTGAGGAGAACTTCTTCCTGTTCGGGCTTACCGCCGAACAGGCACGCGACCACCTGTCGCATGGCTACGATCCTTACGCCGAATACCAGGCCCAGCCCGAGCTCAAGGCAGCCATCGATCTGCTCAACTCCGGCCTCTTCTCGCACGGTGACCGCTCACTCTTCTCCGGGCTCACCGGACACCTCTTGAATCGGGACGACTATCTCGTCATGGCCGATTTCGCGGCCTATGCCGATGCCCAGCGGCAGGTCAGTGCGGTATGGAGAGACCCCGACGAGTGGACGCGAATGTCTGTGCTCAACGTCAGCCGCGTTGGCTATTTCTCATCCGACCGCTCTATCGCCGAGTACGCGGAAAAGATCTGGAAGGTCGAACCGACGCGGATACCCAACGACCTTCCGTGACCTGTTCACGACGCGGACGGCCGGCCCTCATGGGGTGCGTGACAATCCCGTTTTCGAGGCCCCCAAGACCGGCCTCAGTCCGCCGCAAGCCCGCGATCCCCAAAACCCGGCGGCAGACCGTGCAGCGCGATTCGCAGCCAATAGGCCTCGAACTGCTGCCACTGCTCCTCTTCCGGACCGTCCGAATGGCTGACCGGGAACTCCATCAGCTCGAACGGGCCGCTGAGGTGATTGGCGATGCCATAGACGGTCTTGGCCGGCACGACGTCATCTTCCAACCCCAGGGCCAGCACCGTCGGACATGACACGCGCTCGGCGAAATTGACGGCATCAAAATAGCGCAGCACCACCATGGTGTCCTCGAGGTGATCGGGGCGACGTGCCAGATAGCGGCTGATCTCGGCCCCTGAGCCCGATTTCACGAACAGGTTCCGACCCTCGGCCCAGCCGAAGGTCGGCACGCCGAGCGCCAGCAGATCCGCGCTTTGCAGCGTCGCCTGCGCCATCAGCGCCAGGCCACCGGCGAAGCTCACGCCCTCGAAGACCGTCTTGCTGGTGCGCTCTTGGAGCAACATGCGGCCGGTCCGCGCCGCCTGCATGTAATCGCACACGGCCAGGCGGATCACCGAGGTCTCGGGTGTCTCGATACCCGTCAGCACATAGCCCCAGCGCGAGGGGTTCGGCAGCGCCGCACTGGAGATGCCGAAACCACGGATGTCCACACCCAGCACATTGACGCCTTGGCGGGCCCAGTCCCAGCGCCGCCGGCACTGGCTGCCATAACCATGACTGTGGATCACCAGCGGACGGGCCTTGTCGTCGTCCCAATACAGCAGATAGGCCGAGACGCGGGCCTGCCCTAGCGAGATGAAAGATACCGTCTCGGCGCGGATCTTGCCCGGCGGTGACGATGGATCCGCATGCCGCTCGACCGCCGGATCCAGCTGCTCCAGCTGTTTCCGCGTGCTGTCCCAGAATACGTCAAAATCCTCCGGCCGGGTCAACGGCGGCTTAAACATACGTCGCATGACCTAAACTCTAACCCAAACGCCGTTCAAAAAAATGTGCTGCGTAGCACCGGCTATATACGCTGCGGCCGAGGAGCCCGGGATTTGGTTTCTATCGACACACTCAAACAGCTGGCCTTCTTGTCTGGCCTGCGACGCGAGGTCCTCGAAGATTTCGCTGGGGCCGCGACCATTGTCGAGCTCGAGAACAACACCCTGGTCACCCGTCAGCATGATCGTGCGATCGCGCTCTATGTGCTGCTGGAAGGCCGCATCCAGTTCCTGATCGAGGTCGAGGGTGCCGGCAAACTGCTCGTCGGTACCGGACACGAACCCGGCCTGATCATCGGCTGGTCGGTGTTCCGCGCGCCGTTTCGCTACATGACGGGCGTGCGCTGCGAGGGCCGCTGCCGACTGCTGCGCATCCCGCATCACCTGATCGACGAACTGCTCGCCCACGACGCCCGCAGCGGACTAATCCTGTTGCGCCGGGTGACCGAATCACTGGCGCGTCGCCTCGAGTTCGAGCGCAGCCGCTTATTGGAGACGGCCGGCGCCAAAGCCGCGCTGCCGCACAAGCTGCCGGCACCCATCGAGGAGGTGGACGTCCCCTGGACGCCGGAGCAGCTGGACTCGCCCGACGGCATGCTGGATTTTCTCGCCCACTCTTCGCTGTTCGAAGGGCTGGATAGCCGTCTGCTGGAATGGTTGTCACACCAGGCAGTGGTGATGACCTTCGCCGCGAACGACGCGCTGTTCGAACAGGACGGCATCGCCGAGCACCTGTACCTGCTGCTCGACGGCCGCATCGGTTTCTCCTATTGCGACGAGGGCGGCACGCGCTGCGTCTTTCTGCGCGCCCTCGAGGGAATCGGAGATCCGATAGGCTGGTCGGCGCTGGTCGACCCGCGGCGCTACCGGACCTCGGCCTTTGCGATGCAGACCAGCCACGTGGTCGCGCTGCCCAGCAACACCCTGGAGCGGTTGTGCACGCAGGAGCCGGCCTTTGGGGTGACCATGATGCGTCGGGTGCTGCAGGCGATCAGCTCCCGGCTGCGCTTTACCCGCGTGCGCCTGGTCGCACGGCGCTACGGTGAAGAGATAATGGCGATGCGCACCATTCTCGACCAGGCCGCGGAATCACTGCCGGTCAGCTCGCCATTGCACAAGATCCCCCACCTGCTCGAGAACCGCCTGACCCTGGCCGACGCCTTTCATGCACTGGAGCTCACCCGCGCGCACGGTGATCCGACCGAACGCAACCTGGCCGCGCTGTCACTCGAGGTGCTGCAGGACGTCCACCGCGAGCTGGAGCTGTACCAGGGTCTGCAGCGTGCCTACGAGGCGGTCGCGAATGCCCCGGCCGATGAGTCACCGGAGGAGGTCCGGGGACGCAGCATGCAGGCCTTCGTCGAACTCTTCGGCAAGCTCAGCTGCCGGATCTCAGGGGAGGAAAATCTGCCCGCGACGCCGGGCAACATCGTGATCATGAACCATCTGGAAAATCACATGGATACCATGCTCCCGAATGCGTTTCGCCTGACGCTCGACAGCCATTTCGTGTCCAGCATGATCCTGTATCGTCGCTATGGCGAGGCGCCGGTGCGGGTGGTGCGCAAGCCGGAGATGGGTTGGTTCGGCTATCAGCAGTACTTCGACCGCCTCGACTACCTGTATGTGTACCCGGGTGACGTCGACGAGGAGGACCGCGATCAGGCCCTGACCCGTGACCAGCGCAACCGGCATTTCATCGAACGGGCCGCCGCTCACCTCGAGGCCGGACGCAACCTGCTGATCGCGCCCGAGGGGCGCTGCAGCTTCACCGAGGCCTCGCCTGGACCCTTCAAGCCCGGGGCATTCCGCCTCGCCGCCGCGGTCGATCCCGAACCCCTGATCGTGCCCATCGCGGTCGCGAACTTCGACAAACGCCTGACCCGGACGACCACGGCGGCGATTGTCTTCCCACCGTTTCGCCTGTCGGATCATGTGCCGGACACTGACGACCGGGACGCGCTGTTTGCCTTCGTCGCGCGACTGCAGCAGCAATATCACGGCTATGTGCAACAGGCGATCAAACTCGCGCAAGACGATTGACGCAAGTCGCCGGCATCGGCCCGGGGGCCCCGCTGGCCGCGAATCGGCAGCCGTTAGCAGGCCGCAAGACCCTCATCGGTTGGCAAGTTAACCTGGGAATCCCCAAGGGCGCTGCCGCCTATTGCCCGGTCTTCGGCGGTACACTGCCACCTGAGCAGATTCTGCAGCCCGGCGCGGGGCCGGCTACCACAGGATATGCGGGTACTACGGCACCCTTCTCTTCTGGACCCACGATACCCATGACATTACGCGGCAACCGACAGACAGCAGACAGACAGGCCGCCGACGGGTCGGTCCTTGTGCTCGCCGCCGCCCGCTGCACGATGCTGGGCGCCGTGCTCTGGTCGGCCGTTGGGGCTGCCGCCGCACCGACGGCGCCACCCGTCGTGATCGCCAGCACCGAGCGGCGCGCCGTATTCGAAGAGGTGCCTATCTCCGGGACCGTCAGCTCGCCACGGGTGACCCAGCTCTCGCCGGAGGTGGCCGGCCTGGTGCAGGAGGTCCTGGTCGACGCCGGGGATCGCGTCGAGGCCGGCGCGCCCCTGGTGCGGCTGGACGGGACACTGGCAGGCCTGGCGCTGGAGGCGGCCGAGGCCGCGACCGCGCAGGCAAGCGAGGAACTGGCAGACGCCCGCCGCCGATTGGCCGATGCGGAGCGCCTGGTGAAGTCACGCGGTATCGCCGAGACCGAGCTCAAGACCAGACGCTCGGAGGTGCGCGCCGACGCCGCGACCCTGAGGTTGCGCCAGGCCGAGCAGCGTCGCGAGGCCGAGCGCCTGCGCCGTTATGAACTCGAGGCCCCGTTTGCCGGGGTGATCAGCCGCAAGCTCACCGAGGCGGGGGAATGGGTGGCGCCCGGCGATGAGGTGCTGGAGCTCATGTCTGACACCGGGCTGCGCATCGATTTCCGCGTGCCGCAGGGCCTGTTCCCGCGCATTCGCGGCGATGAGGGCATCGAGATACGGCTGGACGCCCTGCCGGACCGTCGCCTGGCGGCGCGGATCGGCGAGATCGTACCAATCAGTGACCCCAGCGCGCGGACCTTCCTGGTGCGCGTCTATCCACAGGATGAGAACCTGCCGATGACACCGGGCATGTCCGCCAGCGCCACTCTGAGGCTGGGGACCGGCGAGCAGGGGGTCGTCGTAGCGCGCGATGCCCTGCTGCGTCACCCCGATGGCCGGATCACGGTCTGGGTGGTGCAGGACCAGGGCAGCGACATCACCGTGAGCGAACGACAGGTGCAGACCGGGCTGTCGTTCGACGGCCGCGTGGTCATACACAGCGGTCTCGAGCCGGACGTGCGCGTCGTGGTGGAGGGCAACGAGGCCCTGCAACAGGGTCAGCGCGTCTCGGTGCGGGAGGCACGCTGATGTTGGAGGGCCTGATCCGTCGCGGCACCCTGACGACCGTCGCGGTCCTGATCCTGTGCGTGATCGGCGTGGTCGCGGCGCTGCGCATATCGGTGCAGATGATCCCCGATCTGGATGTGCGCACGATTTCCGTGTACACCAATTGGCCGGGTGCGACACCGCAGGACGTGGAAAAGGAGATCCTGATCGAGCAAGAGGAGTTCCTGCGCAACATCCCCAGCCTGCAGCAGCTCATCGCCAGCGCCTCCTTCGGCCAGGCCAGCATCGAACTGGAGTTTCCGCACGGCGTCGACATCAATGAGACGCTGATCCGCGTCACCAATGCCCTCAGCCAGGTGCCGTCGTATCCCAACAATGTCGACGAACCGCGCGTCTACGCGACGTCGTTCTCCAGCAATGCGTTCATGTACTTCCGCGTGGCGCCGCTGCCGGACAACCCGCGCCAGCTGAACATGGTCCTGATGCAGGACTTCCTCGAGGACAATGTGCAGACGCGCATGGAGAGCATCCCCGGGGTCTCGCAGGTCACCGTCTACGGCGGCGCCGAACGCCAGATCCAGGTGCTGATCGACCCGGCACGGCTGGCCGAGCGCGGGCTCACCGTCGCCGATGTGCGGCGCGCGATCACGGAACGCAACCGCGACGCCTCCGGCGGCGAGATCGAGTCCGGCAAACGCCGCTATCTGCTGCGCACCATCGGCCGCTTCGAGGACCTGGACGCACTGCGGCAACTCATCCTGGCGCGCCGCGGCGATTCGCTCATCCGACTGGCCGACGTGGCCGAGGTGAGGCAGGGCCACTTCGAGCTGACGCGCCAGTCGTTCTCCGACGGCGAATCGGTGCTCGGCCTGTCGGTGCGGCGCGAGGCCGGCTCCAACGTCATCGACATCAAGCGCGCGATGTTGATCGAGCTGGATGCCATCAATCGCGAGATCCTGCGGCCGGCCGGCATGGTCATGCGCCTGATCGCCGATGACGTCGGCTATGTCCAGGCCTCGCTGACCAACGTCTGGACCAACCTGGCGCTCGGCGCGTTGTTCGCCAGCCTGGTGATGTTCGCCTTCCTGCGATCGGTGCGCGCGACCCTGGTCGGCGTAATGGGCATCCCGATCTGCACCATCGCGGCCTTCCTCGGCCTGCTGGCGGCCGGCCGCACCATCAACGTGATATCGCTGGCCGGCGTCGCCTTCGCCATCGGCATGACCCTGGACAACAGCATTGTCGTGCTCGAGAGCATCGAGCTGGCGCGGCGGCGCGGACTGGATCGCTTCCGCTCCGCGGTCGAGGGGGTGCGGGAGGTCTGGCCGGCGGTGCTGGCATCGACACTGACCACCGTGCTGGTGTTCGTGCCCATCATGTTCATCGAACAGGAGGCCGGGCAGCTCTACTCGGATATCGCGATCGCGGTCTCCGCGTCGATCCTGGCCTCCATGATAGTGGCCATCACCATACTGCCGACCGCCAGCGCCCGCATGCACTTTCGCTCCGAGGCCGAGGGCCAGACGGCGAACGACCGCGGCCTGCGCGCAGCCGTCCTCGGCGGCATCGCCTGGCTGACCGCCGGGCGTCTGCGACGCCTGTCCACCGTGACCCTCACCGCCGCCGCGAGCCTGGCCGCCTTTGTCTGGCTCACCCCGCCCGCCGAGTATCTGCCCGAGGGCGAGGAGCCCAAGACCTTCGCCCGCATGAACGCCCCGCCCGGCTACAACCTGGAGGCCATGCGCGGCATCGGCGAGGCGGTACAGCAGTATTTCCTGCCGTTCCTGGAGGATGCGCCGACACGCTTCGATCGCGGCGAGACAGCCGTCCCGGCCCTGAAATATCTCAATCTGCGCATCAATGCCGAGGGTCTGCGGATCATCGCCGAGCCCAAGGATCCGAATCACATCAAGCCGCTGATGGATGCGCTGGGCAGCAAGTTCAAGGAGTACCCGGGCATGCGCTCCTTCGTGTCCCGCGGCTCCATCATCACCAGCAACGACGGCGGCACGCGCAGCGTCAACCTCGACATCGCCGGCCCGGATCTCAGCGTGATCTACGACGTCGCGCTGGCCGCCTATCGCCGCACGCAGGCGGTATTCGACAACCCCCGCATCCGCGCCGAGCCTGCGACGCTCTCGCTGTCTCAGCCGTTGGTCGAACTGCGCCCTGACTGGTCGCGCGCGGCCGAGCTCGGCATGAACGCGGTCGATATCGGTTTCGCCGTGTCGGCGCTCACCGATGGGGCCTTCGTTGACGAATTTCTGTTGAACGACGACAAGATCGACGTCTATCTCTACAGCGATGCCGGGACCAAGGCCACGCTGGATGACCTGGGGCGCCTGCCCATCTACACGCCGGCCGACACCATCGTCCCGCTGTCGACCATCGTCGGCATCATCGAGACCGTGGATACCAACACCATCCGGCGGGTGGACGGCCGGCGCACGGTCACCCTGGGCATCATCCCGCCCGAATCCGTTGCCCTGGAGAGCGCCGTACAGATCGTCCGCGAACAGGTCGTCGAGCATCTGCGTGCCGCCGGCGTGGTCCCGGCCAACGTCCGCATGGAGATCTCCGGGGCCGGCGATCAGCTCGACGCCACCCGCGACGCGCTGGGCGGCAACTACCTCGTGGCCGTGGTCATCATCTACCTGCTGCTGGTAGCGATCTTCACCCACTGGGGCTACCCGCTGCTGATCATGACGACCATACCGCTGGGCGTGGCCGGCGGCATCGTCGGCCTGTGGCTGATGAACTGGGCGGGTGCGCTGCTGCCGCTGATCGGACTACCGCCGCTCAGTCAGCCGTTCGACATGATCGCGATGCTCGGCTTCCTGATCCTGATGGGCACTGTGGTCAACAACCCCATCCTGATCGTCCATCAGGCCATGCTCAACGTCCAACACCGCGGCATGGCGGCCCGCGAGGCCGTAAGCGATGCGGTGGAGACACGCCTGCGCCCGATCGCGATGTCCACGCTGACGACCGTCTGTGGCCTGGCGCCACTGGTATTCCTGCCAGGCGCCGGTACGGAACTGTATCGCGGGGTCGGCGCCATCGTACTGTTCGGTGTGCTGGGTACGGCGGTGGTGTCACTGACCTTTCTGCCGGCCCTGTCGGTAATGGTGCTGGGGTGGCGCCAGCCCGGGGCACGGGCGTCGGCGGGCGCCGATCGTCCGGCAGACGCGCCCGAAGCCGTCGCGACGGATCTCGCGGTGCGCCAGACCGGTACTGACTGAGACCGGCCCTGCAGCCGACCGCGACCCGCCCCCCCTGTTCAGGCCCGCGATGTAAACACCGAAAAAAATTGGGGTAGTCGAATGAATTCAGCCGGCCGACCGGTCTATCCCTGATGAGCTCACCCAAGTGACGAATTTAGCTATGAAAAGACTCTTAATCGTGACCACGCTGTGCGCCGTGGTCTCCATCTCTTGCGTCAACGGAACCCCTGGCAACAAGGGTGTGACGGCAGCGATCGACGGGAATACCGCGGTAGCCACCTTTGCCGGCGGTTGTTTCTGGTGCGTGGAGTCCGACTTCGAGCAGGTCCCCGGCGTCGTCGAGGCGGTCTCCGGCTATACCGGAGGCCAGACCCCCAATCCCACCTACACGCAGGTGTCGAGCGGCACCACCGGACACCTGGAGGCGGTGCAGGTGCATTACGATCCCGATGTCATCAGCTATGACGGACTGCTCGCGGCGTATTGGCGGATGGTCGATCCGACAGACAGCGGCGGGCAGTTTTCCGATCGTGGCCATGAATACACCACGGCGATCTACTATCATGACGAGGGCCAGCGGCAGGCCGCGGAGCAGTCACGCGCAGACCTGGCGTCAACCGGTCGCTATGACCGACCGATCGTCACGCCGATAGAACCGGCAGAGGTGTTCTACCTTGCTGAGGACTATCACCAAGACTATTACGACAAGAATCCGCTGCGCTATGGTTTCTACCGCCGCGGCTCGGGTCGTGATGCCTATCTCGAGCGGACCTGGGGGGAGGCCATCGAGGTAGACTACAGCACCTATTCACCCGCAGTCGCCGGCGACTTCCGAAAACCCGCCGCGGATGAACTGCGCGAGATGCTGTCTCCGATGCAGTACAAGGTCACCCAGCACGAGGGGACGGAGCCGCCGTTCGACAATGCCTACTGGGACAATAAGCGCGACGGTATCTATGTCGACATCGTCAGCGGCGAGCCGCTGTTCTCGTCCACCGACAAGTTCAAATCCGGGACCGGCTGGCCGAGCTTCACCCGCCCCCTGGTATCCGAACTGATTGTCGAAAAGACGGACTACAAAATGATCCTGCCACGCACCGAAGTACGCAGCCGCAACGCCGATTCGCACCTCGGCCATGTCTTCAACGACGGCCCTGCGCCCACCGGCCTGCGCTATTGCATCAATTCAGCGTCGCTGCGATTCGTGCCGAAAGAGGCGCTGGAACAAGAGGGCTACGGCCAGTACTCGGCGCTGTTCGAATAGGTGGGGCGACCGCCAGCACGAGCCAATCGTCCCCCGCCGGTTGGCGGCGATGCGCGCCGAATCAGGCGGCCTGGGCGTGCGGCAGGATCAGCTGCATCACCCCGGTCACCTGCGGATGCGCCTTGTGCGGCACCGCGGCGCACTCGGCCGGTGACAGGCCGGTGAGCTCCCAGGCGGTGCCGGACACCGCCTCGAGCGCGCTGTCGATGTCTTGATCCCGATCGGCCGCGTCTGCCAGGACGGCTGCGATATGCACCAGCGCCGTGAACAGCGCAAAGTCTCCCGACGACTCGGGCTCGATGTGGAACTCGGTCGGCTCCCAGAGACTCTGCGGCAACTGCCACTGGCGCATCAACTCCGCCCCGACGCGCGCATAATCGATGCCCAGCACCGCACGCTCGGCCTTGTACAGCGGCGCATTCTGCAACTGTGCCAACTCAATCGCCCGCTGGGCCTTGTGCGGCTCTGCCTGGTAGATCAGGAGATGACCAATATCGCGCAGCAGACCGCCGACAAACAGACGTTCGCTGTCGAGCACGTTGCACAGGGTCGCCAGTTCGCGGGCACAGATGGCACACAGCACGCTTTTGAGCCAGAAGCGCGGCATGTCCACGACCTGGTCGGATAGACCCTGGAAACTCTGCGTCACCGATGCGGCCAGCATCAGGTCGTGGACGTCCTGGGTACCCAGCAGGGCGACCGCACGGCTGACGGTGTCAACCTCGGTCGCCAGTCCGAAATAGGCGCTGTTGACAATACGCAGCAGGCGCGCGGCCATCGCCGGATCGTTGCCGACCACGTCGGCCACATCGGCCAGATTCGATTTGGGATCGTCCAGAACGGTCTTGAGCCGCAGATAGGCGTCCGGCAGTGAGACCGGCCTGGCATGTTGCGAAATATTTTCCCATGCGGTCGACATAAGTACCCCCCGATACGTCGGACCCTCAGGGCTATCTTCGGCCGTGTTGGCGAAAACCTTAGCGTCGCCGAAACGGCGCTAGTCGTTTCGTTCCATCCGTCAGAACGGGACTGGAGGCCCTCGCCAATCGACCTGGTCGCGTGGCTGCGCCCTGGCGATGGCTGCCCGCGCATCGCCCCAGCCCTCGCAGGCATTGCGCCCTGCCCGCCCGCGGACCAGGTTCAGCAACCATTTGCACTTCGCGTAGAGGGCGAAGAAGGCCAGGACCAGCCGCCGGTGCGTGCCGCCGATCGGCTGCTGACTGCAGATCAACTTATCGTCATACATCCCCCGGTCGGTCAGGCCCACGGCACCCAGTGCACTGACCGTCACCCGCGTACCGCGCGGCAGCCGGCGCCCGAGCACGACGGCATCCAGCAGATCGCCCTCCAGGCCGACCAGGGTCTCCACAGATCCGTAGTTAAAGGGACAGGGAATCGGCGACACGAAGTCCAGGCTGCCGGTCGAACCGCGTTTCAGAAAGCCCCCGCGGGGGACCTCGATGACGACCTCCACCTCGGGCGGCTGCTGACTGCTGGAACACATAACCCAATTGTAGTGCGCCACGATCAACCGCAGCGTGGCCCGCCGGTGCCAGGTGATTCAGGCTGGCATCCAATGAGCCCGCCCGGAGCTACTGCGCCGTCGTACTGCGCTCGAGGGCCCGGCTGCGCGCGAACCGCTGATAACTCCAGCCCCTCTCATAGGCGCGCTCCAGGACCAGGCCGCAGGCATTGAGCATACGCTGGCGCTCCAATACCGCGTCGGTCTTGAACACCGTCTGTCCGGCCTCATCGGCATAAAGCAGCGCCGGCACGCGGCTGAATTCCTCGCGTGCGAACCAGGCGGCCCCGGTCGTCGCGCGACCGTCGGGTCCGAGGACCGGCGTGTCGACATCGCTGGCGTCCAATCTGACCACCTCGAAGCGCTGCAGCAGCTGGCGTACCTCGGGCAACGCCAGAACGTCGGAATGAAAGGCCTCACAGGCGGCGCAACCAGGCGCCTCGAAGATCACCAGCAGCGGTTCGGTGGCCGGGAAATCCGCGCGCGACAGTGCATAGGGCGGCCGCGCAAACAGCGGATCATCGCGCAACGGTACCGCTGCGGCATCACGCTTTCCCAGCGGTGGCCGGCGAGCCGCCAGATAGTCTCGAAAAGATACCTTCGAATGGTGACCGCCGATCAGGTAATCCAGGATATGGCCGAAGCGCTCGGGCGTCTGATAACCAATGGCGCGGAACATCAGCTCGCCATCGGGAGCGAAGAACAGCAGCGTCGGGGCCATCCCGGCCTTGTGCCGTTCGGCGAACTCTTTGATCGGCAGGTCATCGCCGGACATGTCGGTCATCGCGACATCGTCGAATATCTCCAGGCCAATGGCGACGAAGTTCTCCTGCACACGTCTGGCGGTCGCCGGGTCGCCCAGGCTGGTGCGGATGAACTCGGCGCAGTAGGTACAGCCCTGGGTGGTGAACAACACCATGACGCCGGTCTTGCCCTGTGCCCTGACCGTCTCCAGGTCTGTCTCGAGGTCGACCAGCCCGGGCGACATCCAGGCAGGATGTGCGATATGCCGGGGTCCGTCCTCGATGCCCGCCGCGACCGACCCGCACAGCAGCGCGATCAACGCCAACGTCAAGTGGCCCAAAGGCCCGCTGTTTGAAGAGCTGCCGGTTGCCAAACTGTCACTCCTCTGCGACCGCGAATGCGCCTGTTCGTTCTTGAGAGCGACGAGGGTCCGACAAAGCCTCTCCGAGTTCAAGCGCCGATGGCAACCCCGCAGTGCATTGCACCCGGGCGCGTTGCGATGCGAGGCTTTTCCGCGGGCACAACGGCCTAACCCGGGGAATCGCAACGAAAGCGGCCGGGATCTGTCATATTGGAACTCTGGGCAGGCGTCGCTGCCAGCGTGGTTGATTAAGGAATTGCCGTGTTAACGATTAGGATCCTGGGTTCCGGTGCCGGCGGTGGATTCCCGCAGTGGAACTGCAACTGTGACCTGTGCGCCGGCGTGCGCGCGGGCACGCTGAACGCCCGGCCGCGTACCCAGTCCTCGATCGCGATCTCCAGCGACGGGATCGACTGGCTCCTGGTCAATGCCTCGCCCGACATCCGCCAGCAGATCCTGGCCTTTCCGGCCCTGCAGCCCGGCCGCGCGCGGCGCGATACCGGCATCCGCGCGGTGCTGCTGATAGACAGCCAGATCGATCACGCCACCGGCCTGCTGATGCTCAGGGAGAACGACAGGCCGCTGGAGCTCTATTGTTCACGCATGGTTCAGCAGGACCTGAGCACCGGCTTCCCGGTGCTGCGCATGCTCGAGCACTACTGTGGCGTGAACTGGCACGAGATCCCGATCGACGGCAGCGCGTTCGAGATCGCGGGTATCGAGGACCTGGCGTTTACCGCACTCGCACTGAGCAGCAAGGCACCGCCGTACTCGCCGCATCGCGAGGACCCCCATCCCGGCGACAATATCGGTCTGCAGGTGCGCGACCGGCAGACCGGCCGCAGCCTGTTCTATGCCCCGGGCCTGGCGCGGGTAGAGGCGCATCTCGAGCCGGCGATGAAGGCGGCCGACGTGCTGCTGATCGACGGTACCTGCTGGACGGACGACGAAATGGCGCTGCGCGGGGTCGGCAGCCGCCGGGCCCTGGCGATGGGTCACCTGCCGCAGTCCGGCACCGGGGGTATGATCGAGGCCCTGCGGCCTTATGCGCGGCAGCGCAAGGTGCTGATTCACATCAACAACACCAACCCCATTCTGGTCGAGGACTCGCCCGAGCGTGCGGCGCTGACGGCGGCCGGCATCGAGGTGTCGCACGACGGCATGGAGATCCATGTCTGAGATGGCTCGGGAGACGATGATGCAACGCAAACCCTGGAGCAAAGACGAGTTCGAGACCGCGCTGCGGGCCCTGGACCGGCGCTACCATATCCATCACCCCTACCACCGGATGATGGCGAACGGCGAGCTCGACCCCGAGCAGATCCGCGGCTGGGTGGCCAACCGTTTCTATTATCAAGTAACGATCCCGCGCAAGGATGCGGCCCTGATGGCGAACTGCCCGGATCCGGAGACCCGTCGCCTGTGGGTGCAGCGCGTCCTGGACCATGACGGCGGCGCCCCTGGCGAGGGCGGCATCGAGGCCTGGGTGCGCCTGGGCGAGGCCTGCGGCCTGGACCGAGAGGAACTCTGGTCGATGCGCCGCGTGCTGCCGGGCGTGCGCTTTGCGGTCGATGCCTACCTGCGCTTCGTGCGCGACGCGGAATGGCACGAGGGCGTCTGCTCCTCGCTGACCGAGCTGTTCGCGCCGCGGATCCATCGCCAGCGCCTGGAGAACTGGCCGCGCGATTACCCCTGGATCGATGCCGGCGGTCTGGAGTATTTCCGCAAACGCGTCACGCAGGCCAACCGCGATGTGGAACACGGCCTGGCGGTGACGCTGGAATGGTTCAATAGCGCCGAGATGCAGCAGCGGGCAATGGCCATCGTGCAACTCAAGCTAGACATCCTGTGGAGCATGCTGGATGCGATGTACATGGCCTACGTGCTCGAGATGCCGCCCTATTTCAACGAGGGGGAGAAGGCATGAGCACGGTCGATCCGGACGCCTGTTACGGCATCGCCCCGGGGCATCGCATGCAGTGGGAAGAGGTCCAGCAGAGCTGGGTGATCCTCTATCCCGAGGGCATGGTGCAGCTCAACGACAGCGCCGCCGAGGCGCTGCGCCGCTGCGATGGCAGGACACCCCTGAGTAGCGTGATCACCGACCTCGAGGCGGCCTTTGACGAAGCCGATCTGAGCGCCGACGTGCTGGAGCTGATCGATGCGGCGCTGCAGCAGGGCTGGGTGTGCCTCCGCTGAGCCCGCACTCCACGCTGATGTTGGCGTCGGGACGGCACACCGCCCGCGCTGAGCTGGATAATTCTGTTGGCTGGACTACACTATCCGTTCTCAGGGCCGAATGGAATCGCCCTTGATTTCGCATTGTTATTGGGCATCCCCGGGCACGCCGAGGCCCACTGACGGTGCTGTCCAAGACAACACAGCAGCTGGAGGATGAGAGATGAAGAAATGGTCAAAGCCCAGGTTTCAGAACCTTCGCTACGGCTTCGAGATCAACCTGTACGTCACCGTACGCTGATTCTCGGCCCGAGATTCGGGTAAAGGGCGGGGGAGCATGGCTCACCCGCCCTTTTTCTTGCACCGCTCCTCCTTCACCGCCGCGTGCGACACCATGACCGATAGCCCTCAGGAACCGCTGCGCCCGCTCTGGTTGCTCGCCGAGCTGACGTACAGCTGCCCGCTGCAGTGCCCCTATTGCTCGAACCCCCTGCGGCTCGGCGAGCGCGCGCGCGAACTCGCCACCGACGACTGGCTGCGGGTCCTGGGCGAGGCGCGCAAACTGGGCGCGATCCAGCTCGGGCTGTCGGGCGGCGAGCCGCTGCTGCGCAAGGACCTGGAGGTCATCGTCGGCGAGGCCCGGCGGCTGGGTTTCTATACCAACCTGCTGACCTCGGGCATGGGCATGGACGAGGCGCGCATCGCGGCGCTGAAAGATGCGGGGCTGGATCACATCCAGGTGAGTTTCCAGGCCGACGACCCGGATCTGAACAACCGTCTGGCCGGCAGCGACAGCTTCCGGAAGAAGGTCGAGGTGGCGCGCCGGGTCAAGGCCCATGGGTATCCGATGGTGCTCAATATCGTGATGCACCGTCACAACCTCGACCGCATGCGCGAGATCCTCGATATGGCGCTGGCGCTGGAGGCCGACTATGTGGAGCTGGCCAACACCCAGTACTACGGCTGGGCACTGGCCAACCGCGACTATCTGCTGCCGACCCGCGACCAGCTGCAGCGCGCCGAAGCAGTCGCCCACGACTATCAGGCGCGCTTCGGCGATCGCATGAAGATCTATTTCGTCGTCCCGGACTATTTCGAGGGGCGGCCCAAACCCTGCATGAATGGCTGGGGGCGGATCTTTCTCAGTGTCGCGCCCGACGGCACCGCACTGCCCTGTCATGCCGCCGCCGACCTGCCCGGGCTCATGCTGCCGAACGTGCGTGACCACAGCCTCGAATGGATATGGAACGACTCGCCCGATTTCAATTACTTCCGCGGCGAATCGTGGATGCAGCAACCCTGTGCGGGCTGTGACGAGCGCGCGACCTGTTTCGGCGGCTGCCGCTGCCAGGCCTACCTGCTGACCGGCGACGCCGCGGCCGCCGATCCGGCGTGTAGCAAATCCGCGTCACACGACGTGATCCTGGAGGCGGTAGAACGGGCCGCCGGCCTGCGCAGCCTGCCGCAACCGATTATGCGCAACAAGCGCAATGTCGCCCGCGCCCTGCGGCATCCGGTGGGGTCGCCGCCCGGAAGGGCAGACACCCCGCTGTCGGATTGATTCGCCGCAACCGGATCCGTAGGGCTATTGCGGTATCTCGAAGCTGGCGACGATGCTCGCATACCACGCGCTCAGGTTGTCGACGTCTTCGTCGCTGAGCATGCGCGCGATGATGGTCATCTGGGCGTGCTCGCGCTCGCCGGCACGGTAGGCGTTCAGCTGTTTGACCAGGTACTGTTTCTGCTCACCGCCGATGTTGGCGACCATGGCCTGCGTGCCGCGGCCGTCCATCCCGTGACAGGTCTGACAAATCTGCGCTGCCTTAGTCTTGCCTGCCGCAATATCGGCCGCCAACGCCGGTTGAGCCAGACAGGCAAGCGCACAGACCGCCACCCATCGGTCAATGCCCAGCCGTTTGATCCTTTCGTGCGTTGATGCGATCAATGTCATTTTGAAGATCCTTCAAGGCGCGTTGCGCAGACGGGCCGGAGGCGACCCCGGCCCGTCCAGCAGGACCCTTAGCCTCCCTGGTACGAAATCCGGTACACGGCGCCGGCCTTGTCGTCCGACACCAGGATGGAACCATCCACGTACTGCTGTACATCCACCGGACGCCCCAGGTAGTAGCCGCTCTCGGTCATCCAGCCCTCGGCAAAGGGTTCTGTCGAGGCGGCATTGCCATCGCCGTCGAGGAAGGTGACCATGACGCGGGCACCGCGCGGCTTCACGGCGTTCCAGGAGCCGTGCTGGGCGCTGAAGATCGCGTTCTTGTACTTACCTGGGAACATGTTGCCGGTGTAGAACATCATGCCCAGATCGGCCGCATGGGCGATGGTCTCGACCTGCGGCTTCACGTACTTGTCGGCCAGCTCCGCCGGGATCTCCTGGTCCTTGTATTCGTCGGTCCTGACCTCGCCGCCGCCATAGTAGGGATGGCCGTACCACATACCCTCGCCGGGTATCCGGTTGATCTCGCCCGGCGGTATCTCGTCCCCCATGCCATCCACCTGGTTGTCGGTGAACCACAGACTCCCGTCCGTCGGATTGAACGCATGGCCCACCGAATTGCGCACCCCGGTAGCGATGACCTCACGCTCCGACCCATCGCGGTTCATCCGGATGATGCCGCCGATGCCCCATTCGTCGTACAGGGCCAGCTTGTCGGCCGGCGCCACGTTGTGCGGCTGGCCAAGGCTGATGTAGAGCTTGTCGTCCGGACCGAGGGCGCACACCCGGGCGGTGTGGTTGTAGGACTCCTCGTCGGGCGGGATGAGCTCGCCCTGCTTCACGATCGGGACCGCGACGGTGTCCGAACCCTCCATGAAGAACTCGGCCGCGGGGAACATCATCACCCGGTTGCGCTCCGCGATGAACAGAAAGCCGTCGTCGGAGTAACAGACACCGTTGGGGATATCGAATTTAACGCTCGGGCTAAACTCCTCGACGGTGTCCGCAACGTTGTCCATGTCCCGGTCGGTGGCCGACCACACGGTGTTCTTGCGGGTGCCGATCCACACGGTGGCCTTGTTGCGGCTGACCGCCATATGGCGGGCATCGGGCGCGATCGCGAACAGTTCGATCTTGAAACCCGGCGGCATCTTGACCTGCTGCAGCATCTTCTGCAGATTCGCCGCATATTGGCCGCCCTGCTCCACGCGCTGCATCGGGGCCGTATCGGTCCGCTTGAAAGCCCCGAGTTTTTCCAGGTTTTGTTCGTCACTCGCCGCGAAACCGGTACCGACCGCCCACGGCAAAAACAGACAAGCCGCGGATGCTACTCGTATTTTTGTACGCATCGCCTCAATCTCCTCACTCTGGCTGTTATTGAGCGTATTGCTCAGGATCTGCGGCTTGTTCTGCACCCGAAGGTCGCCTTATTTCGTGGACCGCCAGAAAAGCCTAGCAGATGCGCCCCGCTTAACCAGGGCGGCGTACGTATCAGACGCGGGAGAGACGGGTACCTGCGTTCACCGCCACTAACTGACATGAGGTCGTTTTCCCGACCGCAGCATCTGCAGCACAGCGAGGGTTGCGACCGCCGCTGCCAGGTGTTTCAGCGTATGTCCACTTACGGTGTGACCGAGAAGTTCGAATACCTCACCGTCGAAATGTTCGAGCACTTTCGACAAGGCATACCATGCGATGACCCAGACCAGATAACGTCCCACGGTGTAGCGGTGCCTCGGAAACAGCGCAATCACGACAGGTAAGGCGAGCATCGGGTAGAACTGCACGAGGGCATAAAGGCGGAGGTCACCGCGCCCCAGGGATTCTGTCCAGTGCCAATAAATCAGGCTCGCCGCACCCCCCGCCAGCAGCAACAACAGCAGCCAGCCGTTGCCTGCCTTGGCATCGATTCGATCTGCGACCGTTGCCGATGTAATGGCCATGAAGGCGATCGCCATCGGCAG
>JAHEJD010000006.1:54352-75257 GCA_024639005.1 Chromatiaceae bacterium | reverse complement strand
AGTTTGTTACGTGCCGCCTCGGTGATTGCCGAGACCGCCGGATGCTTGATGCGGCGTTCTGCAGAGATCGCGAAAAAGCGCTCGGTGATCTCGTTGGTACGGCCGATCACGCTGACGCCGTACTTCTGCAGCACATCCTGTTCGACCGCGGTCGGCGAGGTGAAGGCACCGCTGCCACCCTCGCCGAATGCCTTCATCAAGGCGCGGTCTTCGAACTCTGCGATAATCTGCGGATTGATGCCGTTGCGCTCGAACCAGTTCTGCAGGTCGCGGCGCAGATTACTGCCGCTGCTGGGCATCAACATCGGTTGGCCGTCGAGGCTGTTCGGAAACGTCGCGCGCAGCGCGTCGGCCTGTGGCGGGGCGGCGAAAAAACTGATGCCGGATTCGCCTAGCGTGTGATTATAGGCGCGGATGTTCAGGGTCGGGTTGATCGGGCTGTCTGCGAGCACCATGTCCAACTTGTGGATCGACAGGTCCGCCAATAGATCGACCAGCGGTGCCTCGTGACAGATCATGCGCACCGGCTGGTCCAGCTGCAGGACGGGCTCAAGCACCCGAAACGCCAGCAGTTTGGGGACCACCATGGCCACGCCGATGCGCACGGTCGTTGCCGATCCCGGCGTGTGCCCGGCGAGCGCATCCTGCAGCTCGATCCCGAGACGGAACATCTCATCGGCGTAGGAGAACACCAGGCGCCCGGTCTCCGTCAGCACGAGGTTGCGTCCCTCGCGGCTGAACAGCTTCTCACCCACCTGCTCCTCCAGATCACGCAGCTGTCCGCTGATGGTCTGCGGCGTCAGGTAGAGCGTCTCAGCGGCGCGGGCGATCGAGCCATGACTGGCCACCGCCCAGAAGTAGCGCAGGTGTTTCAGGTTCAGCTTCAGCATGCCGGTTGTTCTCGGAGGGATCAGCGCAGCATACGCGGGCCCAGCGGGTCGGCGCGAGCACTGCTGAAAAGGTCGTCAATCCGCAGTCGCCGTTGAGACGAATCCCTCCGGTTTGACCGCCAGGATCGAGGCCACCGCGGTCTGCAAGACCTCCTCGGCGGCGTTGCCGATGAAGAAGCCCGGTATCCCGGTGCGGCCCACGGTACCCATGACGATCAGGTCCGCGTCGGTGCGCTCAGCGACCGCACAGATGCTCGGCGCCGGCTCGCCCTTGGTCAAATGCACGCCGGGCGATTCCCTGTGCATGTCGTAGGCGCGCAGCAACAGGTCCAGGCTCTCCTCGTGATGGAAACGAGTCTGATCGACCAGCTGTTCGAGGTCGGGTTGCGTCAGGCGCTCCAGGTCGTCGTGGCGGCGCTCCTGCAGGAGGCCGTTCACGTCCAGTCCAAACTGCTGCGTGATCCCTGGCGGTGATTCCTGCGCCTCGAACACATCGATCAGTGCCAGACGTGCCTGATTGCGTCGGGCGAGGCCGGCCGCGCATTCGAGCGCCGCATCGGATGCGGGCACCCCGTCGGCAAAATAGAGGATGTATTTGAAGCGTCTCATGGTTCATCTCCAGAGCGTTAGAGTGGGGAGCAGTAGAGTCAAGATCAGCAGAACGAACAGGTTCATCCACAGCGCACCCACTCCGTCCAGCGACCGCGCCGGAATTGGCCGCTGGACACCCTGCTGACATTGCGTTGGTATGCCGCTGCCGTGTTCCCCAGTTTAATGCGGCAACTATGGGGCTCGACGAACCAGAGTAAAAATCGAATTTACGGGCTTAGTGATTCGAAAAAATCGAACTACTGATTATCGAACCGACGCGCTCACTGGCTGCGGGCCGTTGGCCGTATGGCGCGCAGCGCGGCCTTCGCCCGAAACGACAGGTTGCGACTGACGTTACCTCGCTCGTGCAGGCGTGGGCGTTGAGAAGGATGGGGCGAACACAGCTTCCCCGATCCAGCTTAGCCAGCAAATTGCATGCAGGATTTGGGAATCATCAGCCCGCGATGGGCGACGCAGTTGGGCTGATCGGCGAGAATGAGAAATCCAGCGCGGCCTGAAAGGCGGGCTCTCGTCTCTTACGTGCTGGGTGCTCGAGCGGAATTCCCCGGACCAACCGCTAACCTCTTCTTTTGAACTTGCGTGTGCAGTTGCGCCCATCTCTAAACTGAGTTCATAGGACAACGGCCGAAATCGCTTTTTCAGAGTAGGGTAGCGGTCGCTGAAGAGGTGTGATGATACTTCCTGAAGATGGAGGATTTATTTTTGATGCAGCCGATATCCCTCGTGCCCCACCGCTCGCCGCGATCCGGCCCTGGCTCTCGCAATGGGTGCCTGTTCGGCAAGGCGCCGGTAGTCTAGTCTGTGGCTGCCGTCACGGAAGACCGCCGCGGCGGCCTGGGATGGGTTGAGCGTGGCCTGTTTACCGCGCTGCCGACTCTGGCGCTGGGCCTGGTCGTGTGGAAGCTGGCGTTGCTCGAGCTGCCGCTGAGTGTGTCCTGGTCCTGGGTCCCGGCACTGGGCATCGACTTGGCCTTCCGCGTCGACGGCCTGTCGGCCTTGATGCTGCTCATGATCACCGGCGTCGGCACCGCGGTGTTCGTCTATGCCGGAGGCTATCTTGCCGGCCACCCTGGCCTGCGCCGCCTCTACGTGCTGCTGAGCCTGTTCATGCTGGCGATGATCGGCTGTGTCACGGCCGACCACCTTGTCGTGCTGTTTATGTTTTGGGAGGCCACCAGCGTGCTGTCCTTTCTGCTGGTCGGCTTCGACCATGAGCGCACCGACAGCCGCAAGTCGGCCCAGCAGGCGCTGATGATCACCGGCACCGGCGGTCTGGCCCTGCTGGGCGGCTTCATCATGCTCGGCCAGGCTAGCGGCACCTACGTCATCAGTGAGATCGTCGACGTGCTGCCGAGCCTGGCGGCCACGCCGGAGCTAACGGCCGCGTTGGTGCTGATCTTGATCGGTGCGTTCACGAAAAGCGCCCAGTTCCCATTCCACTTCTGGCTGCCGAACGCGATGGCCGCACCGACGCCGGTGTCGGCCTATCTGCACTCGGCGACCATGGTCAAGCTGGGTGTCTACCTGCTCGCGCGCCTCGACCCGGGCTTCGGCGAGTGGCCGTTGTGGGAGTGGGGCCTGAAAGGCGCCGGCTCGATCACCGCGGCCTGGGGTATGGTGCTGGCGCTGCGCGAACGCGATCTCAAGCGCATCCTGGCCTGGTCTACCGTGGCGACCCTAGGCACCCTGGTGACCCTGGTCGGGCTGCGCGGCGAGGGCGCCACGGTCGCCGTCGGCACCCTGCTGCTGGCCCATGCGCTGTACAAGGCGCCGCTGTTCTTCGTCGCCGGTAATATCGATCACGGCACCGGTACGCGCGTCATCGATCACCTCGGCAACTTGCGTCACGCGATGCCCTGGACCGCCGCGGCGGCTCTGCTCGCCGGCGCGTCTATGGCCGGTATGCCGCTGTCGTTCGGCTACGTCGTCAAGGATGTAATCCTGGAGGCGAAGAGCGCTGGCGACGTGTTCGCGTTCGCTAAGGCCGCGAACACCGTGTTCGGTGCTGTGGCCGTGGCGGTGGCCGGCGTCGCCGCGGTGCGGGTGTTCTGGCGCCACCCTGGCGTCAACGAGACCTGCGAGGCCCACGAGGGCGGCCCGGCACTGGTCGCGCCGCCGCTGCTGCTGGCGCTGGCTGGCATTACCCTCGGCACCTTCCCCTTTTTTGCCCAGGAGCTGATCGCCGGGGCGACCGGCGCGATGACCCCGGACGCCGAGGCCGTGGCGTTCAGCCTGGCCCTGGAATTCGGGCCGGCACTGCTTTCGCTGCTCGCCACCTTTGCGGTGGGTGTGGTCGTCTACTTGTTATGGGATCCGCTGCATGCGCGGTTCGAGCGCGCGGCGCGACGCGTCGGTCGGATCGGCATGGCCGCACAGTTCGAGCGAGCGCTGAGCTGGATCCCTCGCAGCGCGGCCGCCTCTACCCGGGCGCTGCAGACCGGTCGCCTGCCGGCGTACGTCGCCTTGGCCGCGGGGACCATCGTCATCGCCCTGGCCGCGGCGTTGGTGGCCGATTGGCCGAGTCTGTACTGGCCGAGCGCGGACGGCTGGCCGGGGGGCGGCCCTGTCGGCGCCTGCGCCCTGATCGTCTTCGGCGCCGTCGCTGCGGTGCTGCAGCGCGACCGCCTGGTGCTGCTGCTCGCGGCGGGTCTCGTTGGCTACGGCAGTGGGTTGCTGTTCCTATTTACCGGGGCGCCCGACGTCGCGTACACGCAGTTCACAGTGGAGACGGTGTTCGTGATCGTGGTCGCATCGGTCCTACTGGCCCTGAATCGTCAGCATCGGGCCGCCGGCCTGGCCGAGCCCCTGTGGCGCCCGGGCGCGTTCATGCTTGCGGTCGGGTTCGGCGCGGCCGTCACGGCGCTGCTACTGGTGGCCACAGCGGGAAGCTTCGACACCGCGCTGTCGCAGTTCTTCGCCGAGCGCAGCGTCCCCGATGCCTACGGCCGCAATGTCGTCAACGTGATCCTGGTTGACTTCCGGGCGCTGGACACACTTGGCGAGATCACCGTCGTGCTGCTGTCACTGATCGCCGCGGTGCCGTTGCTCCAGGCCCTGCGCCCGGCACGTGACAAGGGAGATGGGGCGTGATGCGGTCGCGGGTCATCATCCTCGAGGCCGCCGCGGGCCCGCTGTACTTGCTGATCCTCGCCGCATCGGTCTGGGTGCTGCTGCGCGGGCACAACGAACCGGGTGGTGGCTTCATCGGTGGCCTGATCGCGGTGAGCGCGAGCATCCTGTGGGCGGTTGCACGCGGCAGCGACGCTGCCCGGCAGCGCCTGCCGTTACGCGACCCGCTGATCTTGGGCGCGACCGGGGTGCTGCTGGCGGCCCTGTCCGGTGTGCCGGCGCTTCTGCTCGGTGATGCCTACCTGACGCACCTGTGGGCGACGCTGCCGCTAGGCTTCACCGACCTCAAGGTGTCCACCGTCCTCCTCTTCGATCTCGGCGTGTACCTCTGCGTCTGGGGTGCGCTTGCCGGCTACGCCCTGGCCCTGCTGGCGGTCGATGACGAGGCCGCAGCGTCGGGGGGCGAGCGATGACCGCCGTCCTTGCCGCGACGATCTTCGCCACCGTGACCGCGGGCGTTTACTTGGCAATGTCCCGCGATGTCTTCCGTTGTGTGATCGGCCTCGCGCTCCTCGGGGCCGCGGCCAATCTGGTGCTGTTCGCGGCGGGCCGGCTGGTTTCGCCATTGCCGGCCGTCGTGCCGGTGGGTGAAATCCTGCTCACCGATGCCGCAAACCCGCTGCCGCAGGCACTGGTGTTGACCGCCATCGTGATCGGCTTTGCGCTGGTCTGCTACTCGCTGGTCCTGCTGCTGCGCCTGATGCGCGATGCGCGCACCGACGACGCGCTCGCGCTGCGCTACGCCGAGCCGCGCCCCGACGACCCGGTTAAACCGCCGGCCAGCGCCGCCGACTGCGATGTGGCTTGGCCGCCGGAGGATCGCGCATGAGCGCACTGGTCGCCGCACCGGTGCTCGTCCCGCTGGCCACCGTGGTACTGACCACGCTGGCAAGCCGCCGCCCGACGCTGCAGCAGGTCGTGAGTTTCGTCGGCGCCCTGATCTTCCTCGCCTGCGCGGTCGCCCTGGTCGCGTCGGCCGCGATCGATCAGCCGGCGCGCACCGCGTTCGGCAGCTGGGTCGCGCCGTACGGCATCGAATTCCACCTCGACCGTGTCGGCGCCGCGCTGGTCCTGATCACAGCGCTGATGGGTGCGGTATCGCTGCTGTTCCTGGCCAGCGATGCCGATGCCGGCCCACGCCACCCACTGCTGCTGCCGCTGGTGCACGGCGTGCTGGCCGGCGTCGGCGGCGCCTTCAGTACGGCGGACCTCTTCAATCTGTACGTCTGGTTCGAGGTGATGCTGATTTGCGCGCTGGGGCTGTTCGCGATCGGCGGCCGCCTCGACCAACTCGATGCCAGCTTCAAGTACCTGGTGCTGAACCTGCTGGGCACGTTACTGCTGCTGATCGCGATCGGTGCGGTCTACGGCGCCACCGGTCACCTCAACTTCGGCGCGCTGGCCGAGGCCGCGCCGGCACTTTCGCCTGGCCTTTCGACCGCGCTGCTGACCGCGCTGCTGCTGGCCTTCTTGATCAAGGCGGGATCGTTTCCGCTCTATGCCTGGCTGCCGGCCAGCTACCATACGCTTCCGGCGCCGGTGCTTGCGCTGTTCGCCGGGCTCCTTACCAAGGTCGGTGTTTACGCCGTGCTGCGCACCGTCGGCGATGTGTTCGCCCCGGCGCCGGACGTCGTCATGGAGGCACTCGGCTGGATCGCTGCCGCGACCATGCTGTTCGGTGTGCTCGGCGCCGCCTATCACTGGGACATGCGGCGGATCCTGGCCTTTCACATCGTCAGCCAGATCGGCTTTATCCTGCTTGCCGTGGCGCTGGCCGGTGAGGCCGGCAATGCCGCGACGCTGTTCTACACGGTGCATCACATCATTGTGAAGGCCAACCTGTTCCTGATCGCCGCGATGATCTGGCGGCTGACCGGCAGTTACGACCTGCGCCGCATCGGCGGGCTGTATCGGCTGCGCCCGGCGCTGGGACTGTTGTTCCTGGTACCGGCGCTGTCGCTCGTGGGGATCCCGCCGCTTTCGGGTTTCTGGGCCAAGCTGATGGTGCTGCAGGAGGCGCTGGCGCAGGGGCGTTATGCCTGGGCCGCGCTCGCGCTCGCGGTCAGTGTGCTGACCCTGTATTCGATGGTGAAAATCTGGATGGAGGCGTTCTGGAAGCGTCACCCGGACGACAGGTGGCAACCGCCCGCAGCCACCCGTCTGGCACCGGCGTGGGCCGCTACGCTGGGGCTGGCCGCGCTGACTCTGGTGATCAGCCTGTATCCGCAGTGGCTGCTGGCCTACGCTCAGGCCGCCGCGCGCACGCTTGGAGGATGACCCGATGAAACGCCTCGCTGCCGCCGTCACTCTCCTGCTGCGCTTTGTGCGCGCGACCTTCGTCTCCGGCTTTGAGACCGTCGCCGTGATCATCAAGAGTGGTCGGCCGGGCGGCGCCCCGCCGCCGGTCGCCTTTTTACGCGTGCGCTTTGCACCGATGAGCGCACAGGGTGCGGCGCTGCTCGGCAGCATGGTCTCGCTGACGCCCGGCAGCACCACGATCGACATCGACATGGAGCGCCGCGAGTTGCTGCTGCACGTGCTGGACGCATCCGATACCGATGCGCTGGTCGCCGGCATCCGGCGAGACTTCGAGCCGGGGCTGCGCGTGCTGTTCGGCACGGAGGCGGCGGCATGATGGCGCTGGCCACCGGTGTCCTCGTTGCGGGGGCGGTTATCGCGGCCGCGCTGGCCAGTGTGCGCATCATCGCCGGCCCGACGCTTTCCGACCGGGTCGTCGCGCTGGATATCTTCCTGGCCGCGGCGATCGCCCTGGCAGTAGCCGCGTCGCTTGGCACCGGTCGCACGGTATTTCTCGATGTCGCCATCGGCCTGGCGCTGGTGGGCTTTGTCGCTACGATCGGCTGGGCGCGCCTGGTTCATCGTGCGCCCAGGGACCCGAATGGGGGAGAGGGGCCGTGAGTGCGGCCGCGGTCCTGCTGCTCGGCCTCGGCGCGGCCCTGCTGGTTATCGCCGCGTGGGGAGTTATTTCGCTGCCCGATGCGCTGTCGCGCCAGCACGCGGCGACCAAGGCCGGCACGCTGGCGCTGACATTGGTGCTCCTGGGTGCGTGGTTGCTGGTACCGACAGCCGAATGGGCATGGCGCCTGGCCTTGATCCTCGGCTTCCTGATGGCGACGTTGCCGGTAGCGTCTCACCTACTCGCGCGCGCCGCTGTCGTCGAGGCGGGGCTGGACCAACAGATTCGGGACGCCCCTCTAATCGGCGACGAACCACACTGACCGCCAGGCCTCCGATCGGGGGGTACCGCCGGCGCCGCTTCTGGGCCCGTGATTCCGTTTGAGCCCGCTTTCCAATCATTCTCCATCTCAGCTGACCGATCTTGGCATGTAGCCCCTGGACCGTTTCTGCCGCGTCTTCCCAATTCTTAGTCCCCGTGCCGGAAACATCCGGCGCGCTGTTCAGCAGCCGCTGCCTCCAGTCAGTAATCTGGTTTGCAGGCACGTCGAACTTGCTCACGAGATCAGCCATCGTCGGACCACTCTGCATCGCCGACCTGGGAAACATCTGCGCCACAGGGTGCTGCGACAAGATCACCCGATTGTAGAGATTGCTGGCTCAAGGTGGTGGTTTCACCGCCCTGTCGCCGCTGGATTAAGCGTAGCGGTGCTGTTGCTGCATCGCCAATCGGCGGTGCAGCGTCCGCCCGGTGCGCTCCAGCGTTCTTGTGACCGCGACCTCGGGATCGGACTGCACCTCCTCCACCTCGAACGGGTCGCCGTGCCGTGGATAGGCCTCTACCCTGACAAGGGTCAGCGTGGTGCCGCGGGAGTCCTTGATGCGCCAGCTGAAGATACGCAGCTTGGCGATCGCGAAGCTCACGCTCGACAACGCAAAAGCAACGAGATGACGGATTCTCGGGACCAGACTCTCCCGGTCGACATCGATCTGCATACGCATGGTTTGACTCCGTTGCTCAAGCGACAAGATCCAGCGTGGTGGCCTGGCGTGGCAGGGGAGCGGCCCGGGTCTCCGGAGTGTCGCGCAGCAGACAACCGACACCGCCGAGATAGCGTAGTTCGTCGCCGTCGACCAGTTCTACCGGCAAACGCTGCTGTCCCGCGAGGCGGATCAGCTCGATCCGCGGATCCAGCGAAGCGACATTGTCTCCGCCACAGCTTGGGCAGTGTGCCGGCGCCTGCGCCCGGACATCGCTGGTTCCACAGCTGTTGCATACCCAACCGTTGGATGAGGGATAGTCATGACTGATTACCAGGGTGTCGGCGCGCTGCTCGCGCATCGCCGACAATGTCGCTGCGGCGCCGGCCACTGCCGATCCCTGCGTGCGGACACCGCGCAGCAGACGCGCGGCTGTCGCCTGCGAGACCCCGCTTTCGAACTCTTGGAAGGCCGCCATCGAGACTTCCGCGGCCTGTTTCAGACTGCAGTCGGCCGGCAGTGGCAGCGTCTGCACCAAACGGGCGCGCAGCGTGGGGGAGAGCAGGCCATAGAGTGTCGCGCATAGCCTTGGATCCCCGGCGAGGAACAGGTAGCTTCGTCCTCCGGCCCGCAGCACCCGTTCGACGAACTTGATATGCCGATCCAGGCCTTTGCCGGTGTCTATGCTTGGCGCCGGGTCGACGAGTCGCAGGTCGGACCGCAGCGGCGCGGTCGACGTTGAGTGTGTCGCCCAGGCCTTGACCGAGGGATCGCCGAGGTTGACCTCGGCAATCTGCAACCAGGTCGGTTGCACCAGCACCAGCATGTGGCTTTCCAGACGGTCCTTCAGACACAGCAGCGGGAAGATGTCCGGGGTGGCGGCTAAGGCCATGCGGTTGTGCACCGGTACTGCAAAGGTAAGACTGGTCAGCACCACGGGGTCGCTGCGCACGGCGATAAACAGCGAAAGGCCCCGGGCGCGTGGTCCAAGGCGCTGCGCGAGTCGCTCGAGCAAAAGCATCAGGCCGTGTTCAAAGTCCCGCCTCGCCCTGCCATGCAGGTCGTTGCGGAGACTGGATGCCTGGTCGGTGATGAAACGTCGGCACGCCGCCTCGCCCCGTGTGAGATCGAGATGGCAGCTGATCACCGGGCCAGCGCCGGCGGGTCGCTCGGCCAGCAACGCAATGTGTCGCTCCAGGCCATGCAGTCGGGTAATCGATTTCTTCCAGTTCGGTTTCATGGTGTCTCTCCGGGATAGGGCCGTTTGATGAGGGTAAGTCTCGCCCAAGCTTCCATCGCGAGAATTCGAAATCCATCGGCTTTGCCCTCGTTTTTTTCGAACAGCGGTGACGGATGCGGGCTAAAGGTGCGGGCCAGCCGCCATCGGGAACCGGACTGTGTTGCAGCGTGCCCCTGCCCGCCATGGCGCATCGGCGTACACTTGCACGAATGCTGGAACTTCATGCCCGCACCTATGGCGACGCCACGCGGCCGTCGATCGTGCTGCTGCACGGGTTGTTCGGATCCTCGCAGAACTGGGGCTCCGTGGCGCGGCAGCTTGCAACACGGTACTTCATCGTTGTGCCGGATCTGCGCAACCACGGCCAGTCGCCGCAGCATCCCGACAGCGGCTACGCGGCGATGGTCGATGACCTGCTCGGCCTGTTCGATCAACACGGCCTGGCAAACGCGACCCTGGTCGGCCACAGCATGGGCGGCAAGGTGGCAATGCACCTGGCGCTCACCCACCCGCAGCGGGTCGCCGGGCTGGCGGTGGTCGATATGGCGCCGGTCCGTTACACGCATAGTTTCGCCGGCGTGCTTGCCGGGTTTAATGCAATCGATCTGACCGCGATACGCAGTCGCGCAGACGCCGACGCCCAGATGGCCGAACATGTCGTTGGGAGACCGGTGCGCGCCTTCCTGCTACAGAATCTGATCAAACGGCCGGCAGGCTGGGAATGGCGTGCCAATCTGGATGCCCTGGCGGCGGCGCAGCGGGAGATCACCGGGTTCCCGGCGCAGCCGGCGGGCGCGCAATTCGCCGGTCCCACGAGCTTTATCTTTGGCGATCAGTCGGATTACGTCACACCGGACTATCTGCCGCAGATCCAGCGCTATTTCCCGGATGCCGTGCAGTGTCCAGTGGCGCAGGCGGGGCACTGGGTGTACGCGGATCGGCCGGAGGGGTTCATGGCCTGTCTGACGGAGTTCCTTGCGCGGTTGGCGACGCCCTAGACGTCATGTCTAGATATCCTGATTTCACGACGCTCCGGTGTGTTCGAGTCGAGGGCGTCTTCGGCAAGGATGCTGCAGTCGAGCTTCCACGGGTGGATTCACAGCGTCCCTCGGCTCGAATGCGCCGGCGCGCAAGTGCTTGAGTAAGTGCCATTGGCCTATGGGCTATTCGTCATGCAGGGCCTCGACCGGATCAAGGCCGGCGGCACGCAATGCCGGCACCACGCCGGCGAGCAGCCCGATGGCCAGCGCCACGACCAGCGCCAGCAGCGCGTAGTCCCAGGCGACATGTGTCGGCAGGCCGGGGAGCAGCGTGCCGAGTAACCAGGAGCCGCCGGCCCCGGCCAACAGGCCGACCAGGCCGCCGCAGCCACCGAGTATCAGCGCCTCGCCGAGAAACAGCTGCAGGATCTGTAGCCGGCTGGCGCCGAGCGCGCGCAACAGCCCGACTTCGGCAACGCGTTCGTTCACCGAGATGGTCATGATGGTCAGTATGCCGATGCCACCGACCAGCAACGAGATGGCGCCGAGTGCGCCGACCGCCAGCGTGAGCACCTCCAGCACCGAGCCCAGCACTTCGAGCATCTGATCCTGCGTGATAATGGTGAAGTCCTCGCTGCCGTGACGCACCACCAGGCGCTGCTTGATGTCCTCGGCCAGCGCGCCCGCGTCGCTCCCGGCCCGATACAGCACATCCACCTCCATCAGACTCTCGCGGTCGAACATCGCCATGGCGCGCATGATGGGGATGTAGACGGTGTCGTCGAGGTCGAAGCCGAGCAACTGGCCCTTGGGCTGCAGGGTGCCGATGATTCTGTAGGTCTCGCCGCCGACCCGGATGCGTTCGCCCAGCGGCGAGCGTGAACCGAACAGCTCCTCGCGCAGCTTGTGGCCGAGCACGGCGAACGCCCGCGCGCGGCGCGGTTCGTCGTCGGGCAAAAAGCGCCCCAGCGCCGGCTTGATCTGCCAAACGGCCGGGACTTCAGAACCGGTGCCGAACACCGTCGTGCGCCGCGTGCGCCCATTGGCCTCGACGGCGGCGTTGCCTTGCACGAAGGGGACGACCGCCAGCACCTGCGGCAAGCGCTCCAACGCTGCGGCGTCGTCCAGGCTCAATGGCCGCACGTTGCTGACTATGGCCCCGGACAGGCCCAACGTCTCCGTCTTGCCTGGTGATACGGAGATCAGATTGGTGCCGAACTGGGTGAATTCGTGGACCACGAAGCGCTGCACCCCCTCGCCTATCGCAGTCAGCAGCACGACCGCGGCGATCCCGACCGCGATGCCCAGCCCGGTCAGCAGGCTGCGGGTGCGATGGCCGAGGATTGCGCTGCCGGTCAGACGCAGATGGTCGCGCAGGTGCATTGCAGATCAGCGCCGGCTCAGCGCGCGCACCGGATCCAGCCGGGCGGCGCGGCGTGCGGGCAGTATGCCGAACAGGAGTCCGGTCAGCAGTGCGACCGCGACTGCGGCAAGCGGTGCCCACAGCGGCGCGGCGATCGGAAAGCTCGGGAAAAGCTGGCCGAGGGCGAGGATGCCGAGCCCGGCGATCGCAAGGCCGAATATCGCCCCGCTGCCAGCCAGCACCACGGACTCGATCAGGAACAGCCGCAGCACCTGCCTATCGGGCGCGCCAAGGGCCTTCATCAGGCCGATCTCGGCGACCCGCTGCGAGACCGCGACCAGCATCACGTTCATCACCAGGATACCGGCGACCGCAAGGCTGATGGCCGCGATACCACCGACGGTGTAGGTCAGCGCGCGCAGGATGCCATCGAAGGTGTCGAGCAGTGCATCCTGGGTAATGATGGTGACGTCGTCCTCACCGTCGTGCCGCTCGCGGATGGTGTCGCGGGCTGCCGCCTGCGCGCGCGGGATATCCTCCTGGCTACGTGCCTGGATCAGGACCCGGAACAGCGACGGCGTGTCGAACAGACTCTGGGCCGCAGCCACCGGAATGATCACCAGGTCGTCGAGGTTGCGGCCGATCGATTGTCCGCCGCTGCTCAAGATGCCGATGACCCGGTAGCGCCTGTCGTTGATCCGTATCCATTTTCCCAGCGGACGTTGTTTGCCGAACAGCTCCTTTCGCAGACCCGCGCCGAGGACAGCGACATTGACCGCACGTTCGGGATCGATCATCGGCAGCGGCCGACCACTGCCAATGGTCAGGTGGCGGATCGGGAAAAACGCATGCGTCGCACCGATCACGGTGACCTCACGCTCGCGGTTCGCATAAGAGACCGGGGCGTTGCCGACAGTGATCGGGGCCACCCGCAGGATACTGCGATGTCGGGGCAGCGCCATGGCGTCACTCAGGGTGAGGTCGCGTGGGGTTTCACCGAATAGTGGCGGCGCGCCGCCGGTGGTCTCCGAGCGACCGGGCAGCATCACCAGCAGGTGGGTACCGAGCTGAGCGAACTCATCGATCACATAGCGTCTTGCGCCCTCGCCAAGGGCGGTTAGGACGACGACCGAGGCGACGCCGATACTCATTGCCAGCAGCATCAGCAGGGTGCGGGTGCGGGCACCGATCAGCGATCCCGTGACGAAACGCAGCAATTCAGACAGGCGCATCGTCGACACTGTCGCTTTCGATGCGTCCATCCACCATACGAATCTGCCGTCGTGCACGTCGGCCGATCGCGGGATCATGGGTGACGATGACCAGGGTAATGCCCGATGCGTTGAGCGATTCGAGCAGCGCGACCACTTCGCTGCCGGCGTGTCGATCGAGGTTGCCGGTTGGCTCGTCGGCCAGCAGCAGTGCCGGCCGCATAACGATCGCGCGGCCTATCGCGACCCGCTGTCGCTGGCCGCCCGAGAGCTGGTCGGGACGGTGCTGCGCACGCGCCAGCAGCTTGAGCGATTCGAGCACCTCGCGCACCCGCGCGCCGCGTGCCCGTGGACCGGCCCCGGCTAACATCATCGGTAGCCCGATATTGTCGGCCGCCGTCAGCCGCGGGACCAGATGGAAGGCCTGGAACACGAAGCCGATATGGCTGCGGCGCAGCGCTGCGCGCTTCTCCTCGATCAGCGTCGTGGTCTCGACGTCGTCCAGCCGGTAACTGCCGCTATCCGGTCGGTCGAGTAGCCCCAGCACATTGAGCAGCGTAGATTTGCCCGATCCCGACGGGCCCATCACCGAGACATAGTCGCCCGAAGGCAGATCCAGCGTCACCTCGTTCAGCGCGTGGACCCGCTCATCGCCGACCTGGAAATGGCGTTCGATTCCGCGCAATTCGATCATCGGTCGGCATCCGTCTCCCGCCGTGCCTCGGCGCCGTCTACCAGGCCTTCACGGTCGACCGAGGTGACCACCAGTTCGCCTTCGCTGAGACCGTCGACGATCTCGCTATGGTCCCAGTTGGCGGTGCCGACCTGGATCTGCCGCTGCTCGATCAGTCGGGTATCGCGGTGAAACACATAGGCAATGCGATTCTCGACCACCGCCTCGGTCGGGATGCGCAGCGTCCCCTCGCGCACCGCGAGGATGATCTCTACATCGGCGGAATAGCCGGCGAGAAGCTGCGCTATGTCATCCGGGCTGACGAACTCGACTTCGACGTCGACCGTGCGTGCCTGCTTCTCGCGGTCGAGCACGTAGTCGGCGATGCGCCGCACGCGGCCCGCGAAGCGGCGCTCGCCAAAGGCGTCCAGTGTGATGCGCGCGTCCAGCCCCACACTGATGTCGGCAACATCGACCTCATCGATCGGCGCCGACAGATAGAAACAGCTGTCGGCAATCAGGTCGATCGCCGGCGGCGTCGGGACGCCGACCGGCGACGGCGTGACATATTCGTTGAGCTCACCGTTTATCTCGGCAACGACGCCGTCGAAGGGGGCGATCAGACGCGTCTTCTCCAGGGTGGCCTCGGCGACGCCCACCCGCGCGCGGCTCACTGCCGCGGTCGCCCGCGCGGCCTCGCAGGCCGCCTCGCCGGCGTCGGCCGCACTGACCGCTTGATCGACCTGATCCTCCGAGACCAGGCTGCGTCCGAGCAGTTTCTGCTGACGCTGCGCCTCGCGCCGTGCCTGCTCGGCCTCGATACAGCGCGCCCGCGCCGTCGCCGCGGCACTCGCCGCCTCCTGCTTGGTCAGCGAGAGCTGCGCGGTCAGGTCTTTGTTCCACAGCTCCAGCAACAGCTGCCCGCGCTTGACCGCATCGCCCTCCTGCACGGGCAGTCTGGCTATCTGCCCGCCGACGCTCGGCGACAGCTTGGCGCGGCGACAGGCCGTGACTGTACCTGCACGGGTATTGGCGACGGTCTTCTCCACCCTGCCCTTCTCGACGGGGGCGACGGCCACCAGAATCGGTCTGCTTCGATTCGCCCACCACGCCCAAGCGCCGATAAGGCCGAGCAGCAGGCCGGCGATCAGGAGGCGGCGGAGGGGCTTATTGATCGACATGGCGGGGCGGCATCGCTGTCTGAACAGTAAAAAGGCGGCTGAGCATAGGCATCCGTGCTGCATCCGCGTGAACAAAGTTTACCTCAAGGTACGTCGCGGTCATTGCGAAAACGCGGCCACGAGTGCCGGCTGTAAGCATTCCCATGTCGAGGAGCGGTATCGGTCAATGCTTGCGGTATGGGGGCCGCGCGGCGTATCGCACCGCTCGGCACGCGGTATAATCGCGGGCTTTCCGCAAAGTCTTCGTCAATAGGGGCGCAACATGGCTCATTCGGGCATCAACAAAGTGGTTCTGGCGTATTCCGGCGGGCTGGATACCTCGATCATTCTGCGATGGCTTCAGGACGAATACGGCTGCGAGGTCGTGACCTTTACTGCCGATATCGGCCAGGGTGAGGAGGTTGAACCGGCGCGCGCCAAGGCCGAGGCCGCCGGTATCCGGGAGATCTACATCGACGATCTGCGCGAGGAGTTCGCGCGTGACTTCGTGTTTCCGATGTTTCGCGCCAATGCGGTTTACGAGGGCGAGTATCTGCTCGGTACCTCCATCGCCCGCCCGCTGATCGCCAAGCGGCTGATCGAGATTGCCAACGGGACGGGCGCGGACGCGATCTCACATGGCGCGACCGGCAAGGGCAACGATCAGGTGCGTTTCGAGCTCGGCGCCTACGCCCTCAAGCCGGATGTGAAAGTGATTGCGCCTTGGCGTGAATGGGACCTGTTGTCGCGTGAGAAGCTGATGCAGTATGCCAAGCAGCGCGATATCGCGGTGGACTTTGCGACACAGAACAAGAAATCGCCTTATTCAATGGACGCCAATCTGCTGCACATCTCATACGAAGGCGGGATTCTCGAGGACCCCTGGGCCGAGCCGGAGGAAGACATGTGGCGCTGGAGCGTCTCGCCCGAGGCGGCGCCGGATGTGGCGACCTATGTCGAGCTCACCTATGAGAACGGCGACATCGTCGCGGTCGACGGCCGGGCGATGACGCCGGCGGAAATCATGGAGTTCCTGAACAAGGTTGGCGGCGAGAACGGCATCGGCCGTGACGATATCGTCGAGAATCGCTATGTCGGTATGAAGTCGCGCGGCTGTTACGAGACCCCCGCCGGTACCATTATGCTCAAGGCGCACCGCGCCATCGAGTCGTTGACACTGGATCGCGAGGCGGCGCATCTCAAGGATGAGCTCATGCCAAAGTATGCCAGCATGATCTACAACGGTTATTGGTGGAGCCCGGAACGCGAGGCCCTGCAGGCGCTGATCGATCAGACGCAGTATGTGGTCAACGGTACGGTGAGGATGAAGCTCTACAAGGGCAATGTGATGGTCGCCGGGCGCAAGTCGCCCAGCCACAGCCTGTTTGACGAGTCCATCGCCACCTTTGAGGATGATGCGGGGGCCTATGACCAGAAGGACGCTGAAGGTTTCATCAAACTCAATGCGCTGCGCCTGCGGGTCGGCGCGCGCCGCAAAGTCTGAACGGGAGAAAAGCGATGCAAAGAAGATTTTGGCTGATGGTTTTGCTCATACTGGCTGGGGCAGCCTACGCGCTGCAGAAGGCCGCGCCGCTGCGCGGCGAGTGGCGGCCGGATGAGGTCGCCCCGGGTGTCTATGTGATCCATGGCCCGACCGAACTGCCGTCGCCGTCGAATCAGGGCTTCATGAACAACCCGGCATTCGTCCTCAGCGGCGAGGGTGTCGTGGTGATCGATCCGGGCAGCAGCGTGCAGGTCGGCGAGATGCTGCTGGCCCACATCGAAAAGGTCACGGACAAACCGATCCTCGCGGTGTTCAATTCACATATCCACGGCGATCACTGGCTTGGCAATCAGGCGATCCGTGCCAGGTATCCAGAGGTGCCGATCTACGGGCACGACCGTGTCGGGCCCAAGGTCCTGGCGGGCGCCGGGACCGAGTGGGTCCAGCTAATGCTGCGTCTGACCGAGAACGCCACCCTGGGGACCGATGTCATCGCTCCGGACCATCCGTTAAAGGACGGCGATGTGCTGCGTATCGGCGGCCTGACCTACAGGGTAATGAACAACGACAAGGCGCACACCGATACCGACATCATGTTGCATATCGAAGAGCTCGATGTGATGTTCCTCGGCGACAATGCAGGGCATGGACGCATCCTGCGCCTTGAGGGCGGCAGTTTTCCGGGCAACATCACGGCGTTGGAGAATGCGCTTGCCAGCGGCGCCACCGTATTCGTGCCGGGTCACGGGCCGAGCGGCGGCAGTGAAGTGGCAACCCGCTACCGCGACTATCTGCAGACCCTTTACGAGACGGTGCAACAGGGTGTCGAGGAAGGCCTCGCGGATTTCGAGATCCGTCCGCTACTGCTGCCGAAGCTGGGGCCCTGGCAGCAGTGGGCCGGATTCGACAGCGAGCTGGGGCCGCACATCAGCGGCGCCTACCTCGAGGCGGAGGCAGCCGCGTTTTGAGCCTTGCGGATCTCCCGCTGACGCTGTGTCTCGCCCTGCCATCGGGCGCGATCCCGTTGCGCCTTTCGGCCTGATGGCGATGATGGACGCCTTCGGCATCATGGTAGTTGGCGACGAGATCCTCAACGGGCGTCGCCGCGACCGGCATTTCGAGGGTATCGGCGGCCTGCTGCGCGAACGCGGTTTCGGTGTGGCCTGGCTGCGCATCCTGCCGGACGATCCCGGTTATCTCACCGAGGAATTTCGGCGCATTATGGCCGAGAACATCCCGGTGTTCTGCTGCGGCGGCATCGGTGCGACGCCCGATGACCACACCCGCGCCTGCGCGGCGCAGGCCGCCGGGGTACCGCTGCACATGCACCCTGGTGCGGTAGCGGAGATCGAGGCGCGGTTCGGTGCCGAGGCCTATCCGCAGCGAATCAAAATGGCCGAATTGCCGCAGGGCAGCGAGCTGATCCCGAACCCCGTCAACCGCGTGCCGGGTTTCAGTCTCTGTCGCCACTATTTCCTGCCCGGCTTTCCGGATATGGCGCACCCGATGGCGGCCTGGGTCCTGGATGCCCACTACCGGGAAGGCGGGCTCGCCGAGCGGCAGCGGTCGCTGCGCGCGCGAGGGGTGACCGAGAGTAGTCTATTGGACCTGATGGAGGCGCTGGTAGAACAATACCCTGACGCCAAGTTCTTCAGCCTGCCGCGGCTGGGCGCGGAACCCCAGATCGAGATCGGCTTTCGTGGCCGTGGCGATCTGGATGCCCCGTTCTCGGCGCTGTGCGCGGGACTTGATGAACGCCGCGTCAGCTACGAGCCGCTTGGCGACTGACGCCCATCCACCACCCGGCAGCCGTTGGCCGGCCGGTGAGATTTTCAGGCTAGACTTTAAAGGCACTCAAGCGGCCGCCGTTGGTTAACGCCGGCCGCAGCCCTATCTCCGCGGAGCCTTGTTATGCGCCTATCGTTTCACGGGGCGGCCGGTGGCGTGACCGGCTCCTGCCACCTGGTGGAATGCGCCGGGAAGCGAATCCTGATCGATTGCGGTCTCTATCAGGGGGGGCGCCGGATCGAGGAGGAAAACCGGCAGCCGTTCGGTTTCGAGCCAGCGCAGGTCGATTACCTGCTGCTCACCCACGCCCATCTGGACCATTGCGGGCGCATTCCGCTGCTGGTCGCGCGCGGTTTTCGCGGCGAGATCATCACGACCGCAGCGAGCCGCGAGCTGGCCCGCCTGGTGATACTGGATGCGGCCGGTCTGCAGGAAGAGGAGGCCGAGTGGCTGAACAAGAAGGCCAGGCGCAAGCGCGGCAAAGAGATTCAGCCACTTTATACCGTGCTCGACGCGCTCTCCAGCATGGATTTCTTCGGCCGCAGCGCGCGCTATGATGAACCCATTGAACTGGCCGGTGGGATAGGCGCGACCTTCATAGAGGCCGGGCATATCCTCGGCTCGGCGAGCCTCGTGCTCGACCTCGAGGAGACCGAGCGCCGCCGCCGCGTGCTGTTCTCCGGCGACCTTGGCGCCAGCGGACGGCCCTTGATGCGCGATCCTGCGCTGCCCCCGCCTGCGGATGTCGTGGTCATGGAGACGACCTACGGCGATCGCGCACACAAGGCGCTCGGACCCTCTATTGACGAGCTATATACCGCGATCCGCGACACCTTCCGGCGCGGTGGCAACGTGATTATCCCGACCTTCGCCCTGGAGCGGGCGCAAGAGCTGTTGTTCTGTCTTCGCCAGGGCGTAGAGGACCGGGCCTTGCCGGCCAGCATGCAGGTGTTTCTCGATTCGCCAATGGCGATATCGGCGACCGAGATCTTCCGGCGCCACCCGGACAGTTATGACCCGGAGGTCGAGACGCTGTTCGCCGATGGCGCAGACCCCTTTTCTCTGCCCGGGCTGCATTTCACACGTGAGACCGCGGCCTCCATGGCGCTGAACCGGATCAGCGGCGGGGCGCTGATCCTCGCAGGATCTGGTATGTGCACCGGTGGCCGGGTGCTGCATCACCTGAAACACAATCTGTGGCGTTCCGACAGCAGTATCATTTTCGTCGGATTTGCGGCCAAGGGTACCCCGGCGCGACGCATCATCGACGGCGCGTCAGTGATCAAGCTGTTTCGCGAGCAGATACCGGTTCGTGCGCACATCTACACCATCGGCGGATTCTCGGCGCACGCCGACCGTAACGAACTCCTGGCCTGGTGGCTGTCGACTGGTAGGCCTGCGCATACCGTACTGGTGCACGGCGACGAAGAGGCCAGGAAGGCATTTGCCGAGGCCCTCGGGGAGGCCAATGTGGTGCTGCCCAGCCTGCATGAGGTACTTGAGCTCTAGCCCGCGGCTGATCAATCTGGTGCATGCTACGGAGCGCGCACCAACGCTGTGCGCCAAGGCCGCGGAGTAACCGGCGTGCGCGCGGGGTTTCTCGTCTTTTTCCGTTGGCTACCTTTACTAGAGGCGTGCGCAGCCGCTGGCATGGATGTTGAATCGAACCTTGTGTCGCAAACGGGGTCGTCAAGCCAATGGCAAGTGTAGCTGGCGTACCACGCCAACCTGTCGTCCTGGTCATACTGGACGGTTTCGGCGTCAATCCGAGCAAACGCAACAATGGCGTTGCGGAGGCGAACACGCCGCAACTGGATGCCTATCTCAGTCGCTATCCTCACACCACGCTGAATGCCTCGGGTCATGCCGTCGGCCTTCCGGATGGTCAGATGGGTAACTCCGAGGTCGGCCATCTGGTCCTCGGCGCAGGCGACATCATTCGACAGGACATCGTGCATATCAACGACGCGATCGGGCGCGGCGAATTCTTCACCAACCCGGCGCTGCTCGACGCCGCAGACCTGGCCAAGCGTCAGGGATGCCCGGTGCATCTGCTTGGCCTGGTATCGGACGGCGGTGTGCACAGTCACCTGGATCACCTCTCGGCCCTGATTCGCCTCTGCCGGGAACGCGGCGCCCGCCCGCTGCTCCACATGTTCACCGATGGTCGCGACACGCCGCCGCAATCGGCGCTGAACTATCTGCGCGAGGTCGAGGCGCAGCTCCACGAATCCGGTGGTGCCATCGCCAGCATCACGGGGCGCTATTATGCGATGGACCGCGACAATCGCTGGGATCGGACGGAACTGGCCTGGCGCGCGCTAATGCTCGGCAAGGGTCAGCAGGGCCAGAGTGCCGAGACCGCAATCCGCAGCGCCTATGCCGGCGGTGACACCGACGAGTTCATCCAACCGATCTTGCTGCCCAGCTATCAGCCCGTTGGCGGCGGCGAGCCGGT
>JAHEJD010000006.1:25245-54252 GCA_024639005.1 Chromatiaceae bacterium | reverse complement strand
TCGACCGCAGCGTCTTCAGGGCGCGGCCTGAGAACCGACTCCGCGGCCGATTTACGATTCGCCATCGCGGCCTCATTGGCATCGGCAGCTGAATCCTGCATGCCTTTTAGGTAACCCGCGCGTCAATGCTCGCTGCGCGAGATTCACACCCGAGCGGCACGGCTGTCTATACTGTCCCGACGACAGGGCGCCGGCGCCGAACGGGCGTTAGAGGCGTCGTGGCTACCGCGAAAGATGGAGTCTCGCAAATGGCAACACTGAACGTAAACGGAGAGCCCTTCTCTATCGACGTGGACGGCGCGACGCCCTTGCTCTGGGTATTGCGTGAGCAACTGGGCCTGACGGGTACAAAGTACAGCTGCGGCATCGGCCTGTGCGGTGCCTGTACCGTGCATATCGATGGCCGAGCGGCGCGCTCGTGCGTCGTCCCGGTTTCGTCACTCGGCACTGCGCAAAAGGTCGTCACGATCGAAGGCCTGTCGCCTGACGGCAGCCATCCGCTGCAGCGCGCATGGACAGAGTTGGACGTGCCGCAGTGCGGTTATTGTCAGCCCGGCATGATCATGGCCGCCGCCGCGCTGCTCGAGACCAACCCGAACCCGAGCGATGCGGATATCGATGCGGGCCTGACCAACATCTGCCGCTGCGGCACCTTCAACCGCGTTCGACGCGGTATCCACTTGGCCGTTCAGCAGAAAAGATCCAGGGGGACGTCATGACAACACGACGTGTGGCGATTTCGCGTCGCGATTTCCTGATCGGCACCGCGGCCGCCGGCGCCGGACTGTCGCTCGGCCTGTACCTGCCCTTCGGCCCGCGTACCGCGTTGGCGGCCGCCGGCACGCCGGAGGTCAACGCCTGGGTGGTGATCGAACCGGACGACACCGTGATCATTCGAATCGCGCGGTCCGAGATGGGGCAGGGGACCCTCACCGGCCTTGCGCAGCTGGTCGCCGAGGAGCTCGAATGTGACTGGACCAAGGTCAAGACAGTGTATCCGACGCCTGGACAGAGCCTCGCCCGCAATCGCGTCTGGGGCAGCTTTTCGACCGGCGGCAGTCGGGGAATCCGCGGCAGCCACCAGTATGTGAGAGAGGGGGGCGCGCTCGCCCGGGTGCTGCTGGTCGAGGCCGCTGCGGAGGCCTGGGGCGTGCCGATTGAAGAATGCACGGCCGCCGACAGCGTGATTATGCATCGCCCGACCGGACGCACTACGCGTTATGGCGAGGTGGCCGCGGCGGCCGCACAGCTGGTCCCGCCACTGCAGGTCGAGCTGAAGGACCCGCAGGACTGGCGGCTTGCCGGTAAACCATTGAAACGTCTGGATACGGCCGAAAAATTGACGGGCCAGCAGGTGTTCGGAGCCGATGTGCAGTTGCCCGGTATGCTCAACGCCGCGATCAAGGCCTGTCCGGTATTCGGCGGCGCCCTGGCCGCCTTCGATGCGGATGCGGTGCGCGAGCTGCCCGGCGTGCGCAGCGTGGTGCGCGTCGGGGAGGATGCCGTTGCGGTCGTCGCGGACACCTGGTGGCAGGCCAAGACGGCGCTGGATAAGCTCCCGGTCACCTGGGACGAGGGCCCAAATGTCGGCGTCAGCAGTGCGTCCATTGCGCAGTGGCTGGCAGACGGACTGACCGCCGATGATGCCTTTGTCGGCAATCAGTCAGGCGACGCCAAGGCGGCCCTGCAGGGCGCTGCGAAGACGGTGGAGGCCGTCTACGCCTACCCCTATCAGAACCATGCGACCATGGAACCGATGAACGCAACGGCGCGCTGGACCGCGGAGCGCTGCGAGGTCTGGTGCCCGACCCAGAACGGCGAGGCAGCGCTGCAGACGGCGGCCGAGGCAGCCGGGCTGCCGGCCGCGCAGTGTGAGGTCTATAAGATCCATCTCGGCGGCGGCTTCGGGCGGCGCGGCGCGTTTCACGATTTCGTCCGGCAGGCCGTTGCGATCGCCCGGCAGATGCCGGGTACACCGGTGAAACTGCTGTGGACGCGGGAAGAGGATATGTTGCACGGCGCCTATCATCCGACCACCCAGGCCAGGTTGGTCGGCGGGCTCGATGACACGGGCGAGCTGGTGGGCCTGCGTATGCGCATCTCAGGACAGTCAATTCTCGCCTCGGTGAGGCCCGCGGCGCTTAAGAATGGTGCGGATATGCTCGTCTTTCAGGGTCTGCTGCCAAGCGGCGATCACGCGATCAGCTACAGCATACCCAATCTGCTGATCGATCACGCGATGCGCAATCCGCCGGTGCCTCCGGGCTTCTGGCGCGGTGTGAACGTGAATCAGAACGCGATCTACATGGAGTGTTTCATTGATGAACTGGCCCATGCCGCAGGCAGGGACCCGCTCGCGTTCCGTCGCGGACTCATGTCGGACCACCCGCGAAGTCTCGCGGTCCTGAATGCGGTCGCCGAAAAGGTGGGTTGGGGGACGCCTGCTGCAGACGGGGTGCATCGTGGCCTGGCGGTCTGCAATGCCTTTGCGAGTTATGTCGCGGCCTGCGCGGAGGTCTCGGTCGACGACCGGGGGCGCCTCAAGATCCACCGCATCGTGGCGGCCACCGATCCAGGCTATGCCGTCAACCCACAGCAGATCGAGGCCCAGGTCGAGGGCTCGTTCGTATTTGGCCTTTCGGCGCTGCTGTATGGCGAATGCACCGTCCGCGGTGGCCGTGTCGAGCAGGAGAACTTCGATACCTACCCGTCCATGCTGATCGGCGAGATGCCGAAGGTCGAGACCATCGTCATGCCCTCGGGTGGTTTCTGGGGTGGGGTCGGCGAGCCGACCATCGCGGTGGCCGCGCCCGCAGTGCTCAACGCCATTTTCGCCGCGACCGGCAAGCGCGTCCGCCGTTTCCCGTTGAAGAATAACGACCTGAGGGCGGCATGAGCGACATAGGACCGGATGCGGCCGATCCTGTGCCGCAATCCGGCCGCCGGTTAGTGCCATGAGCAGACCGTCGGCGGGGCCTGTATCTGATAGGCTGATGGCGTGCGAACTAGCAAGCGAGAAACAAGTGCGAAGCGACGTGCCGCGCGGCGCAATTGTCTGATCGGCCTGCTCGCGCTGCTGGCCGCCTGCAGCGCGGAACAGGACGAGCAGCCGTCGGGCGCTATCGTCCTCGAGGTCTGGGCGCATGCCGGACAGGCGGCCGAGCGTCAGGTACTCGAACGGCAGGCGGCGCGGTTCAGCGGCGCGCAGCCCGACATCGACGTCCGGCTCACATTCATACCCGAACGCGCCTACAACGCCCAGGTGCAGGCGGCCGCGGTCGCCGGCGAACTGCCGGACGCGCTGGAGTTCGACGGCCCCTTCCTGTTCAACTATGTCTGGCAGGGGCGACTGCTGCCACTGGACAGACTGCTTGCGGCCGACACGCAGCAAGACCTGCTGCCGTCGATCGTTCGACAGGGTCGCTATCTGGGGCGGCTGTACGGCGTCGGGACCTTCGATTCCGGCCTTGGAATCTATGCCCGTCGCAGTGCGTTGCTCGCGGCCGACGTTCGCATTCCCGCCGGCTTGGAGGACGCCTGGGAGTCAGGCGAGTTTGACGCCGTCCTGACGTCGCTGGCCGCGCACGACTCGGACGGCATGGTGCTGGATCTGAAACTGAACTACACCGGTGAATGGTTCACCTATGCCTTTTCGCCGCTGCTGCAATCGGCGGGTGGTGACCTGGTCGATCGCAGCACCTATCAATCCGCCGAGGGGACGCTCAATGGCCCGCGGTCGGTCACCGCGATGAGCGCGCTGCAAGACTGGTTGTCCGGCGGCTATGTGGATCCCAACCTCGATGATGCGGCCTTCGTGAGCGGACGGGTGGCGCTCTCCTGGGCCGGTCATTGGGAGTATGCTCGCTACGCCGCGGCGCTTGGTGACGACCTGTTGTTGTTGCCGCTACCGGATCTCGGGCAGGGTTCCCGCACCGGCCAGGGTTCCTGGGTGTGGGGAATCACCAAGGGCAGCGAGCGTCCGCAGGCCGCCGCGCGCTGGCTCGAGTTCCTGCTCCAGCCTGCGGAAGTGCTGGCCATGGCGACCGCCAATGGTGCCGTGCCCGCTACCCAGACCGCCGTCGACCGGTCAGCACTGTATGGCAAAGACGGGCCACTGCGGCTCTTCACCCGTCAGCTACGCGGCGGTCTCTCGGTTCCTCGGCCGCAGACACCTGCCTATCCGGTGATCACATCCGCGTTCCAACAGGCGTTTCGCGACATCCGAAATGGCGCCGATATCCAGGCGACACTCGATGCGGCAGTCGCGATGATCGACCAGGATATCCGCGACAACCAGGGCTATCCGCCGCCGAACTGACGGTTTCCAGGCTAGCGAGAAATGGCAACCAGGCGCGAACAATACCGGGATCGGCGAGGGCGCACTGCGGTAATGATCAGTATGCCCGCGCTGCTGGGGCTGCTGGCTTTTGTCGTCGCCCCCTTTCTGCTGGCGGTGGTGCTGGGTTTCAGCAACCTTCGGCTCGGCTCGCCGCTGCCGCTCGAGTGGGTCGGTTTCGAGCAATACCGCCGTATTTTCGCGGATCCCTCCTTCACGCGCGCACTCTTCAACAATCTGCTGTTCGCGCTGGTGGTCGTGCCGTTGCAGACGGCGCTGGCCCTGGTGTTGGCACTGCTGCTCAACCGGCGTCTGCGCGGAATCGCGCTGTTCCGCACCTTGTTCTTCATGCCGGTTGTCTTCCCCTTGTCTCTCGTCGCCGTGGTCTGGATATTGATCTTTGCCCCCGGGCCCAACGGGACGATGAATGCCTTTCTGGAGCTGGTGAGCCTCGGTGCCTGGACGCCACATGATTTCTTGCGTGACACCCGACTCGCACTGCCAGCCATTATGCTGACGTCGCTGTGGCAGGGCGCCGGTTTCCAGATGGTCATCGTGCTCGCCGGACTGCAGGCGATTCCTGCCGAACTGTATGAGGCGGCCATGATCGATGGGGCCGGTCGCTGGCAGCAATTCTGGCATGTGACCCTGCCGCAGCTGCGCAACACGATGATCTTTGTCGTGCTGGTGACCACCATCCTGGCCTTTCGGCTGTTCGACCAGGTGCAAATCATGACCCAGGGTGGCCCGCATGATGCTACTACGACGGTGATGTTCGAGGCCGTCGAGGCCGCGTTCACCCGCCAGCAGGTGGCGCGCGGCGCCGCAATGAGCGTCGTGCTGTTTGTGGTGGTGTTGTTGATCTCCTGGCTGCAGCGCCGCCTGGCCCGCCAGGAACGGGAGGTGGCGTGACGTCGCGTGCCGCGATCGCGCTTGTCTATACCGGCCTGCTGCTGATGGGGCTGCTGTTCATCAGTCCGATTGCGTTCATGCTCGCCGGCAGCTTCAAGCCGGATGCCCGCGTGCTGATGGAGGCGGGCGAATGGCGGGCCTTCTGGCCAGCGGAGATGTCGCTGCAGAACTACCGGGACGTGTTCACCCGCGTCGACTTTGCCCGCTTCCTCTGGAACTCGTTGTTAATCAATGGCGCCATCGTCGGCTTGGGGTTGTTGGTGAACGCACTCGCCGGCTATGCCTTCGCGCGCCTGGCGTGGCGCGGCCGCGACCTGATGTTGAGTCTGGTCCTGGCGGTGATGATTATCCCGATCGAAGCCATCGCCGTGCCCCTATTCTACCTGGTCTCGCTGTTTGGCTGGCGGGACACCTATCTGGTACAGATATTGCCGTTTATCGCCAACGCGTTCTCGATCTACCTTTTCTACACCTATTTCATCGGCATGCCGCGCGAGCTGGAGGAGGCGGCACGTATTGACGGCGCCGGTGTGCTGCGCACCTTCTTCAGCGTCATCCTGCCCAATGCCAAGGCGGTGTTTGCCAGCGTGGCAATACTCACCTTTCTGACCCAGTGGGGGGCATTTCTCTGGCCATTGATGGTCACCAGCAGCGAAAGCGTGCGACCACTGCCGCTGGCCATCGCGACGTTCCACAGCCTGCCGCCGCTGCAGTGGGGCGATATCTTTGCGTTTGGCATGATGATGGTGTTACCGGTGCTGTTGATCTTTCTCGTGTTTCAACCTTGGTTCGTGCGCGGTGTCGCTGCCACCGGCATAAAGGGTTGAGTGATGGCCGGCGTCGAGTATCGTCATGTCGATAAGACCTACCCGGATGGCACTCGGGCGCTGAGCAATCTTTGCCTAAGCGTGGGCGATGGAGAACTCATGGTTTTGGTCGGTCCATCGGGCGGCGGCAAGTCGACGGCCCTGCGTCTGTTGGCCGGCCTGGATCCGATCAGCGGCGGTGAGATCTGGATCGGCGATGAATGCGTTAACGCGCTGTCGCCGCAGCGGCGCGACATTGCGATGGTGTTTCAGAACTATGCCCTTTATCCGCACATGACGGTGCGCCGCAACCTGGAATTCCCGCTGCGGATGATGCGGCTGGGCAGGTCGGCGACCGCCGCGCGGGTAAACGACACCGCGGCACTGCTCGGCCTCACCCCGCTGCTCGAGCGGCGCCCGCGCGAGCTGTCCGGCGGCCAGCGCCAGCGGGTCGCAATGGGACGTGCGATGGTGCGCCAACCGCGCGTGTTTCTGATGGACGAGCCGCTGTCGAATCTCGATGCAGCGCTGCGCACGCAGATCCGCGCCGAGATCGCCGGTCTGCAGCGGCGGCTCGCGATCACTACCGTCTATGTCACCCACGACCAGGTAGAGGCCATGACCCTAGGCGATCGCATCGCGGTACTCAACGCCGGTCGGCTGCAGCAGGTCGGTCCACCGCAGGTACTGTACGACCGCCCCGCAAACACCTTTGTCGCCGAGTTTCTCGGCAATCCAGGGATGAATATCCTGGCCGCGGGCCTGAGTCGCGACCGTCGGTCTCTGCAATTGCGCAGCAGCGGATGGGAGATCCCGCTGGCAGAACTGCCGCAGCGCTGCCGCGAGCTCGCGCAGCATCTTGCCGGTCCTTTTCTGGTCGGGCTGCGCCCGGAGGCGTTTTCCCCGCGCCTGGGCACGACGACCGAGATGATCGTCGAGACCGTGGAGTCGCTGGGTCACGAGCGTCTGGTCACTGTTCGGCCGGCTGCCGACACCAAAGGCGGCGGCCAGACGTCCTTGGTGGCGCGCCTGCGCGGTGGGCAGGCCGAGGGCGCCGGGCAGAAGATCGAACTCGGTCTTGACGGCGAGCAGCTCAGGTTCTTCGACGAGCAGGGTGATCTGATGGGTTGAGCGATGCGATCGGCCATTTTGCGGGGGCCTCTTCGGCACCACCGCCAGGGTTCGAATTATTCGATGTCTAAACCATGCGATTCCGACTATTGCATCACCGGCGTCGACGCCATGCTCAACCTTCGTATAAATAAGGAGCCAATGCATGGACATCCAGATCGAATCCCCACAGTTTCCGACAACCACGGCGTTGACCAGCTACCTGAAGCGTCGGCTGCAGGACCATCTGGCGTTCGGCACCGAACGTATTCGTCAGGTGGAGGCCCACCTGTCAGATGTCAATGGTCGGCGCGGCGGCCAAGACAAGCGCTGTCGGCTGATCGTGCGCCTGAATCAGGCACCGGAGGTCGTCGTGGAGAGCACCGATTCGGACCTCTATGTCGCCATCCGGCGGTCCGCCGACAGGGTCGGTCGGGCGGTCAAGCGCAGCATCGGCAAACGTCTCGGCCCGCGACGCCGGCGTGACCGGCCGTTTTTTGAACAGGATGAGCCCGGCATCCTTGCCTGATCGTCGATTTTCTCTTCGTTTGGAGTCATCACATGAATAGCAGCATCTACCCTGCCGGTCCCACAACAGCCCAGGCACCGGGTACCCGCGTCCTGCGCAATACCTATCTATTATTGTCCATGACGCTGGCGTTCGCCGCTGCGGCGGCCGGGGTGAGCATGGCAATGAACCTGCCGCATCCCGGCCTGATCCTCACCTTGGTGGGATACTTCGGCCTCCTGTTTCTGACCAGCCGCTACCGCGACCAGGCGTTGGGCTTGGTGTTCGTGTTCGCACTGACAGGCTTCATGGGGTACACCCTGGGCCCGATTCTCAGCGCCTACATCGGCATGAGCGGCGGGCCGCAGGTCGTCATGACCGCCCTCGGTGCCACAGCGCTGGTCTTCGTAGGCCTGTCCGGATACGCGATGACCACGCGCCATGACCTGAGCTTCCTGGGGGGGATGCTGTTTGTCGGCATCCTGGTCGCGTTCTTGGCTGGCATCGCCGCGATAGTGTTCTCGATGCCCGCATTTTCACTCGCCGTGTCGGCCATGTTCGTACTGTTGATGTCCGGTTTGATCCTCTATGAGACACAACAGATCGTGCGCGGTGGCGAGACCAACTACATCATGGCCACGGTGACGCTGTTCGTGGCGATTTTCAACCTGTTTACCAGCCTCCTGCACCTGCTCGGCTTCGCCAGCCAAGAGTAGCCGGTCAGCTGTTTTCGGGTGGGGTGAAACGTTCCCCGCGCCGCCTGATGGCGGGCAAACGCTAAGGAGTACCCTATAAGCTCGGACCCGGTGGGATCAGCGGTCGGCGCAGCAGATGATCGATATCGCGTGCGATCGCGCGAACTATTGCATCGACCAGCGCGTTGGCCGAGGGGTATCATTATGATGGCCGCGAGTGTTAGCAGAGCTTGCGCCTCAAGCCAGCTGAGATGATCTAGCTCGACACCTTTTCCGCCGCGATCAATCACAGATCGCGCGATGCATTGCCGCGACGGTTGTGCGTCCTCAGCGAGGCGCCGCGAAGGGATGTAAAGGTGGTGGCGGTCAGCGCACGGTGATGGTGACTACCTCGGAGTAGATCGGGCTGGCGTGCGGCATGTGTGCGAAATCGCCGAGCAATAGCTGTATTGTGTGTTCGCCCGGCGGAAGTTCTACGGTGGCCTGGGTTTGCCCGCCTCCGAAATGCCGATAGTTGTCGTTGGCCGGAATCGGTTGGCTAAAGTCTGGCAGCGGCGCATCGATGATCAGGTGGTGATGCCCGGTTTTTTCCTTCATCGTCCCAGCCGGCGCCACGCCGTAGCCGCTTAATCCAAACACGACAGTGACAGGGCTGGTTACGACGTCACCGTCCTTGGGTGAGACGATGTATGCCTCGGGCGCAGCCACCGCTGCGCTCCAGGCGCTCAAAAAAAGGCTCGACAGCAAAAAGACTTGAACGGCGCGCAACATGGCTTTTCTCCGTTTCGTTGACGAGGGGGTACTCAGTTAAGGCTAGCCCACGGCTGTGGGTGAATAACCGACGGATTTCGTGGCTATTCGTGGACGTAGCAGAAACGGCAAGGAGGCGACGTTTTGCGACGGATCCCCTAGCGGCGCCCCCCACCGCGACGGTTCTTGGGACGGTTTGGACCGACCCGGATCTCACTGCCGTTAAATACACTGCCGTCCAGGCCCGAGATCGCAGCACGCCCCTCGTGTCCTTCCATGTCGACGGTCGCGAATCCCCGGCAATCGCCGGAGAAGATGTCGGTGGCAAGTTTGATTGAGCGCACCACACCGTATTGATTGAACAGTTCGGTGACGCTCTCTTCCGTGGATGACCTTGGCAGGCCGCGTACAAAAAGGGTAATCATGAATGAGATCCAGGCGAAACTGTCTGCGGCTGCGTGAGATACGCAACCCAGCTGTCTGCAGTGAACGACAGAAAGTGGAGGGGCCGCCCCGGGCAAACCAGGGCGGCCGGTGTCGACGATGCGTTACAGCGCGACGACGTTATCGGCCTGGGGGCCTTTCTGACCCTGAGTCTCAGTGAATTCGACCTTCTGGCCGTCGACCAGTGAGCGATGTCCCTCGCCAACGATCGAACGGAAGTGGACGAACAGGTCTTTGCCGTTCGGGCGCTCGATGAAACCGTAGCCTTTGCCGCTATCGAACCATTTTACGGTCCCAGTCTGTCTTTCTGACATTCTCTCTTTACCTCGAAAAATTTCTAAACAATACCGGCCTGGAAAAGCCGATAACTACCACGAATCTTGGCAGGCACTATGTAGCTCGATTCGAGTGTCACTTTCGAGGAAACAGCGAATAGAAGCTGCTAGTAGGCAGGTCAAAAATCACGTAGAAACCAGAGGCTACACCGCATCAGTGAAAAACGCAAACGTGTTTTGCCAGAGGCGAGGCGTGGGGGTTTCAGGCGCAATCCTTCATGGCTTACGAAATACCATCAGATGTTGGGTTGGCAGCAGGTCCAGGGTTTCCTCCCAGACCAGCCCGACAGCGGCCATCTCCCGTTTCGCCTGGGCCTGGGTCATCTTGTGCAGCGGTTTTATCGGCAGCGCTTGGTCCTCGCCGCGATACTCGACGAGAAATACCCGCCCCCCGGGCCGCAGGCCCCTGTAAATCCCCCGCATCATCTCAAACGGGTGCGAAAACTCGTGATAGGTGTCCACTAGCAGAACAACGTCGACCCCCTGCGCCGACAGCTTTGGATCGTCGATGCTGCCGAGGATGGGCACTACGTTGTCGATTCCGCGGCGCGCCATGCGCTTCTCTACGATCGCCAGCATCTCCGGCTGGATGTCCACTGCGAACACACGACCCTGGGGGACCAGTCGGCTGATGCGGAAGGTGAAGTAACCGGTGCCGGCACCGATATCGGCGACCTCGGCGTCAGGGTGCAGCTGCAAGTGGTCAACCAGCACGTCGGGCAGTTCCTCGCGCACCCGCGAGGCCCGCTCCAGCCAGCCGGCGCCACGGTGACCCATTACCTGGGAGATCTCGCGCCCCATATAGACCTTGCCGATGCCATCGCGGCTGGGGGTGATCTGGCTGTAGCTAGGCGGGTCGGTCGGCGGCTGCAAGGCCACGGCGGTCATCGCCACCGGCGACAAGATCATCAGAGTCATTACCAGGATTGAGCGTCGCGGCATGCGGTGCCTCCTGTGACGAAAAGAAATGAAAAGTAGCGATGGAGACGCATCAGGCGTCGCCCGCAAGGGCCTCAGATGGGGCGTTCGCTGGCCCGTCGCGAAACTGCAGGGCCGCCAGGCGCGCGTACAAGCCCCCGCGCGCGACTAGGTCGTCGTGTTGTCCGGCGGCGGCGACACGGCCCTCGTCCAGCACCAGGATGCGATCGGCCTTGCGCACCGTTGCGAGGCGATGCGCAATGACCAGCGTGGTGCGACCGGCCATCAACTCCTCGAGGGCCAGCTGGACGGTCTTCTCGCTCTGCGCATCCAGCGCACTGGTGGCCTCGTCGAGCAGCAGCACCGCGGGATCACGCAGCAGCGCCCTGGCGATGGCGATGCGCTGGCGCTGCCCGCCGGACAGACGCACACCGCGTTCGCCGAGATAGGTGTCCAGGCCGTCGGGAAGCTGATCGAGAAAATCGCTTGCATGTGCTGCGACGATGGCGCGGCGTATGTCGGCGTCGTTTACGTCTTCTAAGCCGTAAGCGATGTTCTCGCGCGCACTGGTGCCGAAGATCACCGGCTCTTGCGGCACGACGGCCATGCGCTGGCGCAGTGCCGCTGGATCTGCGCTGCGCAGATCCACACCGTCGAGCTCGATATGGCCCTCCTGGGGATCGTAGAACCGCAACAGCAGCTGCATTACCGTGGACTTGCCGGCACCGGACGGCCCGACCAGGGCGACCGTCTCCCCGGGCGCGATCTGCAGGTCGAGCGACCGCAGAACCGTCTGGTCCGGACGCGATGGGTAGCAGAACGAGACGCCCTTGAACGCCACCCGACCAGTCGCCGGCTCAGGCAGCGCCACCGGGCGCTGCGGTGCGGCCACCGCGGGACGGGTCGCGAGCAGCTCCAGCAGGCGTTCGGTCGCACCCGCCGCGCGCATCAACTCACCGGCCACTTCGCTCAACGCCCCCACCGAACCGGCCACCAGCACGGCGAAGAAGACGAAGGCCGATAACTCCCCGCCGGTCATGCGTCCCGCCAGCACGTCTTGACCACCGAACCAGAGCACGACGCCGATCGCGCAGAAGGTTAGCAACATCACCAGCGAGGCGAGGGTCGCACTCATGCGGGAGCGATCGGTGGCAGCGTTGAATGCAGATTCCACGTGACCACCATACACGCGCCGGTCCACCGCCTCGTGCCGAAACGCCTGGACCGTACGGATTCCGTACAGGACCTCGTCGACGCTGGCCGCGACATCGGCGATGCGATCCTGGCTGATGCGCGAGAGCCGCCGGACGCGATGACCCAGCAGCCACACCGGGACGACGACCAGCGGGACTCCGACCAGCACCAGCAGCGTGAGCTTCAGGCTGGTGATCAGCAGCATAACGATGCCGCCGACGATCAGCAGCAGGTTGCGGACGCTGGTTGCCAGCGTCGAGCCGACCACGCTCTGCAGCAGCGTCGTGTCGGTGGTCAGGCGCGAGATCACCTCGCCGGTGCGGGTCGACTCAAAAAAACTGATATCCAGGGTCAGGACGTGCGAGAACACCGCCTTGCGCAAGTCCGCCACAACGCGCTCGCCCAGCCAGTTGACCAGATACACCCGGGCGCCCACCGACAAGGCCATCAGGGAGACCACCACCAGGAACAGCAGCAGGGCATCGTTCAGCGCCACGGCGCTTCCGCTGCCGATGCCCTTATCGACCACCTCGCGGATTACCACGCCGAACGCGAGGACCGTCGCCGCCGCGACGATCAGCGCGGCGACGGCCAGCAGCAGTCGTCCGCGGTGGGGAAGTACAAAGGCGATCAGTCGGCGCAGGCCGCGCAGATCGCGGGACTTGGGACGCTCTTCAGTAGACGGATCGTAGCGCATAGCGGGCCTCGATCGCCGGCACCCCGGCGTGCGCAGACATTAGCGCAAAGGCTGTCGCTGCTAGGCTCAGCAAAGGCGGGGTTTTGTGGCGCCAACGCCGAAAGCGCGGCCGGAATGCAGGCTACCCCGACTCGCGCCGGTTTCTCATCAAGGCTGCGGCCAAAGCGAGTATCGCCGGCAGATGCAGCGGGATATGCCCGGCGCTGTGCAGCAGCACGGCCAGGGTAAACAGTGCCGTGGGGCCGGGGGCCAGACCGGCCAACCGCAGGCCGCTGGCGGGTTGACCGGCCAGATAATCGAGCAGTGGATAGATCAGGAGTGCGAAAAGCCCGCTCAGTATGCCGAGCCAGCCCGCTGGACCGGTTCGCGGGCGCAGACCGAGCCGTTGCCTTATCGGGCCCTGCCAGATCAACAGCCCCCCCTGCAATATGAACAGGCCGGCGTAAAGCGGTGCGGCAAAATTGATGCGGGCCACACAGAGCTTCGGTTGTCGGTCATTCTCTCTGCGCGGCAGCTGCAGCACGATGGCCTGGTCGACGACGTGCGCGCCATTCTCAAGGCGCTGGATCTTGCGGCTGAGGCGCTGGATTTTGAGCTGACCGAAAGCCTGCTGATGGATGATGCGACGCGTTCACTGAAGTTGACGCAGGCCCTGCGCGGCCTGGGTGTCGGCATATCTATCGACGATTTCGGTACTGGCTATTCCTCTCTGAGCTATCTGAAGAAGTTTCCGATCCAGACGCTGGAGATAGCTCGTTCGTTCGTGCGAGACATAGTGACCGACGCGGATGACGCAGCGATCGTAAAGGCGATCCTTTCGCTGGCGGATCGGTTGAAGTTGCAGGTGGTGGCGGAGGGAGTCGAGAGTCTGGCGCAGCATGAGTTCCTGCGCCGCGAGGGATGCAGGCAGGTGCAAGGGCGTCGCTATGCCCGACCATTGGATTCCGACAGGGCGCTGCAGTATCTCGGCGCAGACGACCGCAATCTCTATGCCGTGAGCTGAGCATCCTGCGCCAGACCGGGTTAAATCACAGACGCCTGGTCGGTGCCTAGGAATCGCGTCGTGAATTCCTCGGCCGTGCAGGGACGGCCGAAGAAATAGCCCTGGAAGGTCGGGCAGCCACGCTCGCGGAGAAAAGAGAACACCGGCTCTGTCTCAACGCCTTCGGCAACGATATCGAGATCGATATGTCTGGCCATCGTCATAATAGTATCTACCAGTGCCGCGTCATTGGCATCGACCATGACGTCGCGGACGAAAGAACGATCGATCTTGATCTCGTCCACCGGCAACCGCTTGAGATAGGCGAGCGACGAATAGCCGGTACCGAAGTCGTCGATAGAAAAGCGTACCCCGAGGCGCTTGAGCTGCTCGATCTTGGAGACCGTCGCCTCGAAATCCTCCAGTAGGATGCTCTCGGTCATCTCCAGCGTCAGCCAGACCGGGTCCGCACCGGTATCGCCCAAGGCCTGCTCCACCTTGTTAACGAAATCGTCCTGCCGGAACTGCAGCGCGCTGACATTGACCGCCACACGTCCGATAGAAGCCTCTGGTATATCGCTCTGCCATGCCTTGAACTGGCAGAGCGCCTCGCGCAGCGTCCAGTCACCGATGGCCACCACCAGCCCCGCCTCTTCGGCCAAGGGGATGAACTCCCCGGGCATGACCAGGCCCTGCTGCGGATGTTGCCACCGCAGCAGTGTCTCGGCACCGCACAGCTGCTGCTCGGCATTGAACTGTGGTTGAAAGTAGGTGATCAGCTCCGAACGCGGCAGTGCCTTACGCAGTTCGCCGATCATCCGTAGGCGCTTCTCCGCGGCGAGCTGCATGCTCGGCAGAAAAAAACGTACGGCGTTACGGCCGCAATCCTTGGCCTGATACATTGCCGTATCAGCCTGGCGCAAGACATCATCTGCGGTATCTTTTCCGGAAGGGAATACTGCGATACCGATACTTGGCGTGATATGCAGCTCATGCGCATTGATGTGATAAGGGGTGCTTAGCGTCTGCCGCATGCCTTCCGCGACGGCTTGGACGTCGCTGACTGCCTCCTCGCGACTGTCGGAGAGTTCCGATAGCAGTACGACGAATTCGTCGCCACCGAGCCGCGCCACGGTGTCCTCCTCGCGCAGAGTGGACTTGATGCGAATGGCGACCTCGCGCAGCAGGGTGTCACCGACCGGGTGGCCGAGAGAGTCATTGATGGTCTTGAAGTTGTCGAGGTCGAGGAACAACAGCGCGCTCTGGTGGCCGTGCCGCTTGGCCCTCGCCAGCGCCTGATGCAGTTGATCCATGAACAAGCGGCGATTGGGCAGGTTGGTCAGGGGGTCGTAGGTCGCGTGGTACTCGATCATTTCCGAGGCGCGGCGTTGTTCGGTGATGTCCTCACACATCAGCATATAGCCGGCGAAGTCGCTGCTGCCCTTGTAGATGGGTGAGATGCGCGAATCAACGAAGTGCAGGCCATCGTCGCGCTCCAGCTTCATTGTGAAGCGGTACTCGCCATGCTCGCGTGCCTCTTTGAGACCGACCAAAATGCAGTCTTGGGCGCTTTGCCGGACCTGATGGATCCTCGTGAGCTCTTCTCCGAGTAGCTGCTCAGCGGCAATATCGAACAGTTTTTCCGCGGACGGGTTGAAGTATCGGATCATGCTCTCGGCATCGGTGGCGATTATCGCGACCCGCTCGGATGAGCCCAGGATGCCGTCCAGGTAGGCAGTCTTTTCCTCGAGTGCCGTCTGGGCCTTTTTGATCCCGGTTATGTCGCGCCAGATGCAGAACAGCGCATCACCACCGCGATAGGGGACCTTGGTAAGGGAGACCTCCACGGGAAACACCGAGCCGTCCTTCTTCTGATGTAGCCACTCGAAGCGGTGATAACCGGTCGAGTACGCCTGTTGGATCATTTCATTTGCCTTCTCCCGGGAAGCGAGACCATCGGGTTGCCGCTCGGGCGACAGGCGTGAAGGGTGCACCCCGGCCAGTTCGCTAGTGGATTCATAGCCGAGTACCCGGCTGGCCGCCTGGTTGGCCATCACAAAGTCCTGATCGATCAACAGCCACATGGGATCTTCGGACAGCTCGAACAGACGACGGTACTTGTCCTCGCTCTCGCGCAGCTGGCTTTCGGCGAGGTATTGCTCGGTAACATCCTGGATCGTGCCTATCAGGCGTTGCGTAATCCCCGCGGCATTGCGGATCGGGCGAATGGTCTCGCGAACGGTGCGAAGCCCGCCGTCGGTCCGCAGGCGATGCACGAGTGCCTGCTGTTTTCCCGACTCGCGCACCTCGTCGATGATCGCGGTCAGATCGTCGCGGTCGTCTTCGGGCAGCTGCTGCAGCAGTGCTCCCAACGTCTGTCTGGAACCCAGCATGGTCTCGCCACAGAGATGGCGAAGTCCCTCTGACCAGAACAGCAGGTCGCCCGCGATGTGCCAGTCCCAGCTGCCCTGCCGCGCCAGCTGTTCGGCCTCGTTCAGGCCGGCCTTGGCGCGCAGGGCGATCTCGGCCTGCTCCTCGAATTCAGCGGAGCGCAGCTGAATCTGCCGGTTCTTTCTCGAAAGTATCAGCAGAAAACCGATCAGCGAGAGTGTGAACAGCACTATTAGCGCACTCAGCGCGGCAAGGATCCCGGTGCGGTAGCGCTGGTACAAGGACAGCGGTCGATTGAGTATGACCGCGTCTGCGTAGCGCGACTCGGGTAGTTTCAAGTGGTGGTGGGCCAGTTCCTGTGCGTCGAACAGAAAGAGGTTTGGGCTGTCGAGGATCGGGGCGGGCATGGCGCCGGTCGCGAGATACTGCTGCAGCAAGCCGGCCGCCGTGGCCCCCTGTTTCTTGCCACTGGTGACGTAGCCGCCGAGTACGCCATGAAACATGTAGGCGTCTTCCATGCTGACGATCACACGATGATGTGCGCCGGCGATCTGCTCGACGGTCTCGCGCAGCGGCAGCGTCTGTCCACTGCGGTCTTTGACGCCGCCCAGCGTGGTCAGGAACAGGCCGATTTCGGGATACTCTGCTATCCCATCGATTATCCGATCCAGCTTCTCGTCGGCGACGAAGTGTACAGTTGTCTCCGGCCTTGCCTGGAGTTCAGATCTTATCTCGCGCTCGATCGCGCGATAGGTCGGTGAACCATCACCAATCACCAGGATTTCGCGCGACGAGACACCCATCTCTGCCAGCAGCGTGAGGTTGGGCGCGATCTCCTTTTTTTCGAAGACGCCGCTGACCGGTCGACCGGCGATCCGTTCGAGGGCGCCGTAGTCGTTCACCCCGGAGAAGAACACCGGGACCCCGGGAAAGATCTCGCTGAGGTGCTGCAGGGCGAAATTTAGTGCATTGTCATCCGAGGTATAGATAGCGGTCGGGACATAGTCGGCGTACTTGAAACGCAGATGTTTGGCGAAGGCTTCGGCATAGACCGGCTCATAGGTCCGGCGTTTGGTGTCCAGGTACTCTGAATCGATGACCAGCTGGAATCTCGAGTCTGCCTCCAGCGCCTCAAGAAAGCCTTCGTGCTGACCTTTGGTCCATTGATATTCCTGGCTGTAGGAATGCAATACAAGGATGTGCGCGGCGCTTGCCGCGGCGACTACCGCAGGGCAGAACAGCACCATGGCGAGCAGCAGGCGCAGCGGCATAGTCTTGGCTTGGGGCATACGACTGGGTATCGGCCTCGTCGCCGATACTTTGAACGGGAATTCGCGTCTTGATTGGTGGCTGGCCTGCCGGTCAGCCCGGGGCGACAGCCTCAGTCGACCGGATCCTCTGATCCACGTCAACTGGGGGCTTTGCGCTGATGGCCCGCCTCTGCCAGGCGCTGCAGATAATCGTTCCAATGCAGGTCCTGCTTGCGCCCCAGGTCGTACAGAAAGCCCCAGTCGAACAGGCCGGAGTTGTGGCCGTCATCGAAGAAGATCTTGATCGCATAGGCGCCGACCGGTTTGATCTCGGTGATGTTGACGTCCTGTTTATCCAGCTGCAGTTTCGCGTACTGGCCCCAATGGCCGCGGACCTCGGCCGAAGGTGAGTAGACGCGCAGGAGCTCACAGGGCAGCACAAAGCGGGCGCCGTCATCGAACGCGATCTCCAGCGAATGCGATCTTTGGTGCAGGACGATTTCCGTCGGTTTGGGCGTGTCGCTCATGGCATGGTGTCTCGTCAGAATATCCGCGGAATCAGCCGGTGAGTGCGTTTCACATAATCCGAATAGTCCGCGAATTTAAGGTGCAGATGCGCCTCCTCGCGCCGCATCTTGCCGAGAATCGCAAGGGCCAATAGCGCCATCCCGAGATAGTTGGGCCATGCGTGTTTGTACAGGGCAATCCCCAGCATGAACAGCAGCAGGCTGGTATACATCGGGTGGCGGATCCACTGATAGGGGCCCGTGGTGATCAGGCAGGCATCCGGTATCGGCTCGGGGTAAATGCCGAAGTTGCCCAGCTTGTTGTGCGCCAGGGTATAAAGGCCAACGATAGCGCCCAAGGCGCTGATCCCGAGCCATTGCAGGCGGTCATCCGGTTGCGCCATGAACGGCCAGGCGATGATCACAATGGCCGTGAACTGCAGGCCGACCAGCAGGTGACTGATAAGTGATTTATCATGCGTCGTCATAGGGCTATTGCGCAGCACCGATCGCCAAAGCCCGTTCACGAACCTGGGCCGGGTCTTCCGCGCTCTGCCCCCAGCCCTGCGAATGCTGGGCGACCAGTCCAGCGAGCATATCGATATGATCCGCCTCTGCATTCAGGCAGGGTATGTATTCGTAGCGCTCGCCACCGGCCTCGAGAAAGACCTCGCGGTTCTCCATGGCAATCTCCTCGAGGGTCTCGAGGCAGTCGGCGGAGAAGCCGGGGCAGATCACCTGCACCGATTTGACCCCCTCGCTGGCCATCGTCTCGAGCGTCTTGTCGGTGTAGGGCTGCAGCCACTGCTTCGGGCCCAGGCGGGACTGGAAGCTGAGCTTCCACTGCTCCGGTGTCAGGTCCAGCGCTTCGGCGAGCAGGCGGCCGCTCTTCTGGCATTCGCAGAAATACGGATCGCCCTTGTGGAAGTACTCTTCGGGAATCCCGTGAAACGACAGCAGCAGTTTATCGCTTGCACCGAACTGCGCGCGATGGCGCCGCACACTGTTGGCCAGTGCATCGATGAAGGCAGGTTCGTCATGATAATGGTTGATGAAGCGCAGCTCCGGGATCCAACGCCATTTGCGCAGCGCGTCCGCCACCGCATCGAAGATCGATGCAGTGGTCGTCGCCGAATACTGCGGGTAGAGCGGCAGCACCAGAATACGTCGTGCACCGGCATCGCGCAGTTCCTCAAGGCCCGCCTCGATCGACGGGCTGCCGTAGCGCATTGCCAGCGCGACCGGCACGGCATCGCCCAACCGCTGCGCCAACGCGTCGCGTTGCTTGTAGGATATCGACAGCAGCGGTGAACCCTGGTCGGTCCAGACCTTCTGGTAGGCCTTGGCCGACCGTCCTGGCCGCGTATTCAGGATGACGCCATTGAGGACGAACCACCAGATCGGCCGCGGCACCTCGACGACGCGGGGATCCCACAAGAACTCCTTGAGATAGCGGCGCACGGAGGTGCGGTCGGGTGCATCCGGAGTCCCAAGGTTCACCAACAGGATCCCCGTGCGGCCGACCTGGTCGTGGTGGTAGCTTTGCAGGTTGGGTTCGCTCAAGGGACTCTCTTCCTGTTCGGTCGGGCGCATACCCTGAGGTGGGTATCTTCTGCCCGCCGCAGTCTAATGTGTCGCCGCACGGGCATCGCGCCACGCGTTGACGGAAAATGGCCCGCGATGATTGTACCAGCCGACCGGATGCGGATCGCCTCCCGTGTGTCCTGTGACCGACCGCTCAAAAAAACTTGGGCCACAGAAACCCGGTATTGCGCTTGAATGCCGCATATGCGGGGACGCTGGCGAGAAATTTTCGCTCTTCGATCTTGGCGCGGATCGCCTGCAATGCAACTGCAACGATGAACAGATACAGTGCCGCGGGCGTGGCAGCCAGAATGACGACACCGAAGATGTGAATGATCTCACCAAAGTAAAGCGGGTGGCGGATGCGTCGGTAGGGGCCGGTGGTCACCAGCTCGCGCACCGCGGTGCGCAGGCCGAACGAGGCGCGTAGATGGCGAATGGCCCAGATACTGAACGCGGCGCCAAACAGTCCGATCAGTAGCCCGGCCAGGTTCATGTAGAACGGGAATCCCGTTATCAGCTCCCCCATCCGATGTAGAAATGCCGGTGGATAGGTCGGCAATACCGCACGCACATCGGGGATGAACATCAAGGTGAAGCCCAGCACCGGGACGAACACGGTGATCAACGGGAAGATGTTTTCCAAGAAGCCGTGCGGACGCTCCTTCGCCGCGCGCCTCACCCAGAGGCTGTAGAACACCAACGCATCGAAGGCGAGTGCGGTCGCATAATAGCTGATGTGTGAGAACTGTCCCGTCAGGTAGTATCCCACCGCGCCGCCGAAGGCCTGACGGCGCTCGGTGTCGGTCATCAAATCCCAGAGATGGGCGTTGGCGCTGACATAGCCGACCAGATAGTAGGTCTTGGCAGCGATCACCAGGGCGAAAAAGGTCAGGGGAAAGATGTCCACACGCCAGTCTTTCTGCGCTGACACGGTCGCGGTCTCCTCGGTTGCTGTTCAATCTCGGACGGCGGATCGGCGCAGTCTTGCCTCGACCCGTGCTGCCTCGAGGCGCGCCTTGTCGAGTATACGCGGGATCAATCGATACGCTGCGGCGAGCTCTGCGGCCCGGTGACAGGCGTGTTGTTCGAGCCATTGGCGCTGCGCATCGTCAATACGCTGCAGCGTCAGCAGCCGCGGTGCCTGCCAGGCGAGGTAGTCTGTGGCCAGTTCGCGTGTGATGTCATCTGTCCAGTCGGATTTCAGTCCGAGCGGCGGAAAGGCCTCTGCGGTCAGCGCGGTGTCGGCGCGCTTGGGCTGCAGGCGTTCACCATCGCCCTCGGACGAGCGGCGGAACCAGGCCTTGTGTTGGCCCAGCTGGCGCACCTGGCGCTCCAGCTGTTCGGCGTGTTGGCGTGGACCGACATGTCCCTGAGTCGGCAGGTCACGTGCGAGCAGGGATGGCGAGGTAAAGCTGTGGTCGGATACGCGGGTCGCCTGCCAGCGACTCACCCGGATGTCGTGCAGAAGGCGCGGATTCTCGGTGGTTGCCAGCAGTGCCAATGGCCGGCCGTCGTAATCGGTGGCCCAGTATTCGTAGTCATCGATCAATGCGAATGGCAGGTCTTCGAGCAGGCGCCGCAGCACGCTCGTGAGCTCGTCGGCCGCCGCCTGCATATCGCCTATATCCAGTAGGGGGCTGGCTGGGATCCGGTGCAGACCCTCGACCGCGTCCCAGAGGCCGAAATTGAAGAACTGCTCGACCGCTTCTGCGTCGCTGAAACTCCGCCAGGTATGGTCCGGGCGCTGGGTCAACACCTGCACCTGCCAGATCTGACCGTTTGGGCTGTAGGCGCGTGCATTGTGTGTCTCCACGACCTGTAGCACGCCCTCGAAGGGATTCACGCGGCGCACTGCATAGTGCCGCGAGTCTCTGCCGCCCTCGCTCACCGTTCCAGCGCTTCCAGCCTGCGCCGCAGCGCCTCGATCAGCTCGCAGGCGGGCTCCTGCAGCTCGGGATCGAGTGCCTCCATCAGCTACTCGATATCGTCCAGGGCCGACTCTATCTCGGTCCGGCTGTTCAGCTGATCCATGCGTCCGGACAACTGCTGCATCCGGGTAATGCTGTCGATCCCGTGCGGATTCAACGTTTACTGCCCCACACCGCATACACGGGATCGCTATCGGCCATGCGGCCTGCGTACTTGTCGTCTGCGGGGCGTGGCAGCCCGCGTACCGACCAAGTCTCGAGCTGGTCGAACAGACCATCACGCAGGAAGTATTCCAAGGTCAAACCGGGGCGTTCGAATTCGTGTATGCCCTCCCAGACGCGGATCACCTTGGGCGGGAACCAGCGGTTGGAGAAAGTGACGATGAACCGGCCACCCGGCTGCAGCACGCGGGCAACCTCGGCAAAGACCTCGAAGGGCTTGACTAGATACTCCACCGACAGGCTGCAGATGACAGCGCTAAACTCCGCATCCTCGTAGGGCAGCTGGGGGTCGAGATTGAGATCGTGCAGCCGATGCCCGTCGAGCAGCGGATTGGCGGCGAGCTCCTCGGCATTCATCCCGAGTCCGATGACCTCGCCGAGGCCGTGCGCGTCCGGCAGATGAGACTGCCAGCTGGCCATCAGGTCGAGAACCCGGCTTTGCGGGGGCAGCAGACGCTGATACAGCTGGCCGATCTGTGCCGATGCCGTCTGATCGACGTGCGGGACCAAGCGAGGCATCGCGTAGAAGCCGGCGTCGGGTTCCCCTGCCACGCGCGCAAACGGCAGGTCCTGCCAAAAATCCGTCGGCTGGCCGCGCCAGCGCGCCTGCATCCCGGGTCCGTTGAGCGTAACCATATCTGCGATATCGTTACAGCTGCCGCCGTGTTCCTCGCCCGCCGCCCAGATATCCAGGATCCGGGCACTGAGATCGAGCGCCCTGTCCGCCAAGGGATGATTGAGGTCGCAGCCAATCATGTCCCCGCTGACGCTGCTTACCCGGAACGGCAGACGCTCCTCGGGAAAGATACCGTGCGATCCACCGATGAAGGTGCGCGGATAAAAGCGACCGGCGCGGGGTTCGATGTAGTTATTTTTTCGCAGCTGACGATGGAATGCGCGCTGTCTGAGGTTGAAACACAGGTCGGACTGATACGGGACAATCAGCTGGCCGGGCGCCAGGCGCCGGCTGGCGATATGGTTGACGGGCTTATCCATGAGTTCGGGTTCGAGTTCGAATGGCAGGATATCGCGCCACAGATTCAGCTTGCGTGCGACCAGCTGGTCCGTGTGTCGCGCGATCTCACTTTCCCACCGCAGGCTGAAGGCCATCGCGCACATCGCATGCCCGTTGGTGCGCTCGAGTGACTGCACTGCTGATTCGCCGGCTTCGTCTCCCAGTTCAAAGCCCACTAGCGCTTCGGTGAAGTCGGTCATTGGCCTCCCTCTTTAATTCTTATAGTGATCGTGGAGTTTGCAATGGCAAGGGGCGGAATTACCTAGGCATATTGCAGGGTGAATCCTGACGCGGAGAGGTACTCGGCCTCGCGTGCTATCTCGGCCTCGGTCAAGGGGTGCTCCAACAGCCAACCGTCTGGGAAGTCCAGCCGTATGTCGTTTTCGTGGACGGCGATCTTCATCGGCGGTTTATGACTGCCGCTGCGTCCACGGTGCATCAGCACTGACAGGCGCAGCAACACGGACATCCGCTTGGCGCTCCCTGCGGCATAGCTGGGGAGGGCCACGAACTCGCTGTCGAGGAATCTGCGCCTGTGGACCCGGACCAATGCCGCCAACACCGCCTGTTGCGGGCGCGAAAAGCCGGGCAGGTCGGCGTTCGCCAAGATATAGGCACCGTGCTTATGAAAACTGCCGTGTGAAATAACCAGGCCAATCTCATGAAGTCGACTTGCCCAGTTCAGCATAAAGGTGTGTTCTGGGTCGTCTAGTGCCCAATTCCCCTCGACCTGCCGCAGCAGCGCCCGCGCCGTCGTCTCCACCCGGCTCGCCTGTGCGCGATCCACGCCGAAGCGTTGCATCACCGCCCGGACCGTGGAGTCGCGGATATCGATGTGTCGGATATGGCCGATCAGCTCGTACAGAAGTCCCTCGCGCAGCGCCAGGTCGGATACCTGCATCGCGTCTATGTCAAGTGCCTTGAAGACCGCGCTGAGCACGGCAACGCCGCCGGCGAACACCGGTCGACGATCGTCCGACAGTTCTTCGAGCTTGACCTCGTCGATATGCCCGGCACCGACCAGCGCGCGGCGAAGCCTTTTCAGTGATGACCTCGTGATGCCTTCTTCACTCCAGCCGTTGGCGATCACGACGCGCTCGATGGCCTTTATGGTGCCAGAGCTGCCGACTGCGGCCTGCCACTGACTGGACTGAAACATCTTCCGGACCGGTCGGAGTTCGACGCGGCCGCTCAATATCGCCCGGTCCATCGCGTCCTGGCTGATCTTGCCATTGGGGAAGAAGCGCCGTGTCGTGCTGACACAACCCATGAACAGGCTCTCTCTCTCGCGCGGCGCCAGACCCTCGCCAAGGATCAGCTCGGTACTGCCACCACCGATATCGATCACCAGGCGGGTCTCGTTGCCTGCCGCAAGACCGTGCGCGACGCCGAGGTAGACGAGGCGCGCCTCCTCACGCCCCCCGATGATCTCGATCGGATGCCCGAGCGCATCTTCGGCGGCCTGTAGAAATGCGCCGCCGTCGCGAATCTGCCGCATGGTGTTGGTGCCCACTGCACGTACCGCATGCGGTGGCAGGGTGCGCAGGCGCTGACCCATGCGCGACAGGCTGTCGAGCGCACGCTCCCAGGCGTCGTCACTGAGGGTCTTGTCATCCAGCAGGCCACCGCCAAGGCGCACGGCGTCGCGCAGGCGATCTAGAATAACCAGTTGTTTGTTATCGAGTTTCCCCACGATCATGTGAAAACTGTTGGAACCGAGATCGACCGCTGCCACGGTCTCTGGAATATCGGCGTTGGCGTGTTGTTTGGTCATGCAGTCGCAGCCCTCTGGGGTTGCGGCAATGCTAACCGGCACTTCCGCAACTGACCAGGAGAGGTAGCATGATTCGCTGCTCAGCGCGTGCACCGAAGGGTCTGGCGTTTCGCAGCGATACCCCGCATCGGCAAGTACCGGACCTGCGGTTTGCAGCGCGTTATTCACGCCGTCACGGATCACCGTTGGCAGGTCGCGGCCGCGCAGGATCGGCCGTGGTCCGCAGACCGAGGCTGCTATCATGCGCAAAACCCCGATGGATGAACGATGAAGTATTGCAGTGTCTGCGGCAGCGAGGTGCGCGTCGGTGTCCCGGATGGAGATAATCGCCCGCGCCATCTGTGTGATCAATGCGGCACTGTTCACTACCAGAACCCGAAGGTCGTGGCGGGCTGCATTGCGCACTGGGAAGACAAAGTGTTGCTGTGCCGGCGTGCCATCGAGCCGCGCCTTGGCCTCTGGACGGTGCCGGCCGGGTTTATGGAGAATGGAGAGACGACCTACGAAGGCGCCATGCGGGAGACGCTGGAAGAGGCCAATGCGCGCGTAGCGGTCGATGACCTCTACGTGACCGTCAATCTTCCGCACATCAATCAGGTGTACATGCTGTTTCGCGGACGCCTGCTCGATCTCGACTTCTCGCCGGGGGAGGAAAGCCTCGCAGTGGAACTGCTGGCCGAGCCGGAGATTCCCTGGGACCGCATGGCATTCCCGACAGTCTCAGAGGCGCTCAAGCTCTATTTCGCGGACCGTTCGCAGGGCACTTTCCCGGTGCGCATGCTGGACATCGTGCGCGAGGGTGGCCTGCCTGGACGCTATCTGGTCCGCAATATCAGTTGAGTTCAGAGGTCGCCGCAGGCATAAGGGTCACGGCTTGGATAGGGTGCAGGCTCTCGGCCTCAGTTGATCGTGCCGGTGATCGGGCTGTCAGCGGCGTCGTCGAATATGTTCTTCAACCCGGCGCTGTTGCTTGAGCCGTGGACCTCCATTGCGAGATATTCCCGCTTATTGTCTTCGGACTGGAAGTCGATTGTTATAGCGTTGTCACCTTTGCCCTCTATTACAAATGGGGCCTGCTCGAGATTGGTGACGTCTTCGAGAGAGATCGGGTCGAGTGTGGTCTGACGCATGGTCGAGGCGCTCCGCCTGCTCCTGCTCTTGATATCGCGCGAGTATCGATGGCCTTGGCGACGGAGCAGCCTCTCAAAGGACAGGGAATGTCCAGGGCAAGCCGCTAGCCCGCTTATCTCACCAATTACCTACTGTGCGGCCCGATACGCTCGCTGTGACGGTGCGTACTCGTTGCGGCCGGCTCGACGTAGTGTCGGCTACGCCTTCACCGCCCTTCGCTGCGTGCGCCCCGCCACAGCGGTGTCTCGAACCGCTCGCGACGGAAAACGGTGAGATAAGCGGGCTGGAAATCAGGTGTCGCCGGACGCCATCCACAGCAGGGCGGGCTCATCGGTTTTGCCCAGCGTCTTTTTCATCACCATTACGCCGTGTTCGAGGTCCCATTCCAGTATCTCGTCGGCGTCCGGGCCCTCGGCGATGGCCGCCGCCACATTGCTGGGCTGTCCGAACTGCTCGATGTTGAAGCCCAGGATCTGCTGATGGTACTGATCGCGATAGATCAGTTTCATGGCGCTGACTCGGCCATCGCGGAAATAGAAGGTCAGCAGCTGTGAGGGATAGCCGTTGAAGGTCCCGATCCTGGTCAGGCACAACTGGTCGCCGAAGGGCGTCGCCTGCGGTCCACACTGCCACTCGTTCTCGCTGTACACGTTCCGGATATCTTCCTGGGAAAAGCGGCTATCGAGTTTGCGCAGGTCGACCTTGACGTCTTTTTCCCCCAGCAGCCAGAGCAGGGCCGTGTCCGAGACTCGTGAACCCTCGTCGGTGAACAACAGCCAAAACGGCGGCAGGAAGATCACGATCAGGATCAGCAGCGTCTTGTGCAGATTGGGCATCTTCTCAGCCATCAGATTCGGGCTCGTCAGCGGTTGCTCAGGAACTGGCCCAGCGGGCACGGGCGTTCCGGGTAGAGATTGTCGGCCATCGCCAGGAAGAGTTCTGCGGTGGCCAGCGCATCAGTCAGCGCGTTGTGCGCCTTGTATTGCGGTAGGTTGTAACGCGGGCGTAAGTTGAACAGGCGCAGGTCTCCCGGCTGGATCAGATGATTGCGCCGTTCCAATATCCGCTGACCGATCTCCAGCGTGTCGATGATCGGCGCCACGAAAGGCGCACCGTAGAGCCGTTGGCAGCTGGCGCTGATGAAGTTCTGTTCGATCGGCGAATAATGCACCAACATGGGCAGGCCGGCCAGGCGACGCAACAGCTCCGGTAGCAGCGCGTCGATCGGCGCGCCGGCCGCAGACCTGTCGTCGGTGATGTGGTGGATGATTGCCGAATCACCAGGGATGTCGCGATCGATGCGCACAATGCTGTGCCAGGCGGTCGATAGCTTCACCGCGAAACGATCAATATGCACCAGACCGATGCTCAGGATATCGTCCTTGCGGGGATCGAGGCCGGTCGTCTCGAGATCGATCGCGACGATCTCCAACTCGCGGCAGTCGCTCTGCCTGTCGGGGAAGGGCGTGGCCAGGTAATCGGCGAGCGGCCCCGGCGCTGCCGTGGCCAGCGCCTTTTTGCGCTGATATTCCTTGCCGAGAAAGCGCGCCAGCATAGGACTCATCCCAGATTGTCCGCACCGAATCGCTTGGTCATGGTCTCTTGCATCAACTGGATGACCTTGAACGCATGCTTCAGGTGTTCACGTTCGAGTTCGGAGAGCTGGTCCGGCGGAACATAGTTGTCGGCCTTCACGCCACGTCGGATCTGATTTGCCTGGTGCTGTATGCGCAGCGACGCAATGAACTCCAGCGCATCCTCGAGATTTTCGGCCATATCTGTCGACAGCGCCAGGGTGCCGGCACAGGCGCGTAGGCGATCGACAGTGTTCACCTGCGCCTTGCCGAGCGACAGGGCCAGCAGTCTCGCGATGTCCGTGATCGGTACGATGCCGCGATGCTTGAGGTCTAGGGTCTCATCGTGTTCACCGCCGCGTTCCAGCACAAACTGGCGAAAGAAGCCCAGCGGCGGGCGGTGCTGCATCGCATTGGCCATCATGTGGGCGAGAAAGATCCGATTCTCCTCCGATTTCTTCAGGATCATGGTCTGCAAGGGGGTAAACAGCTCGACGCTGCCGGTGACCGGACGCAGATCGAAGAAGATGCTGGAGAGCATCATCGACATCGGGTCGGGGCGCTCTATCCAGCCGCTGAAATAGCCCTGCCAGACCCGCAGAGGCTGGCGCCATTGCTTGTTGGTCGCCATGGCATCGCCCGGGCAATACACAAAGCCACACGCGTCGAGGCCATCGCTGACGAATTTGGCCAGCGCCGCGAAATACTCATCGTGCTCGGGCTGAAAGTCATCCGATAACAGCAGCGCGTTGTCTTGATCGGAATGCGAACTCTGCTCACGACGGGCCTGCGATCCACCCGCCAGCCACGCATAGGGGACCGGCGGCGGCCCGAGGGACGCCTCTGCCATCTGCAGCAGGCGAGCGGTAATCGAATCCGTCAGGCAAGACACCGCCTCGCCGATATGGCGCGCGGTCGCACTTGCATTGGCGAGCCGCAGATGCAGACTGGGCAGGCGCCTGCTGACTTCAATCAGGTCGGCCACGGTTTTGGCCTTGCGCACGTCGACTGCAAGATAGGCCGAGTTTGCACTCTGATGATTGGCCAGGTCAGTGGCCGTGATCATGCCGATCAGCTTGCCGTCGCGGGTAACCGGCAGATGATGAAAGCGTTTGCGCGTCATGGTCATCAGGGCCTGCGCCGTCAGTGTGTTGCCCTCGATGACGACCGGGTCAGGGGTCATGATCTGATCGATCGGCTCGGCGCCGCTCAGGCCGATGGCCACGCACCGTCTACGCAGGTCGCGGTCGGTTACCAGCCCGACGAGTTGCTCGCCCTGCATCACCATCACCGACGACACATCCTTGTTGCTCATCATCGCTGCGGTCTCGCGGATGGTCATGCCAGAATCGATGGTGATCGGCTGTCGGCGCACGAGGCTGGCGACCTCGACCATCATCGCGGCAACCGTTGGGTCATGCGAGCCTTGGACAGGAGTAACGGCAGTCTTGAGGCGCTCTTTTACGCTCGCCGAGAAATGCTCGCTGAAAGTCTTTGAGCTGCGACAAAGCGCCTTCAGACGATCGCAGCTCAGCATGTAGAGCAGGCTGTCTTCGACGGCCTCGCCGCGATTGCAGTCGTCGAAGTTGACCAGCTGGCAGGTGACGCTATACAGGTCGCCTTCCCCGAGCTTTTCGCACAGTTCGCCAGACTTGTCGTAGACCTTTATCGCCCCGCTGCGCACTACATACAGAAACCCGTCGGCGGGTGGGAAGCTCCCGCTGCGACGCAGGTAACGGATCTCGATGTCCTGCGGCAACTCGTCGAGTAACTGGTCGTCGAGGTAGCTGAATGGATTGCGTTGCTCGAGAAACTGGCGGATCTCAACGAGTTCGACTTCCATCTTCCGGATTCCTGAACGGTGGCGTTTGGCCCGGACACGAGCTTAGCAAAAGCGGCCTGTGGCATCTCGATACATTGGGTCCCGCCATGCACGAGCCTG
>JAHEJD010000006.1:4278-25145 GCA_024639005.1 Chromatiaceae bacterium | reverse complement strand
CTCGCGGCCAGCCCGAAGGCGATGGCCACCGTGCCGGCGGCGAAGTCCGGTGGATGCAGACCCAGGTAACCGGCAAGAAAGATCGCGCCCGCCATCGAGATACGCGATGCCAGGAGCTCGCTCTTCTCTGAGATGTTGGGGTTGATCATGCCTTTTATGATGTCGTGCGACACCGCAGAGGCGATCGCCAGCAGCAGGCCGGCCGCGGTCGACAGTGCCGCGGCGAGGCCACCGGCAACCACGATGGCGACGACCCAGTTGGGCAGGTTGGCGATCTCCGGGTTGGCCAGTACCATGATGTCACGGTCGACCTTGGTCATCTCATTACCCTTCCAACCGAATCCTTCGGCCTTGGCCGCCATCTCGGCGTTCTTCTCGTTGTAGTACTGGATACGACCGTCGCCGTTCTTGTCTTCCCATTCCAGCAGGCCGGTCTTTTGCCAGTTGATCATCCATTGCGGCACCTGGGCGATCTCGATATTGCCCGTGACCTCACCGACTGGACCGGTCTGGATGGTGTTCATCAGGTTCAGACGCGCCATCGAGCCGACCGCCGGTGCGGTGGTGTAGAGGATCGCAATGAACACCAGCGCCCAGCCGGCCGAGCTGCGGGCATCCTTGACCTTGGGGACGGTGAAGAAGCGGATGATGACGTGCGGCAGGCCGGCGGTCCCGATCATCAGCGACAGCGTGTAGACGAACATATTGAGTTTTGAGCCCAATACCTGTTCTGAGTACTTGCCGAAGCCGAGGTCGGTCACCACCTGATCGAGTTTTTCCATCATCGTCAGGCCGGAGCCGTCTGCCATCGAGCCGATCAGACCCAGCTGTGGAATAGGATCGCCGGTCAGGTTGAGCGAAATGAACACGGCCGGGATGGTGTAGGCGCAGATCAGTACGCAGTACTGCGCGATCTGCGTGTAGGTGATGCCCTTCATACCACCCAACACCGCGTAAACGAAGACGATGCCCATGCCGATATAAAGACCCGCCTCATAGCTGGTCTGCAGAAAGCGCGAGAACGCCACGCCGATGCCTTTCATCTGACCGATGACGTATGTGACCGACGCGAGGATCAGGCACGCGACCGCCACCATCCTCGCCGTATTCGAGTAGAAGCGTTCGCCGATGAATTCCGGCACGGTGAACTTGCCGAACTTGCGCAGATACGGCGCGAGCAGCATGGCCAGGAGTACATAACCACCGGTCCAACCCATCAGGAAGACCGAGGCGCCATAGCCGTTAAAGGCGATCAGGCCGGCCATCGAGATGAAGGAGGCGGCAGACATCCAGTCCGCGGCGGTGGCCATGCCGTTGGCGACCGGGTGAATGCCCTTGCCGGCGACGTAGAACTCGCCGGTCGAACTGGCCCGGGCCCAGATGGCGATGCCGATGTACAGCGCGAAGGTTGCGCCGACAACGATATATGTCAGTGTTTGGAGATCCATTTAGCTTGCCTCTTAGTCTTCGTGCACGTCGAACTCGCGATCAAGCGCGTTCATTCGGGCAGCGTAAAAGAAGATCAGGACGATGAAGACGAAGATCGACCCCTGTTGAGCAAACCAGAAGCCCAGCCCGACGCCGCCGACACGGATGGCGTTGAGGGGTTCTGCAAGGATGATCCCGAAGCCGTACGAGACGACAAACCAGATCACCAGCAGGACAGTGACAAGGCGAATGTTCGCCTTCCAGTACTGCGCAGCTTTTGTATCCATAACTCGGTCACTCCGCGGTTGCGATTTAGTTCTCTAGATTTCGATAGGCCCGGTCCTGGCATCGTCGCATCCCGCCGGCTTTCCAGCCTGGTGCAGGGCGTCGTCGTAACGACTGTCGGCGCGTCTGCTGTCCGCTCGCGGTTCTTCCGCGGTTAATTCGAGGTTTTCGGTCTGCGACACCGGATTTTTGCCTGATTCTCTAGCCAGGCTGCCAGGCTCGTGATTGTTCCGGGCGCAACTGATCATTGTCAAAAGGAATCAGGGACTTATTGTCTTCGCGAGCCCCCTTTGCCCACCCCTGTTGGGGTATTTGTGTAACACAAAACGGGGATGAACGTTACGTTTTGTAACGCCGTTGTTTCCAACGGTAAACAAAACGAAATACTTGGACACGTCGATCTAGCGCTTCTTGGTGCGAGGCAGGCCGAAGCGCTGGCGACGCTCCCACAGCGTCTTGCGGCTGATGCCGAGTGCGTGGGCCAACTGGGTCTCGGTCATGCGGTCCTGATGCTCGAGCACGAAGACGCGGAAGTATTCCTCCAGCGACAGCTTGTCGGTCAGATCGGCGGCCGTGCCGGCACTGGTAACGCGGTGATCGATCGCGAGGAGGTCTGGGTTAATGATGTCTCCTTCGCATAGGATGACCGCGCGCTCGATGGCGTTCGACAGCTCGCGTACATTGCCCGGCCAGTGGTAACGACGAATCGCCTCGAGGGCCTCGCGACCCAGCGTCAGGGGCGGGCGGCCGAGTTGTTTGCGCGCCTTGTCGAGCAGGAACACCGACAGTTCGATGACGTCGTCGCCGCGCTCGCGCAACGGTGGCAGGGCCAGTTCGACCACACGCAGACGGAAGTAGAGATCACTGCGAAACGCGTTTTGCTGGACCAGCTTGCGTAAGTCGCGATGGGTCGCGGCGAGGATACGCACATTGGGCGCCAGGCCGCTGCCACCATCGTCGGCGTCGTGCTCACCACCCTGCAGGATGCGCAGCAAACGGGCCTGCGCGGCCATCGGCAGTTCGCCGATCTCATCCATGAACAACGTACCGCCCTCGGCGATCTGCACCAACCCGGGGCGGAAGCGCTCTGATTGATGCTGGCCGAAAAGCTCGGCCTCGATCGATTGTTCAGGGACTGCAGCACAGTTGAAGGCGACGAAGGGCGCATCGCAGCGCCTGCTGTGTTTGTGTAGCGCACGCGCGACCAGCTCCTTGCCGGTTCCCGATTCGCCGATGATCAGCACCGTCGCCTCGGTGGGTGCGACCTTATGGATACGGTTGCAGACCTCGCTCATCGCGGCACTCTTGCCAATCATGCCGGCCACCGGATAGGCATGGTCGACATCGGTCTGCAGTGCCGCGACGCGGCGTTCCTTCTGTTTCTCACGCAGTACCTTGTCGACCAGCATCACGAGTTCGTCATGGTCGAACGGTTTCGCGATGTAGTCTGCGGCACCGCTCTTCATTGCCTCCACCGCAGACGCGACGCTGGCGTAGCTGGTCATGATGATCACCGGTACCTCGGGGGCGAGCTGCAATACGCTGCTGCCGGGCTCGCCGGGTAGGCGCAGGTCGGTGATAATCAGGTCGAAGCCGGCGAGCCCATCGCCCGCCCTGGCTGCCTCCACGGATTCCGCCTCGCTGACCTGGTGGCCTTGGCGCTCCAGAAGCCGTCGCAGGGCGCCGCGGATGACGGGTTCGTCCTCAATGATGAGCAGCTGGTGCATAGGGTCTTTCGTTCTCCTGCAGCGGCAGGGTGACCACCACACGCGTGCCGAATCCGGCCTGCGAATCGATGGTCAGGGTGCCGTTGTGGTCTTCGATAATCTTGTAGGCGAGCGACAGGCCGAGCCCGGTGCCCTGGCCGGTGGGTTTGGTGGTGTAGAACGGCTCGAAGATGCTCTCTTGAATCTCCTCGGGTATGCCTTGTCCTTGGTCCATTACCTCGATAATCGCCTCATCGCCGCCCCCGCGCGCCAGCAGATCGACGCGATCGCCGGGTTTGGAGGCGTCGGCCGCGTTGCTCAGCAGATTGACCAGCACCTGCGACAGCTGTTGCCGATTGCCAGTCATACTGATGCCTTCGGGACAGCTGGCCTCGAATCGGATGCCGTCGTGCTTGTGCGTGAGCCGCAACAGGTGAACGGCCTGTTCCACTGCCTCGCTCAGCGGAAAGGTCTCGCGCTGCTGCAGGTGCCGGCTGCCGCGGCTGAAACTCTTGAGGGTGCCGAGGATGCTGGAGATGCGCCGGGTCTGGTCGATGATGTCCTCAACGCTCTGTCGCACAATGTCGGGGTCGACTTCGTGGCGCAGGTTCTGTGCCAGCGAGGCGATGCCGGTGACCGGATTACCGATCTCGTGAGCGACGCCCGCCGCCAGCCGGCCGACCGAGGCGAGACGGTCGCTGTGCGCCAGCTCGGCCTCTAGGTTGCCAAGATCGGTAAGGTCCTCGATCAGCATGACCACGCCCGGTCTGGAGGGCCCGATGCCCTCGCTCACCGGGTCGGCATAGGCCGCCTTGTGTAGGTTGTACCAGCGTGGTTTGCCGGCCACGGGCAGTTCCATGCGATAGATGTGGGCCTGGTTGGAGCGGGCGAATCCGCCCAGCAGGCCGTCCCAGGGTCGTGGCAGGTCGTTCAGGCCGGTGCCGATCAACCGCTGCGCCTCGACGCCGCTCATCATCTCGAGCGCGAGGTTCCACAGCACGATCTTGCCCTGGTTGTCGATAGCGCAGACACCCAGCGGCAGATCCTGCAGGATCTGTCGATGCAGGCGCCGCAGGTTGTCCAGCTCGACGCCCAGCCCCTGCAGCTGGGAGCGAGAAGTCTCGAGACGCTCTTCCACGTAGCGCATCGAATCCGCCAGCGCGATCTTGGCCACCGGGTCGAGCTCCAGGCGGCGGTTGACGATCACATGGGCGAGCTGCGGCCCGAGCAGGCCTGAGAGGTTGCGCTCGATGCGTTCGCGCAGGCGGCGCAGCTCGGCGGTGCGGCGCTCGTTGGGCATCAGGCTCAGATCGCTGAGCGCCTGATCGACCTCGCGATCGGCCATCTCCTGGCCCAGCGTTTCCGCCAGGCCGGCGCGAAACTCGGCGGTCGATCCTGCGGCCACCACGCCGGACAGGGGCATCATGGTCTCGGCGCAGCAGGCGCGTGCCGCCTCCAGTTCACCCGGCGACTGGCGCGTCAGCAGCGAGACCAGTGCGAATAGACCGCCGTTTACGGTCAGGGTGGCGAAGGTCGCGAAGGCCCACTTGTTCATCCCGCTGGAGTCGATCAGATCCGGCACGCCCAGGTCGGTAATCAAGATCCCCGAGCCGAACAACAGCGGAGCCACCAGCAACAACGACCAGACGACGATGCCGCCGAGCAGGCCGCTGATGAAGCCGCTGCGCGTCGCGCGCCGCCAATAGAGCAGCCCGGCGATACCCGGCAGGAACTGCGCGACGGCGACGAATGAGATCAGGCCGAGTTCAACCAGGCCCTGACTGTGCTCCAGTCCGGTGTAAAAGCCATAGCCGGCCATGATGATCAGGCCGATCATCAGCCGGCGTCCCCAAAGTATCCAGCGGTAGAGATTCATCGCCGGGTCGGGATAGCTGGCGGGCAGCAGCAGGTGGTTCAGGCTCATCGAGGCCAGCGCGATGCTGGTGACGATGACCATTGCGCTGGCGGCCGATAGGCCGCCGATGAAGGCCAACAGCGACAGCCAGGAAGGGCCGTTGGTCAGCGTGATACCGAGGACGTAATAATCGGGATGGATGCCCAGTTCGAGGCGTTGCCCGGCCCACAGGATGACCGGAATCGAGACGTTGAGCAGCAGCAGAAATACCGGCATCGCCCAGGTGGCGGTGCGCAAACCCCTTGGGTCCAGGTTCTCGGCAAACAGCATGTGAAACTGGCGCGGCAGCAGGAAGACCGCGGCGAACGACAGGAAGACCAATGCGGCCCAGGGGCTTTCGTTGACCGGCCGATACAGTGCCTGGAGTGCCTCTGGGTGCATATCCAGCCATTGCTCGAGTCCCTGCGGCCCATCGAACAGCCCGAACAGCGCATAGGTGCCGATCAGCAGCAGCACCAGTAGCTTTATCAAGGATTCGAACGCGATGGCGACGACAAGTCCGCGGTGCTTCTCGCGGGGCGAAATATGCCGCGCGCCAAACAATACGCCGAACAGGATCAGGGTGGCACAGAAGACCAGCGCGATGGTATTGGAGGGTACCTCGTTGCTGAGCACGCGCAGCGACTCGGTCACCGCCTGCACCTGCAGCGCGATGTAGGGCACGGTGCCGACCAGCATGAACAGCGTCACCAGCACCCCGGCCGCCTGGCTGCGATAGCGAAACGCCAACAGGTCGGCCAGCGAGGTCAGCTGATATTCTCGGCTGAGACGCAGGATCGGTCGCAGTAGCACCGGGCTCAGCACGAAGGTCAGCGTCGCGCCGATGTAGATGGTCAGAAACAGCAGGCCGTTATGGGCGGCAAAGCCCACGCTGCCATAGTAGGTCCAGGATGTGGCATAGACGCCGATCGACAGCGTGTAGGTCAGCGGATGCGAGGCCACACGCGCCGGGATGAGACCGCGGTCGGTGGCATAGGCGAGCAGGAACAAGACCAGCAGGTAAGCGAAACCGGCGGCGAACAGTGTGGCCAGTTCATGACTCATCAGAGTCGTCTCGCCGGTGGATGAGTGCCGCCCCCAGAATCACCAGCAGCCACAGCAGATAGGGCGTCGTCCAACCCATGGCCGGCGTCGCCCACCAGCCGGCCACCGGACTGACGAAGAACAGCAGCAGCAGCGCGCCGAGGATGACGGCGAGTTCTTTACTGATCGGGAACCGCGGTGGGACCATAGCGAGAGCCTAGCAGTACCATTGTGTTACCAAAAGTAACGCATGAGCCGGCTGCCTGTCGCAGCGTGCTTTAATAGAGGCCGACACCAGGTATCCGCATGCTCGATCGGAGAGTCTTCATGAACCCGGAGAAGGTCGTTTTCGGTTTTTTCATCGTACTAGCGCTGACGCTGAATTTTGGCTTCTTCGTCGGCGAGATCGAGAATCCTGATCACCATCACGTCTACGAGCTGTTCGCAGTGATCGTGGTCAACCTGATTGCCACCGTGCTCAAATTCGGCGACCGCAGCCAGATGGGCGCGCTGCTCCTGGCCACCAGCCTGGTCGCCATCCTTCAGTTGATCGCCGCGGCCGTGGTGTGGACCTTCGCCGTGCATATCATGGGAACCGGTCTGACGCCGGTGGTGGTGGCGAGCATTGTCTCGCTCTCCGGCGGCGCGATGCTTGCCAATGTGGTCTCCGTGATCCTGCTCATCATCGAGACCGTTATGCTGCGTCGCTGATCGGCCGGCTGCTCGGGCGCATGGAAACCATCGTCTTCCTGATCCTGCGCCGCATGCGTCAGCCGCTGCTGACGCTGCTGGTCGTCTATGCCGTGGCGATCAGCGGTCTGACCTTGATCCCTGGTCGCGACGCCGATGGCAACGTCTGGTATATGAGCATCTTCCATGCGTTCTATTTCGTCAGTTATATGGCGACCACTATCGGTTTCGGTGAGATTCCCTACGCCTTCTCCGACGCCCAGCGTCTCTGGGTGAGTCTTTCGCTGTACGCCTCGGTAATCGCCTGGATCTACGCCTTCGGTACCATCCTCGCCCTGGTACAGGATCGCACCTTTCAAGAGGCCCTGGCCGAGTACCGCTTCGCCGGACGTATTCGCGCGATGCGCGAACCATTTCATCTGGTGTGTGGTTATGGCGAGACCGGGACCGCGCTGGTGCAGTCGCTTACCGAGCGTGGTCAACATGCGGTAGTGATCGATATCGACGAGGCGCGCACCAGCATCATTCAGCTGCAGGAACTGCGCGAATTCGTCCCTGCGCTGCACGGCGATGCCGCGGTCACCCGCTATCTGCAGGAGGCTGGGCTGCAGCACAGCTGCTGTGCCGGCGTGGTTGCCTTGACCGACGATAACGAGGTCAACCTGAAGGTCGCGATCACCGCCAAGCTGCTCAATCCCCCGATCAAGGTGATCAGCCGCGCTGATTCTCACGATATCGAGGCCAATATGGCGTCGTTCGGGACCGACCACATCGTGGATCCCTTCGACACCTTTGCCGCCCACCTCGCAGTCGCTTTTCAGGCGCCGTGTCTGTATCTGTTGCAGCGGTGGCTGACCGGCCGCGAGGGTGCGGTATTGAGTGAGCCCGTTTATCCACCACAGGACGGGCATTGGATCGTTTGCGGCTATGGACGGTTCGGCAAGGCCATCTGCCGGCGGCTGAAGGGTGAAGGCATCGAGGTCGTCGTGATCGAGGCCAGACCGCAGGTCACCGGGCAACCGGATACGAAACTGGTGACCGGTCTCGGCACCGAGGCCGAGACGCTGCTGGAGGCCGACATCGAAAACGCGGCCGGGCTCGTGGCCGGCACCGACAATGATGCGAACAATCTATCCATCGTGATGACGGCACGTGAACTCAATTCGTCGGTGTTCGCCGTAGTGCGGCAGAACCAGGCCGACAATCGCGACATCATTGCCGCAGTGGATGCCGACATGGTGATGCATCCCAGCGCGATTATCGCCGACAAGATCCGGGTGCTGCTGGCGACACCGATGCTGTATGAATTCATCTCGCTGGCGCTTTATCAGGATGAGAGCTGGGCCTGTGAGCTGGCGAGTCGGGTTATTGCCCTGGTGGGCGATGAGGTGCCGGAAACCCGCGAGTGGTCGCTGGGCGAAGGCGAGGCGAGCGCGCTCCAGGAGTACTTGACCGAGGGCGGCCACTTCAGTGCTGCCGATCTCTTGCGCGATCCCTGGCAGCGCGAGCGTGACTTGAAGGCGATTGTGTTGCTTATCCGCCGGCGCAACGACCGCATGCTGCTGCCGGATCCGCAGGATGCGCTCAAAGCCGGCGACCGCCTGTTGATCTGCGGCAACCGCGCTGCCTTCACCCGCATGCAATGGACGGTTTCGCACCGGCATACGCTGGACTACGTGAAGACCGGACGCGACGTCCCGCAGAGTTGGCTATGGCGTCGTCTGGCGCAGCGTAGTCGCGGATAGCCGGGCTCGCGCAAGCCGCCCTGTCCCGTTGAACCTGCCGCCCCATCGTCCACCCGAGCGAAAGCTTTGATGGCGGCGCTGCCCGCAGCAGGAAGTTGGTGAGATAAGCGGGCTGGCATCGTTTACAATCTCGACCGAAAATCGCCGCCGCTGGTCGCCTCAAGCCGACGAACACGCGGCATTCAACTCACCACCGATGTCGGTGTCCGCAGACGCCACGAGGAAGAAACGAATGAGAATATGCATCCTTTTTATGGCCCTGGCTCTCGCTTTGACCGGCACCACCCAGGCAGGCAGCAAAAAAGAGATCGAGAAACCGGCGTTCGACAAAACGATCGCCAGACAGATGATCGACAACAGTATCCAGCGGTTCGAATTGGCCGAAGACGTCAGCGTCGACGATGCGATCGAGTCGATGCAGCTACGCGCCAATATGCTCAACTTCAAAATGGTGGCCGATCTGCCGTTGTCCGAACAGGTCCAGGCCATGGGTCAAGATGCCAACTACATGCGCATCCTGGCTTTCTGCGACGCGCTGATCGCCAAGAAGATGGTCGAATACAACATCATTTTCGCCGGCTTCCTCCCTTGTCGTGTTGCGGTGCTGGAAGACAGCAACGGTAAGGGCTGGATAGTGACCATGAACATGGACATGATGCTACACGCTGTCGACCTACCGGAGAACCTGCAGCCGCTGGCGCAGCAGGTGCGCGACACCATCTACGAGATTGTCGATGCCGGGGTGAACGGCGACCTGTGACCGATGCCCCTCTTGTACCGAACAAACCGGCCCCCAACGGGCCGGCTTTTTGGCGTGGATTACTGATTCGGGCCAACTTTTCGGCAAAAACGCCTTCCGTTGATCGCGATCCTCTAGAAGATGTTGGGGATCAACCGACTAAAAAAGGGCGATAGCGGCCCCCGGCCGGCGCCGGGGCGTTGGAGCCGGCGCGGACGCGGGTGGCCCAAGCCCGCGTTTGCTATGCTGGCGGCCTGTTTTCGGGCCGGACAGCGAGTGCTCAAGCGATGAGTCTTTCCAAGATCCAGCGACATCATACGATCCCGGTACGCGTCGGCAACGTTGTCGTTGGCGGTGATGCGCCGATCGTGGTTCAGTCGATGACCAACACCGACACCGCGGACATCCCCAGTACCGTCGCCCAGGTCGCCGATCTCGCCCGTGCCGGGTCGGAGTTGGTGCGTATTACCGTCAACAACGAACAGGCCGCGCGCGCAGTGCCGGCGATTCGTGAGGGATTGGACAAGTGCGGCGTCACGGTGCCCCTGGTCGGCGACTTCCATTACAACGGCCACCGTCTGCTGAGCGAGTTTCCGGAATGTGCCCGCGCGTTGGCCAAATATCGCATCAACCCCGGCAATGTCGGCAGCGGCGCCAAGCGCGACGCCCAGTTCGCAACTATGATCGAGACCGCTATCGCCAATGACAAGGCGGTGCGCATCGGCGTCAACTGGGGCTCGCTGGACAAGGGCCTGATAGCGCAGATGATGGACGAAAACGCGGGCTTGCCGGAGCCGCTGGACGCCGATCAGATGACACGCGAGATCATGGTGACCTCGGCACTGCAGAGTGCGGCCAGGGCCGAGGCGCTTGGACTCGGGCGTGACCGCATCATTCTTTCCTGCAAAATGAGCGGCGTGCAGGATCTGATCAGTGTCTACAGTCAACTGGCGGCGCGTTGTGACTACGCGCTGCACCTTGGTCTCACCGAGGCCGGGATGGGTTCGAAGGGCATTGTGGCATCGACCGCGGCGCTTGCAGTGCTGCTGCAACGAGGCATCGGTGACACCATCCGCATCTCACTCACCCCTGAGCCGGGTGGTGATCGTAGCCAGGAGGTCCGGGTTGCGCAGGAGATCCTGCAGTCGATGGGGCTGCGCGCATTCACGCCGATGGTCATTGCCTGTCCTGGATGTGGACGCACCACCAGCACCTATTTTCAACAGCTGGCGCAGGACATACAAAGCTATCTGCGCGAGCAGATGCCGTTGTGGCGCGAGCATTACCCTGGTGTCGAGGAAATGGATGTCGCGGTAATGGGCTGCGTCGTCAATGGGCCGGGCGAGAGCAAGCATGCCAATATCGGGATCAGCCTTCCCGGCACGGGCGAGCAGCCAGCCGCGCCCGTGTACGTAGATGGTGAAAGAACGGTCACCCTCAAGGGCGACAATATCGCCGTGGAGTTCCAGGCGATCGTGGATAACTACGTCCGTAGCCACTACGGCGGCGGTCGCACACAATCCTGATGTATGTCCCGCAACGCGCCGACCGCCGCTGACGTGGCGCTTGGTGGTGATTGCCGACCCGACTACATTAATTTTGCTGGGGTTGCGTCAGTCGCGCAGGCCACTAGCCTTTCAGTTTCGCCGGAGGGCGCCGAAGGATTTGATTAGACCCGCGCATTGCGTGTTGCCCGCGTGGAGTCAGGGCGGATTGCCGATCTTTTCAATCCAGACGAGGGGGATTCTGTGAAAAGGCCTTTCCTATTTCTTGTGTTCGCCGGCACCTTCGCCACCGGCGCGGCCATTGCCGAAGACAACATGGTGATTCAGGTCAAGCGCATGACGATGGAGACCGCAGCGGCGGTTGCCAAGGCGGCGGTCGAGGCCTGTCGTGCGAAGGGAATCCAGATCGGCGTTACGGTCGTCGACCGCGACGGCGTCCCGCAGGCGGTCATGCGCGATACCATCGCGCCGGTGATCACCCTTCAGATCTCGGAAGGCAAGGCCTATGCCGCAGTGATGTTCAATGTCCCGACGTCGGAACTCGGCGCCCGCGCCAATACTCCTATCGGCCGCGTGCCCGGCGTGGTGATGTCGGCGGGTGGTGTGCCGATCGAGGTCGGCGGATCCTTGCTCGGCGGGGTTGGTGTATCTGGCGCACCGAGTGGTGAGACCGACCAGGAGTGTGCGCAGGCGGGTGTGGAGGCAGTGCAGACCGACCTCGAGATGTCCATATAGTTAGGGCTTTGCGGACTCTCAATCGTTCAGCAGGGCCTCGAGCTGCGCCTTGTTGACGGCGAAGCGGTTGCTGCCCAGGTCGGTTAACAGGTCCTTGCGTCTGAACTCGGCAATGATGCGGCTGGCGGTCTCCGTGGTTATTGCGAGCATTGCCCCCAGGTCCTCGCGCCCGAACAGCGTGCATACCGGCGGGTCCTCGTCCTGCACCAGACGCAGCAGCAGCCGTGCGATACGTTCCTTGGCCGAACCGGTCGAGAGCTCGGTCAGCCAGGCATCCGCTTCGCTCAGCGCGCGCTGCCAGCGATTGAGCAGCTCGATGTGCAGGTCCGGGTTGTCTTTGCTCAAGGCCTGCACGGTTGATACCGGCAGGCAGCAGACCTCCGTCGGCTGCATTACCAGGGCGTCATGCTCGTAGGGTTTGCCGAGGAGCGTCTCGAGGCCGGTGATATCGGCCTTGCGCACCAGGCGGACGATGCGCTGCGAGCCGTCCGGGAGGTATTGGACAAGCTTGATCAGACCGCTGCGGACGGTGAACATACGGTCGCCCTGGTCGCCCGCGTGGTAAATGATGTGGCCAGGTTGCAGTAAGTACTGATTGATCGGCTGATGGATTTTCTCGAAATCCGTTTCTTGCAGACCGGCGAACAGCACCGAATCGCGCAGCGCGCAATTCTTGCAGTCGGCCTCGCCGGACCAGGCCTCTCTAAAAGCCACTTTTCCTCTCATACCCGAATTTTAGCTTTTTAGTAGGTTAAGAGATACTGCTAATACCGCGGCATTTAGGGCGGTTGGCGTGAGGAAATTTCGGCGCCGGTCAATCTCTCGCCCAAGCCCCCGCACCCCGCTAATCTTCGTCGGATGAGGTATGTGATGACCCGACGCTGATCAGGTGTTGCTAGACGCACTTTGTGTCAGGATTCGGTCCCGATGGCAATCCTCACTCTTCGTGATCTGCACCTGAGCTATGGTGATCCACCGTTGATCGATGGCATCGATCTGGCGGTCGAGGCCGGCGAGCGCATCTGCCTGCTCGGCCGCAACGGCGAGGGCAAATCGACGCTGCTCAAGCTAATCGCCGGCGAACTGAAGGCCGATGACGGCATGCGCGTGGTCACCCAGGGCGTGCGTATCGCGCGCCTGACGCAGGCAGTGCCGGAGCAGCTGCACGGCAGCGTATTCGAGGTCGTGGCCGACGGCGTCGGCGACAGGGCGGAGCTGATCAAGCGATACCATGCCGCGAGTCTGGCGCTGGCCGAGGACGCCGACGAGGCCGCGCTGACGCACCTGGCGCGCATCCAGCACGAGCTCGAGGCGGCGGATGGCTGGCGCATCGAACAGCAGGTCGAGCGCGTGATCTCGCGCCTGGCGCTGTCCGCCGAGGACGCCTTCGCCGCGCTGTCCGGCGGTATGAAGCGTCGTGTCTTGCTGGCGCGGGCGCTGGCCGCCGATCCGCAGCTCTTGCTTCTGGACGAACCGACCAATCATCTCGACGTGGAATCCATCACCTGGCTCGAGGAGTTTCTGCTGAACTGGCCGGGGACGCTGGTCTTTATCACCCACGACCGGGGCTTCCTGCAGCGTCTCGCGACGCGCATCGTCGAGCTCGACCGCGGCAAGATCACCGATTTTCCCGGCGATTACCAGAACTACCTCCGCCGGCGCGACGAAATGGACAACGCCGAGGCCCAGGCCCAGGCGCGTTTCGACAAGCGTCTGGCGCAGGAAGAGGTCTGGGTACGTCAGGGGATCAAGGCGCGTCGCACGCGCAACGAAGGGCGGGTGAGACGGCTCGAAGCGATGCGGCGCGAGTATGGGGAGCGGCGCAGCCGGCAGGGCACGGCGAGACTGGCGATGAACAGGGCCGAAGTCTCGGGCAAGCTGGTCTGCGAGGCGACCAACGTCAGCTACGCATGGCAGGGTCGGCCGATCATCCGCGACTTCTCAACCACCATACTGCGTGGTGACCGCATCGGCATCATCGGTCCGAACGGCTGTGGAAAATCGACCCTGCTAAACCTCTTGCTGGGCAGACTCGAGCCCGACCACGGGAGCATCGAGATTGGCAGCCGATCTGAGATCGCTTACTTCGACCAGCTGCGTGACCAGCTCGATCTGGAGAAGACCGTGCTGGACAATGTCGCCGGCGGCAGCGACAAAGTCAGCATCAACGGCAAAGAAAAGCACGTCATCAGCTATCTGCAGGATTTTCTGTTCCCGCCCCAACGCTGCCGTCAACCTGCCAAGGCGTTGTCCGGTGGTGAGCGCAATCGACTGCTGTTGGCCAAGCTTTTTACCCGTCCGGCCAACCTGCTGGTGATGGACGAACCGACCAATGATCTCGATCTGGAGACGCTTGATTTACTCGAGGAACTGCTGCTGGAGTTCGATGGCACGCTGCTCCTGGTCAGTCACGATCGCTCGTTTCTCGACAATGTGGTCACCAGTACCTTGGTATTCGAGGGCGATGGTGCGGTGAATGCTTATGTCGGCGGCTACCAGGACTGGCTGCGCCAGCGTCGCCCGGATTCGTCTATCGCCAAGCGTAAGCCCGGCACTCAGTCGGCCGCGGACCAGCCAGCGGCCGGTGCGAAACTCCCGCGGTCTGGACCGGACGACAACGCCCGGCCGAAAAAGCTCAGCTACAAGGACCAGCGCGAGCTCGATCAGCTGCCGGGGCGCATCGAGGCGTTGGAGAGTGAACTCGATATGATCCGTGCGGCGCTCAGCGCGCCGGATCTCTACCGTGAACCGTCCGGCAGGGCCAGTGATTTGAGCGATCGCATGCAGCAGATCGAGCAACAGCTTGCGCAGGCCTACTCGCGCTGGGAGCTGTTGGAGAGTTAGCCTGCAAATCTCACCAGCTAGTGAGAATTCCAGGCTAGGTCGCGCCCTCTACGCTCGCTAGGGGAAAGGACGACATGATTACTACGAAAGCCGGTGGTCGGTCAGCCAGTAGAAGCGATGCGGCGGTACAACCAGTTGATCATTGAACTGCTGCGGCGACTCGCCGGAGTAGAGGTCATACAGCCGCCCATACTCGAAATGGCCACGGTTGCTCAGGTCGCTCAGCGTCAGCGACTGCGGCGCGGCGTCGAAATTGCCGACCACAAGCACGCTGTCGTTGAGCTGAAACGGATTGTTGCGCAGGAACACGAACAGGTGCGGGTTGCCGGTCTCTATCAGCCAGCGATTGTTGTAGTCTGCGAACGCCGCGGTGCTCTTGCGCACGGCAATCATTTTCTGCAGGCCCATAAAGATCCGCTGCTCTACGCTGCCGTGTTGATTGCGCAGTTCTGCCTTGGTCCAGTCGATGCGCGGACGGTGCATCCAGCGGTTGTCATGCGCCTTGTTCTCGTCCTGGAGAAAGGTGCAGTCGTTGAGATTTCCAATTTCATCGCCGTAGTAAAGCAGCGGGATGCCGCCGAACGACATGATCATGCTGTGCAGCAACAGAATTATATCGATGCTGCGTTGGATTGCTGCCTCGTCGCCGGCCAACAGTGCGGACTCTAGGCCAACCAGGGAGGCAAGAGATCCGGAGATGCGCGCATCTCCGGTCTTGAAATTGACGCCGAACGGTTGGCCGCGGGCAGGCGAGGCGTCATAAACACCGGTGAAGTAGTCGACCAGGAACCGCCGATGGGCATAGGGATTGTATCCGGCCTTGATGATGTCTGTGTCGTCGAAGCCCAGGCCGATATCGTCGTGGCAGCGCACGTAATTGAGCCAGGTGGCGCGGTCCAGCTTGTCCGGCAGGCTGCGGATACCTTGGTCCAGCAGTTTGGCATTCTTGGTCGCGACGGCCTCCCAGAGCAGTGCCATGAAGGTGGCGTTATAAGCGATCTCGCACTCCTTTGCGATGACTGCGTCCTCGCCGAAGTATTTGATGATCTCGACCGGGGCCACGATCGCCTCGGCGATGAACAACACGCCGGGGGCTGTCACCTGGCTACAGTCTTTCATCAGTTGCAGGATCAGGTGAGCCTCGCGCTCATTTTGGCAGGTGGTGCCGATCTTCTTCCAGAGAAAAGCAACGGCGTCGAGCCGCACAATATCCGCACCCTGGTTGGCCCAGAACAGGATGATGTCGACCATTTCGATGAACACCGCGGGATTGCTGTAGTTCAGATCCCATTGGTAATCGTTGAAGACCGTCATCACCCATTTTTTCATGGTTGTGTCGAAGGTGAAGTTGCCAGGTGCGGTCTCCGGGAAGATCTCCGGCATCGTCTCTTCGAACATATCCGGAATATTGCGGTCGCGGAAGATATAAAAGTAGTCCTCGTATTTCTTTTCCCCTGCGCGTGCGCGCTGCGCCCACTCGTGCTCGTCCGAGGTGTGATTCACCACGACGTCGAGCGTGAGCAGCATATCGCGCACCCGCATGCTGTCTGCCAGCTCGCGCAGCTGCTCCAGGGTGCCGACGCGCGCATCGATGTTGCGAAAATCGCTGACCGCGTAGCCGCCGTCACTGGCGCCCGCCGGGCAGCGCAGTATCGGCATCATGTGCACCATGTTTACGCCGAGGTCCTGCAGATACCCGAGATGTGACCTCGCGCCGGTCAGATCATCGGCGAAGCCGTCCACGTAAAGCGCCATACCGACCCACTGCTGACTGAGAAACCAGTTGTGGCTCTGCTCCCGCTCAATGTCGCTTTGCTTAAGGTCGCCATTGCGCTTGATGTATTGGCGCGCCATAACCTCGACGAGATTCACCATCTGCTGCTCGAAGTCGTCACGCTGGCCGTAGAGGTGATGGAACAGCGAATAGATGGCATAAAAATTAGCGCCCAGGCGAGTATAGAAATGCCGCAGGTCTCGCCTGCGGATCTCCGGCTTCAGCTCATCGAGGATCTTATTCAGAAGAGAGTGGGATACCTGTTCGTACATATGCTTCGCGGACCGCCTAGACCGTCAGTCTCCAGTCGTTGATATAGGTTTTGTATAATGCCGGGTCTTTTAAGGTGGCCCCCCGATTGCCGACCAGTCGGGACGCGAATGCCTGCGCACGCTCCAGCATCAGCGCCATGGGCCAGCCCTGGATCAGGCCGAGGATTATTACCGAGGCAAAGGCGTCGCCCGCACCGACGGTGTCGACGACCTCGATATTCGTGTCTGGCTGCACGCCACAGCGTTCACCCGAGGCCGTCAGCACCTCGGCGCCCCGGGACCCCTGGGTCAGCACCAGACCCTCGAGGCCGTGGCGTTCGAGAAAATCATTTGCGCCGTCTTGGGGTTGGCCGTCGAGCGCTGCCAGCTTCAGTAACTCGTCGCTGTTGAGCTTCACCCAGTCGGCCCTGTCCAGCATGGCTAACACGTCGTCGCGCTGCCACCAGGGGGGACGCAGATTGACGTCGACGAATACGGTCGCGGGGTGACACGCCAGCAGGTGCTGCAAGGCGCTGCGCGAGGTCGGTGATCGCAGCGCAAGGCTGCCGTGATAGAGCAGGCCACAATCCGGTGCGCAGGACGGCGGCGCGATGGCATCATAGGCGCAGGGGTGCACGATGTCGTAGCTGGGTTCACCCGCGGTGATGCTTACCTCTACACGCCCGGTCGGATATGCGCTGTCGGTCTGCAGGCCGGCAAGGTCCATACCCCAGTCCCGCATGGCGTCACGGATGCTGTCGCCTTCCGGGTCAGCGCCGATGCGGCTCACGAAATACGGTGCCTGACCGAATGCCTGAAGGTGCCAGGCGACGTTGAAGGGCGCACCGCCGAGGACCCGCTTGCCGTCCGGGAATCGGTCGAATAATACCTCTCCGAAAATGCACAGGCGGCCTGTTCTGGTGTTCACTGTAGTGTCCCGATCAAACAGTTTTCTGGGCGGCTGCGCTCAGCGCATCGCCTGGTTTCATCCGTCGTCTCCGAATCCCATCCATTCGATACTTTGCGAATGGTAGTGGGCGATGCCCTCGAGCATACCTGCGCCGTAGTTGCCGTTCATGCCCATAAAGCCGCCGCGCGCGACATACAGGCGATCGGCATACCCGCGTTCCTCCGCCAGGCGGGTGGCCAGCTCGCGCACCTGTGGCTGGCAGTTGGCAACCAGAACCGCCGGGATAGGGCTGGCCAGTACCTCGATATCGTTGCCGCTATCGCCACAGAATACGGTCTGGTCGTCGCTAAACCCGTAGGTGGCGATGAGCGCCTCGATCGCATGGTATTTCGAGGCCCGTGCCGGCACCACATCGAGCAGTCCCACGCCGGCAGGTTCGTCGACGCTCCAGATCAGGCGCGCATTGACGCCGTGCGCGCGCAGCCGGTCTTCAATGCGTTCCGACAGGCGGTCGCGGTCGCTGTGCAGCGGCACGTAGTAGCTGAGCTTGTAATCGTTCTGTTTGGTGATCTCCTGCGGCCGAATTGCCGGCAGGTCGATCAATAGGGACCTGATGTCCGCACGGGTCCGACCGCCCCAGTCTTGCGCGATCTCCCGCTCCCAGGCGGCTTGCCGAACCCAGTCTCCTTTAGGCCCCAATTGGTAGACGGTGGTACCGACGTCGCCGATCACAAAGTCGGGCCGCGGTAGGCGATAGTTACTGATCGCCCGATCGACCAGCGCACGATGCCGCCCTGTGACGAAGGCGACCGTCACTTCGGGATGTCCCGCCAGCATTGCGAAGTGCTCGCGCGCCTCCGGTGATTCCGACTGTGGCCCATTGGGTATCAGCGTCCTGTCGAGATCGGTGCAAATGAGCAGCGGCACGGCTAGACGTCTTCTCGAGGGACATTGCAGGCGTTGAAGAAATCGTAATGGTCGATGGCCTCGAGGATACCGAATGCATGGGGCTTGGAAGCGAAATAGATCCGCTCCTGATCGACCAGCTGAGAAAGCTCTTCATGGTGCCGATTAGCGACCACGACGGCCAGGGTGTTGCCGCGCATCATGTCTTCATCGCCACCCGACCCGCCCACTGCGAGGATGTTCTCGAGCGGAATACTCAGGCGCTGTGACACGTAGCGCAACGCCTGACCTTTCGAGGCGCGCGAGGGCACGATATCGAGAAACTGGCCGAACGAGGACATGACATTGACCGTCAGCTCTTTCTGGCGCAGCAGGGCGATGATGTCCTCGACCGAAGGCGCCGTCTGCGGGTCATAATAATACGAGAGTTTGTACGGCGTCTGTTCGTTCTTGGATTGTGGCGTTAGCCCAGGCAGCTCTGCCAGCGTGCGGCGCACCTGCTGGGGATTCCAGTCGTGATCGATGTGATCCGCCCAGTGGCCGTCTTCGTCCAGGGACTGTCCGTAGTGAATACGTGTCCCCAGGCTGCTGATCAGCACGTCCGGGGCCGGGATGCCCTGCTTCTTCATCAATGCCAATGCCGAATCGATGCGTCGGCCGGTCGCGACGCCAAAGGCGACGCATTTGCGGTTTTCGCGCATCACCTCGACGAAGCGCTTCAGCGCGCCGGGATTGCCGATCAGGTTCTGGTCAAGATCGCTGAAGATCGCGCGATCGCGGTAGCGCAGCGTGCGTGGCGCCTTGCGTTCCCTGGGCAGTGGGGCATAACCCGTATCGAGGTCGCGGATCTTGGCCAGATAGGCCTCGGCATGTGCCGGCCATGAATAGTGACTACGCACCCCCTCGATGCCGTTGCGTGCGGCTGTGGACCATGTGTCATCGTCGCGCAGAAGTTTCAGCAGGGCCTCGGTGATCGCCTGCTTGTCGAGCGGATCGATCAATTCTCCGTTGCGGCAGTTCGCGATAATGTCTACCGGGCCGCCGTTCTCGGTCGCCACCACCGGCAGACCGCTGGCGGCGGCCTCGAGCAGCGTCAGCCCAAAGGGTTCGGTCAATGCCGGGTTAATGAATACGCCGGCGCTCGCCGCGGCCAGCCGATAGATGTCTGGCACCTCATTGGCACGGTGGCTCTTTGGGACCGCTACCCTGCCATACAGATCATGGGCGTCGATCAGCAGCAGGATATTGGTCATCACGCGCTGCGCACCGCTGTCCATGTCGCGGATATCGTCCCGATTGCCCGCAACGATCAGCAAATTGGCCGCTTGCCGCAACGGCTGTGACTCCCCATAGGCCTCGATCAGCGTGAGGATGTTCTTGCGCTCATCCGGCCGCGACAGTGCCAGGATCAGCGGCTTGTCGGGGTCGGCCAGGAAGCGGTTCACCTGGCTGGCGAAGGCGGGTGGTTTTCCGTTCGTCGGCGGGTGGAACTGCACCAGGTCGGTGCCCGGTGGAATGACGGCCATGCGTGCGGGATCGTAGTAGTTGTACAGCCCGTATTGCTGTTCGATCTCGTTGTGGGTACTGGTAATCACCAGCTCCGCATTCGCAAGCACCTCCTCCTCGGCGTCGATGCGCCGCCCGATATTGTAGGTCCTCTCGATGTCGTCCCTGGACAGACCGCGTGCCAACAGCCGCTTGCGCTTGTCACGCCCCAGCGAATGGCCGGTGTGTACCAGCGGGATGCCCAGGTGGTGGGCCAGGCGCACGCCGACATAGCCGGCGTCAGCGTAGTGGCTGTGCACCAGATCGGGCATTCGGGGTTCTTTGTGCAGCCAGTCGGCCAGGTTGTCCATGAAACTGTCGAGGTGATCCCACAGCTGTTCCTTGCGGATGTACTCCGGGGGTCCGGCGTCGATGCGGATGATCCGTGCCTTGTCCGACAGGGGTTCGACTGGAACGGCGTAGTCGCCGCTGACGCTGGGGTCATCCACGCGAAGGGTCACCAGATCGATGCGTTCTACGCCGGGATGCGCGGCCACTGCCCTGGCCAGGTCGACGACGTACTTGGTTTGTCCCCCGGTATCGGCGTCACGACCCAATTCGAGGTCTTGGCCGCGGATAAGCCCGTGGATACTGAGAAAAAGGAGATAGTGTCCGTCGGATCGCTGGGTCATAGAGGTAGCTCAAGGTCTTCTAAAACGCGAAAAACGGGCCCATCCCGTCGATTACTGGCCGCGACAGGCGCCATTTTAAAAAATCACCGCAGCCTGCCAACCCGCCCGCAACGGCGTGCAAAGGGCCATATGGCGGTCCAGTATGCCGAGGAAACGCAAATGGCGCACGGCGAGGTTGCACACGCACAGGCTTAGGCGAACAGCGTCGGCGGTCAGGTTGACCCGGCGTTCACC
>JAHEJD010000006.1:0-4178 GCA_024639005.1 Chromatiaceae bacterium | reverse complement strand
CAGGCTGCTAACCTCGAAAAGCCCGCCCGCGAATTGCACTCGGCGTCAGGACTGCTAAATATTAAGTGCTCAGCAGCATTCAGAAGCGCGGTCAACGCGCCCTCTCACCCGACACAGGAGGTTTCCCGATGCAGCGATCTCTGCACATCGACCCCGGAAAATGCACCGGTTGCCTGCAATGCGAGATGGCCTGCTCGTACGAAAACGAGGGCATCTTCAATCCCGCCAAGTCGCGGATAAAGGTGTTCACCTTTCACCATGAGGGGCGGTTTGCCCCCTACACCTGTACCCAATGTGCCGAGGCCTGGTGCCAGAAGGCCTGTCCGGTGGACGCCATCCAGGTGGACGCGGCGACCGGGGCCAAGGTGATCGTCGAGGCGCGCTGCGTGGGCTGCAAGGTCTGTACCATCGCCTGTCCCTTCGGCACGGTCAACTACAACTCAGCGACCGGCAAGGTGATCAAGTGTGATTTGTGCGGTGGCGACCCGGCCTGCGCCCAGGCCTGCCCGACCGCGGCGATTGTCTATGTCGACGCGGACTGGACCGGGCTCGACAGGATGCGCGTATACGCCGAGCAGAGCCTGGCCGGCAGCGCCGGTTAACTGGAGGAAGACGACATGGCCTGGACACGAAAGATACTGCGCGTCGACCTCAGTCGGGGCACCTGTTCACCCGAACCACTCAACATGGCGTGGGCCAACGACTATCTCGGTCAACGCGGCCTGGCGACCAAGTACCTCGCCGAGGAGATCGATCCGGCCTGCGATGCGCTCGGTCCGGATAATAAACTGATCATGGCCACTGGCCCCTTGACCGGCACCATGGCCTCGACGGGTGGTCGTTACTCGGTAATCACCAAGAGCCCGCTGACGGGTCTGGTAGCCTGCTCCAATTCCGGCGGTTTCATCGGTGCCGAGATGAAGAACGCCGGCTGGGACATGATCATCTTCGAAGGCCAGTCGCCCGAGGCGGTTTACCTGTATGTTGAAAACGACCGGGCCGAATTGCGCTCGGCGGCGGCGATCTGGGGAAAATCGGTGTGGGAGGCCGACGAGATCCTGCACACACAACACCAGGATCCGCAGCTGCGGATCGCCTGTATCGGCCGTTCGGCGGAGGCGGGCTGCCTGTACGCGGCGGTCGTCAACGATCTGCACCGCGCGGCCGGTCGTTCCGGTGTCGGGACCGTGATGGCGTCCAAGAACCTCAAGGCAGTCGCAGTGCGCGGGACCCTCGGCGTCGGCAACATCGCCGATCCGGCAGGCTTCATGGCGGCGGTCGACGCCGGCAAGCAGGTGCTGGCCGACAATGCCGTCACCGGCCAGGGTCTGCCGACCTACGGCACGCAGGTGCTGATGAACGTGATCAATGGAATGGGTGCGATGCCTACGCGCAATATGCGGGAGGTGCAGTTCGAGGGCGCGGAGAAGATCTCCGGGGAGGCGATGCACGAACCCCGCGCGAGTGACGGCAAGCCGAACCTGACCACGAACGCCGGCTGTTTCGGTTGCACCATTGCCTGTGGCCGGATCTCGACGGTGGACAAGGGCCATTTCAGCGTGAAGAACAAGCCCGAATATTGGGGCAACTCCGGCGGCCTGGAGTACGAGGCCGCCTGGGCGCTCGGCTCCGATACCGGGATCGATGATCTCGATGCGTTGACCTATGTGAATTTCCTCTGCAACGAGGACGGCATGGATCCGATCTCGTTCGGCGCCACCGTGGCCGCGGCAATGGAGTTGTTCGAGGCCGGGGCCATCACGACCGAACACACGGGGGGCATCGATCTTAGCTTCAATAGGTCCGACACGCTGGTTACGCTGGCCGAGCTGAGCGCGCGCGGCGAGGGCTTCGGCAGGGATATCGGTCTAGGCTCCAAGCGCCTGTGTGAAAAATACGGCATGCCCGACCTGTCGATGACGGTCAAGGGGCAGGAGTTTCCGGCCTACGACCCGCGAGCCATCCAGGGGATGGGGCTGGCCTACGCGACCTCTAATCGCGGCGCCTGTCATCTGCGGGGCTACACGGTGGCCTCCGAGGTATTGGGCATCCCGGTGAAGACCGACCCGCTGGTGACCGAGGGCAAGGCCGAACTGGTCAAGGCGTTTCAGGATGCGACCGCCGCGGTCGATTCCGCCGGTCTGTGCGTATTCACCACGTTCGCCTGGAGCATGGAGAACATCGCACCCCAGGTCGACGCCGCCTGCGAGGGTGACTGGAGCGTCGATCGCATGCTCGAGGTCGGGGAACGCATCTGGAACCTGGAGCGCGATTTCAATATGCGTGCCGGTATGACCGCAGATCAGGACACCCTGCCGAAGCGACTGCTCAAGGAGGCGGCCAACGTGGGGCCTGCCCAGGGTCGCGTAAACGATCTCGATCAGATGCTGCCCGAGTACTATGCGTTGCGCGGCTGGACGGCCGATGGTCGGATTACGCCGGAGACCCGCGCCCGGTTCGGCCTCTGAGATGTCCGCAGCACGCCGCTGCGCCTTAATCAGGCGTAGCGGTTTTTCGTCTCTTTCGCGGAGTTTAAGCCATGCAGTACTTAATCATCGGTGCAGGCCCGGCCGGGGTGAACGCGGCCGAGCAGCTGCGCAAACTGGACGACGGTGCCGCCATCCGGATCGTCGGCGACGAACCGGAGGCACCCTATTCGCGCATGGCGATACCCTACCTGTTGATGGGCAACATCGACGAGCAGGGTACCCACCTGCGCGACAGATCGGATCACTTCGCCGCGCACGGGATCGATGTCTCCCAGGGTCGCGTGGCGCGCGTCGACCCGGCTGCGCATCAGGTGGTCTTGGAGAACGGCGAGAAACTGGGCTATGACAGGCTGCTGATCGCCACCGGCTCGAGCCCGGCGCGGCCGCCGATACCCGGTATGGACAGCGACCATGTGGCGAGCTGCTGGACGCTGGCCGATGCGCGCGCGATCCAGTCGCGCGCTGCCTCCGGCAGCCGCGTGGCGCTGATCGGTGCCGGCTTCATCGGCAGCATCATCCTCGAGGCGCTGGCGCAGCGGGGGGTGGCGCTCAGCGTCATCGAGCAGGGGCAGCGCATGGTGCCGCGGATGATGGGGCCCAAGGCCGGCGGTCTGTTGCAGCGCTGGTGCGAGTCTAAGGGTGTCGGCGTGAGCACCGGGGTCGCGGTCGAGGCCGTCGATACTGACGGTGTGCGGCTGGCCGACGGCAGCCTGGTCCCGGCCGATCTCGTCATCACCGCGACCGGTGTGCGACCCAACGTGGCGTTTCTCGACGGCAGCGGGGTAAGCATCGACCAGGGCGTGTTGATCGACCGCCAGTTCCGCACCAACGTCCAGGACGTATATGCGGCGGGTGACGTCGCCCAGGGTCTCGACTTCTGTACCGGTGACTATGCCGTGCACGCGATTCAGCCGACCGCGTCCGATCACGGCCATCTGGCGGCGGTCAATATGAGCGGACGTAATGCGCAATACGAGGGCTCGGTGAATATGAACGTCCTCGATACCCTGGGTCTGTTGTCGTGCTCGTTCGGTCGTTGGGAGGGCGTGGACGGCGGTGATCAGGCCGAGTTGTATGCGCCGGACGATTATCGCTACCTTTCACTGCAGTTCCAGGACGACCGCCTGATCGGCGCAAATGCGGTCGGGCTCTATCAACACGTCGGTGTGCTGCGCGGTCTGATTCAGCGCCGTGCGCCGCTGGGTATCTGGAAGCAACGCTTGATGCGCGACCCGACCCGACTGGTCGAGGCCTATCTGTCGACGACGCAGGTCATTTGAAACCTCATGCGGGTGCAGCTGGAGTTGTATGCCTCGCTGATGAAGCACCTGCCACCCGAGGCAGAGAGACATCGGGTCCGCGCGGAGGTGCCGGCCGGGACGACCGCAGTCCAGTTGTTGAATCGCTACCGGGTGCCCGTGGAGCAGGCGCACCTTGTGCTGCGTAATGGCGTCTTCCTGGACCCGACGCAACGCGAGCAGATCGCGCTCGAGGAGGGCGATGTCATCGCGGTATGGCCACCGGTGGCCGGCGGGTGATCGATCGCCAGGGCGGGGTGATTCGCCGCGAGATGGGTTACAGCGTCGCGGAGTTCAGCGCCGTGCTGCCATCGGCGATGCGCGACTGGCGGGTCAGCGGCGGTCCGCATGACTGGCGGGTCAGTGCGGCCGACGGCTCGCTCGTATCGGA
>JAHEJD010000041.1 GCA_024639005.1 Chromatiaceae bacterium | reverse complement strand
AACGGTGGCTGCTCACCGCTGTTCGCCCAATCGTAAAGATCGTCGAGTGGGGGCTCGGGTCCGCGACCACTGCCACAGCCGGCGGCCAGTGCCACCATACCGGCGAGGAATTTTCTGCGATCGATCAACAAAATGGGATCTCCCTTCCGATTGCCTGCGCCCGCGACCACGTGCGACCTGGCACATTCTTACCCACCTGCCCCGCCCCTGCGTTGCAGCTGGTCGGCGATCAGAACATTTAGATCGTTTACCCAGCTGGCCGGCAAGAACACCTGACCGATATCTTGGACGACGGATCACGCCGACCGCAAACCAAGCAGACAAGGTTGGGCCGCAGGCTGTCGAACAGTTTATTGGCACGCTGGCTTGCGTTCCTGCGCGGGGCAAAGGATCAATGGCCGATCGCGCCGCAGGGCGGTGGTCCTACCGGTATTTGTCTATGCCCGCTGGGAGCGGCCCCTTGGCCGCGATCGTTTCTCAGCCCATTGCACCAGCGACGTCGCGCCTACTGAACCGTCTTTAAGCCTGTCCCGCAAACATCGCCCGGTAATGGCGGTACCAGTCACTCTGGAAGCGCTCTTCCGGGTCATGGTGTTTCTTCAGGCGCAGGAATTCCCTAAATTGTGGGTAACAAGCCTGCACCTGCTCGGGCGTGGCCCAGCGGTGGTAAGTCAGATAGTAGCTCCCTCTGTAGCGGATACTGCGCTCGATCAGGCGGCGGAAATCCGTCTGGGTCTTCTGTAGCGCCGCCGGGGTGTGCTGGGTATGTAGGTTGAAGATGACGCAGGCATAGTCTTCTCTCGCCCAGGCCAGAAAGGTCTCGTCATCACGGCGGATCAGGCGAACAGTGCCGTAGATCAGGTCGACGCTGTAGCGGCGGAAGTCATTCCTGACGTCTGTCAGGAACGCCGGCAGGGCATCCCTGGGCACGTAGATCTCGGTGATCATCTCGCTGCCGTGTTGCTGACAGCCGATGTGATCCCCGAGCCGCCGGTGGTAATCATCGACATAGGTGCTGAGCTGGTGGGTGTCCGACCAGTAGAGCTGGCCGTCAGTCGACAGATAGTAGTCCGCATACATCTCGTAGGCGCGCGCCTTGTCGACATGGGCGAGCCGCAGTAATTCCAGCCAGTCTCTTTCCGCGAGCATTTTCTGCGACCCGGCCGGTACGCTGTCCCTGGGCACCGGACGGTAGCAGGAAAACACGCCCTGGTTGAGAAAGGCATCATGGTTCGGGTTGGTGCAGAACTGAAAATCACCGTAGCGGAAGCCGGCGTCAATGCGTTCCTGGAAATGGCCGGGTAGTTCATCCGCGGCGACGATCTTCACGCAGCGCTGTAGCCGTTGACGCGGTGCCAGGCGCAGTGTGACCGTGGCGAAGACCCCAAATAAGCCGTAACCGCCGATGGCAAGTCGGAACAGGTCCGGATGCTCGCTGCGGCTGCAGCGCCGGAGCCGGCCGGCTGCATCCACCAGGGTGAAGGCCTCGACATCCGCGACCATCGGCTTGAAATCAAGGCCGCGCCCATGGGCATTGGCCGCCAGGCTGCCGCCGATACTCAGGCGGTCACCGCCGGTCTGTTTCTGGATAATCCCCCAGGGCGACCGTTCTCCGAACTGCGCCTCGTGCAGATAGCTGATCAGCTCCGGCCATTGGATACCGGCGCCGACCTCGATCGTGCCGGCGATGCGATCAAAGGCGATGACTTGATTGAGCGCACTCATATCGATCAGGGTGCCGCCGGTGCCGAACTGCTGCCCGCCCATGGCACCGCGGCCTGCGGCGATACTCACCGGCCGCTGCTCGAGGCGGGCCTTGCGGATGGCGGACTGCAGAACGGTCACGGTATCGGGCTGATCCATCCGGTGTACCCGGGTGCCGTTCAGCCGGGAGTGGACGTCATTGACCCACGCGCCGCCGGGGGCGGTCGTGGCCGTGGCGGGGGCCACCGGGGGGTTTAGGGATTCAGTTTGATCAAACATGTTGGGCTCCTTGTTGTAATGTGAACCTCGAATACTCAGCACACGTTTTTCTGCGCCTACTATGAGTGTCACAAGGAACGTGCCAGGATTGACCGATAATGGGTCGATTATTTAAAGTAATAAAAACAATTATTTATTGACCAAGATTGAAAATGTGTGGGCACTCTGTTAGTGACAGGTGTGAGATTAATGTGAATTGGAAGGTGTGGGCGTAGCGGGTAGGCACACATGCGTAGACTGGGGAAAGAGAGCGTTATCATTCTCGGCCTGCTGGCCGCCTCGGCCCTGTATTTCCTGCTGTTTTCCCTGCAGGACATCAACCAGAGCGAAATCACCGGTTTCCGGGGCCAACTCGAGGATCAGCAGTTCGTCGTTTCCCGCGTCTGGCGCGACAGCCCGGCCGAGCTTGTCGGCCTGAAGCCGGGCGATGTGATCACCGGGATCGGGGGCAGGCCTATCGCTGACTGGTACCAGCTGTTCCTCACGGACCGCGCGACCTATCACCAGGAGCGCGCCCGGCTCGACGACCAACCGCCCGGTTACCAGGTGCTGCGCGAGCATGAAGCGTTGACCCTGCGGCTCATCCCCCGGGAAATCCGGGCAGCAGAGATCTGGATCCACTACGGTCTCCAGATCGGTCTCGTGTTATTCCTCGGGGGGCTGGCCGTCTTCATCAGCCTGTCGATCACCAGTAAGCAGGACGCGTTTCTGGTGAGTCTCTGTATGTGCTTCGCCATCCCGTGGCTGGCCAGCCTGGAGCCCTACTCGCAGCTGTTCCTGTCGCCGCTGGCCCGTGGTGCCAGCATGCCGCTGGTGTACGCTAACAAGCTGCTGGAGTGCTTCGCGCTGATGCTGGTCATGAGTACCCTGGTGCACATCGCGCTGGTGTTCCCGGAGCAGCGCCCCGTCCTCAATCGCCACCGCTGGCTGCTGGTCTCCCTCTACCTGGCGCCGCCACTCATCCTGGCCACGGGGATGTTGCTGTCGAGCGGCGACCTGCTCAACCGCATCGCGGCGGTTTTCCGGCTGCGCCTGGTGCTGACGACATCGCTGCTCGTTGTCGCCACGCTGCTGATCCTGTTCAGTTACCGCCATTGTGATTCCGCCGCGCAGCGGGAGCGGACCCGCTGGATCGTGGTCTCCATGGTCATCGTGGCCGTCAGTCACCTGCTTTTCTGGAATCTGCCGATCCTGATGCGCGGCGCACCCCTGATCGCGAATTACGATTGGCTGCTGGTCCCGCTGGCCTTGTTCCCCCTGTCCATGACCCTGGCGATCACCAATCACGAGCTGTTCGGGATCCGCGGCATTATCCGCGGGCGCCTGCGGCTGCTGGAGGTGCGCCTGGAGCGCGAACAGCACATGGTGATCAGGCGCGACCAGCGCATCCGGGAGCTCGGCCAGGAGATCGACCAGCTACGTGTCGAGTTGCAGGAATACACCCTGGCCGAACGGGCCGCCTCAAACGGGCTGGAGGAGGCGCCCGGGCTGGGTCGGCTGGAAGAGCGCTATCCGGAGCTGGTAACGATCCGCCGGGAACGGCTGATCAGCGCCAGTCCCCTGTGGGAGCCGGTCTTCGAGCAGGCGATCCTGGCGGCCCGGGGCCCGGCGCCGGTAATGATCGTGGGGGAATCCGGCACCGGGAAAACCGATCTGGCCTGGACCATTCACCGGCTCGGCGCGCGCAAGGACGCGGTCTACAAGGCGATCAGCTGCGCCCAGTTCGAACATGCTGATCCGGCGTTCGCGCTGGGGAGGATCTTCGGTATCGGGACCGGCCACGGGCTGCCCAATGTGCCGCGTGAAGGACACCGTGGGCTGCTGGAAGAATGCGATGGCGGCACCCTGTTCCTCGATGATGTGGATCGGCTTCCACTGAATGTGCAAGATCTGCTGCTGTACCCGCTGGAGGGCAAACCGTTCGAACCAGGCATCGGCAGCGGCCCGGCGCATGCGGTGGCGGTGCGCTTCGTGTTCGCCACCAACCGGGATCCCGACCAGCTGGTGCTCGACGGCACGTTCCGCGCCGATGTTCTGACCCGCATCGGCACGCGCATCGATATCCCACCGCTGCGGGAACGACCGGAAGACATCCCACTGCTGGTCGAACATTTTACCCGGGAGGTATCCGGGGAACTCGGGCACGAGATCACGGTGATCTCGCCCGGCACCCTAAAGCGCCTGTGCCGCTATGCCTTCGGGGAGGGCAACGCCCGGGAACTCAGGGTGGAGATACAAAAGGCCATCGGCAAGGCCACGCTGGAAAATGACAGTGTGCTGCGTGCCGGGTATTTGTCGGACAAGCTGGACGAGCCGCAAACGCATGGGCAGGAACCGCCGGCGGCGGCGCGCGCCATTCCCGCCAGCCGGCCCCGGCCACCCGAGCGCGACAGCGTGGCCGCCGGGGTGTCCCGGGAGCTGGTCGTGCTCAGAAAGTACCGGTTTCAAATCAAGCCAGCGGAGGAGGAACTCGGACTGAGTCACAAGTCACGCACCCTGTCCAACCACTTGCGGGGCATCTGCATCAGGGCGCTGTGCGAACATGACTGGAACCCGCGGCGCGCCGCCCGGGCACTCGCCCAAACCGAGGCGCCGGCCATCGTGGCGAAACTGGAAGGCAAGATGCGCCGTTACCTGGAAAACATCAGCCAGCACGTACGCAGTGGGTCCGAGAACAAACTCTACAACAATCTCCCCGTCGCCTATCACGATGCATTGAACCAAGCCATCCAACGGCAAAGCCGGACAGCAGCACACGTTTAGCTTCACGATCGAGGCGTCATCAGAGTCCTTGGTCCTCCAGGCGCCTCGTAGCCATGCGGGGCGTCTGTCGTTTGTGCATGCAACAGCCCCGGCCTGCTGCCTTGGCATGTGAAGTACGCAACCTTACCTGAGTCGGTCAAGGAGGCTGATTTTCTGGCGCTTACCGGCGGAGAATCGCCATCGGCGTCTCCCCAACCTCATCCGCATCGACCACCCAGCTCTCGTCGAGCGCTGCATCCCGCCACTGGGCAAACGCGGGTGATTCGAGGATGACGTCCATGTAGGAACGCGCGTCATCGGCAACCGCGATGTCATAGGTATCCAAGCGCGCGACCACGGGTGCGTACATCGCATCCACGGCATTGAATGCGCCGAACAGGAAGGGCTGAGACGTCCGGCTACCGAACCTATCTCTTGCGTGTTGCCAGAGCTTGCAGATCCGCGCTACGTCCCGATCGACGGCCATTCCCCTAGCGCGCCGCGCATAGCGCTTTCCGAGATTCATGGGGCAGGCGTTCCTCAGCGCCGTGAACCCGGCATGCATCTCGCTGGACATCGCACGGGCCAGCGCCCGTGCCGCCGGATCGGCAGGCCAGATCGCCTTGCCCGGATACCGGTCTGCAAGGTACTCGATAATCGCCAGGCTCTCCCACACCGTTACGTCGCCATCGACCAGGACCGGCACGGTCGATCCGTCGGTGAATGCCGCCAAACGCGGCCCGAACTCGGGCGTATCCAGCGGAATGAGCGTTTCGGTGAACGGGATATCAAATGCACGCATCAGGATCCAAGGTCTCAGCGACCATGACGAGTACATTTTATTGCCGATAACAAGCTGCATCGTCAAATGCTTGCAGAGGGTGGCGCTGGAGACAAGTGCCGGAAATGATTCGTTCCCTTTTCTGCGGCGCAACGGTCTATCCTTCGGCATACTGGGGACTGATCAGCCCGCATATTGCACGAAGGTTTCGGAAATCAGGGCGTGATGGGCAAAGCAGCTGGGTCGATCGGCCAAAGAAGCATAGCCGTAGCTATGGTTCGAGGGGGATCGGCCCAGCTGCGAAGCACAGCGCGGTCTGAACCCGAAAAGGACAGACTGCGACTGGAGTAAAAAGCTCTGGCGCAAGCGCCGCCACCCGAAGTAACGTGGCAACACCAGCTGCATCGGTCCGCCTTCGTGCAACATGCGGGTTAGGCAAGGTGCCGAGACACCCAGCCGTTCCCGGTGGCTGTCCTGCGGCAGCAAGGGTGACACCATGGCAGGTATGAAGCGACTTTTGCCCGGGCGCGCGGGCAGAGACCCCGCGGTGCAAAGGCGATTGGCAAACTGACAATGAAAACGCGATATTGGAGAGCAAGATGACAAAAAGGCAATACTTGGTGCTAGCGGCCGCCCTGGCCGCAGCCGTTTCGTTCGACGCGGTCGCGGAGTCGGCCAACACCGCTTCGGCGCAGACCGATTCCACTCTAGCGGCGGCGTCCCAGGGGGCGGCGATGACCCCGGAAGAGATGATGCAGAAAATGCAGGAAATGCGTCAGCAGCATATGGAGATGATGCGCGCGAACCCCGGCGCCATGCCAATGACGGGACAGGCCGGGCAGACCATGGACCCAGAGTTGATGAAGCAGATGCAGGAGATGCATCAGCAGCGCATGCGGATGATGCAGTCCAATACCCAGGGGATGCGGCCGTGGCGCGGTATCGCGGGCGGCCCGCCCGGCGGGTGCGGAGGTATGCCGCAGGGAATGGGCATGAAGCAGCAGAAGATGGGTATGCGGCAGCAGCACATGCAGACAATGGAAAAGCGTTTGGAGAACATTGAAAACCTGATGCGCGAGTTGGTGGAGTTGCAGAAGACAAAATGAGGTGACAGCAACGGGTCGGGGCCCGCCCGACCCGGGTTGGACTGCAATGATGGACGCGGTCTACCCCACCTCGGAAATAGAAATAACCGGAAGCCGAACTCAGATAACAGGTGTGGCATTCCTGCTATCTGCGTCATAGAAGAGATCGATTTTTCATCGGTTATTGCATGCTGCCCCAGGAAACGAGCGAACCCCTGACAATGTCGCGATGCTTCTTTCACCCGCTGTAGCACCCATGATGTCCGTTTCATCATGACCGGAGACGGTCTGCATCGAAAACTCCACTGTCTGATAGGGGATCGATTCGCCTATCTCGGGGACGTCTGGGTCTTGATCGAGGTCCTGAGCGACACGGACAGTGTGGTATTGCGCCGCTGCGAAGACGCTGGCCGCGGCAATGTCCAGCAGAATATGTACGGCATGCCGACCCGCCGTGCACAGGACACCATGACGCTGCAGATCTCAGACAGCGCGGGAGGCGGCTATTCCGACGACATCATGGTACTGCTGGAGGGTCGACAGGTCGGGCCAGGGGTAGCCTAGGCTGCCAGCCCGAAAAGCTTACCGGAAAGTGAGATTTTCAGCCTAGCGCCTCGATGACGCGGGCCAGGTCATGCGCCGTGTCGACACCAGCCGGCGGTGCGTCGATGGCGATATCCACGGCAATCCGACCACCGTTCCAAAGCACGCGCAATTGCTCGAGTGACTCCATCTGCTCGATTGCCGAGACGTGCAGCCGTGCATAGCTGCGCAGAAAACCGGCGCGGTAGGCGTAGATGCCGAGATGCCGATGGATGCCGTGCAGCCACTCTGCCTGCGGTTGTGCATCCGACGCGAACAGATCGCGGTGCCAGGGTATCGTCGCACGGCTGAAATAAAGCGCATAACCCCTGCGATCCGTCACCACCTTTACCGTATGCGTATCGAAGAGCTGGTCCGGACTGACCAAGGGTACCGCGAGTGTGGCCATGTCCGCTTCGTCATGTGAGACCAGTGTCTCCGCAACCTGGGCCAACAGCGCGGGCGGCATCATTGGCTCGTCGCCCTGCAGATTGACGACTACGGTGTCTTCTCCCCAGCGCAGGCTGCTTACCACCTCCGCGATACGATCGGTACCGCTGGCGTGCTCAGTGGAGGTCAGGCAGACGCGATCACTGAATCGACGCACGGCATCCTCGATGCGTACGTCATCCGTGGCAATGACGACTTCTTCCGCACCGCTTTCGCAGGCGCGTTCGAAGACGTGCCGGATCATCGGTTTGCCGCCGATATCCAGCAGTGGTTTCCCGGGCAGCCGCTGCGACCCATAGCGTGCCGGGATCACGACCTTGAACGCCGACATCCTCCCTCAGTCCGTCACTTCTTCGTCGGCCGGCAGTTCTCTGGCCTCTTCCACCAACATCACCGGTATCGCATCGCGAATCGGGAAGGCCAGTCGGTCGACTTTGCAGATGAGTTCGCCGACCTTCGGCTTGTAGACCAGTTTTCCCTTACAGATCGGGCAAACCAGGATGTCCAGCAGTCTTTTGTCCATCGTCGAGATCCTTTAGAGCAGTGTTCAGGCGGTGGACGAAACCGGCATCCGGTTGTGCATCGACGCGCACAACCCAGCAGTCTCGGCACGGCAGTCGGCGGCATTTTACGGCATCTTTCTCGGTCATCAGCACCGGATGCGGGTCGTCGAAATCCAGATCCGAGGCGGAAAAGGGATAGTGATCGACAAACGGATGCGCTATCACCTCGACCCCGTGGCGCCGCAGCAAGGCGAAAAAACGTGAGGGATTACCGATGCCGGCTACCGCGTGCACCTCACGCCCGGAAAATTCCTGCAGAGACGCCCCGCGATCACCGTGCAGCGCCCGTAACGCAGGTTGGAACAGCTTCATAGCGTGTTCGCCCGCCTGGCCCTGCCCGGTGACAACGACCATGTCGACATGCCGCAGGCGCGACCTGGCCTCCCGCAATGGGCCGGCCGGGAGCAAGAGCCCATTCCCCAACCGTCGCTCACCGTCGATCACCGCGATCTCCAGGTCACGGCCCAATGCGTAGTGCTGTAGGCCATCATCGGCGATCACGATATTGATGTTGCTATGTTCCAGCAAGGCCTGCACTGCAGCCGGGCGATCCGGACCGACACACATCGGACACGCGGTGCGCAATGCCAGCATGACGGCCTCATCGCCAACGCTGCAGGGATCGCTGTCCGCGCGTACCTGCTGCGGCCAATGCCTCGCGCTGCCGCCATAACCCCGAGACACGATCCCGGGGCGCCAGCCCTGACGACGCAGATGCCCGGCCAACCAGATGACCAGCGGTGTCTTGCCCGTGCCGCCAACGGTGATGTTACCCACGACGACCACGGGTACCCGGAAGCGTCGCACACGGAATAATCCCAGCCGATAAGCGAGACGCCGCATCCCCGCGACTGCAGCAAACATCAGCGAGAGGGGGAAAAGCAACAGGGACAGGCCGTTGATCGACTGCCAATAGTGATCGAGGCGCGGCACCGAGTCTCCCTGCTCAGGTCTCGCGCGAGTTACTCGGCATCACTGTTCGCCTGTCGGGTGACGAAGCTCAGGCGTGCCATATTCAATTGCGCGGCCACGTCGAGCACGGTCATCATCGACTGCAGCGGAGCGTTGCGGTCGCCGGACACCACAATTGGGAGATCGTCACGGCCATTCGCGATCTTCTCCAGGGTGCGCCGCAGCGTCGCGGCATCGTGTTTCACGAGTTCGCGCTCGTTGACGTAAAACTGCCCTTGTGCGTCGATCGTGATGTCGATCTTGTCGTCCGGCTGTTCGACGGTATCCTCTGCCGACGCCTCAGGCAGATCCACCTTCAGCTGTGTCTGTTTGTCGAATGTCGTCGACACCATGAAGAAGATCAGCATCAGAAACACTACGTCGATCAGTGGCGTAATGTCGACGCGTGGCGGTTCGGATCGGCGTGGTCGCAGATTCATGTGCCTATTGCTCCCGGTCGCCGTGCATGACCTCGACCATCTTCAGCGCCTGTTCTTCCATCTGCACCACGATCCGGTCCACCTTGCCGCTGAGATAGCGGTGAAAAATCACCGCCGGGATGGCCACCGACAACCCGGCGGCAGTAGTGATCAGTGCCTCTGAGATACCGCCCGCAAGCACGGCGGGATTGCCGACCCCGGAGCTGGTGATCGCGGTAAACACCTTGATCATGCCGATCACTGTGCCTAGCAGTCCAAGCAATGGCGAGATATTTGCTATGGTGCCCAGGGTATTGAGATAACGCTCGAGTTCGTGCACTACCTGACGACCCTCCTCCTCGATCGCCTCCTTCATGACCACGCGCGGGTGACTGCGATTGACCAGGCCGGCCGACAGAATGCGCCCCAGCTGCGAGCTGTTGCGTACCGTCGCGATGTGCGCGGCCGTCAACTGCTTGTTTTGATGCAGCTGCCAGATCTGGGCGACGAGATTGGCCGGCAACACCTTTTGTCGGCGATAGGCCCACAGGCGTTCGACGATGATCGCCATGGCGATAACGGAACAGGCCAGGATCGGCCACATCAACCAGCCACCGGCCTTCACGAGCTCCAGCACGACAGATAATCCTCCAAGTGGAGGTCAGCGAATTGCGCCGACCGAAAGGTTCAGTCGCCGGATGATACTGCAAGGGGCTGTTCGGCTGTACCGCTGTTGTGCCACCAGAACCGTCGGGCGGTATCGCGGAAGGCGTGCGGACCGGATACGACACCGTCACCACCATAATGCAGATGGATGGTCCCGCGCCCCGCGGTGCTCAACGGGATCACGCCGGCCGCGCGCCAACGCAGGTCGACTTCCAACGCGGGAAACCCGTAACGGTTGGCCCACCCGGCAGCGTACAGCACATAGACCGGGTTCGTTGCACGAACGAACTCGGCGCTCGACGAACTGCCACTGCCGTGGTGCGGTGCCACGACGGCGTGGCTGCGCAGCTTTTCAGGCGTCGATTCAGCAAGCAGGCCCTCAATTCGCTGCTCGATGTCGCCGGTGAGGAGCACCGCACCGGCCGCATTGCTGATGCGCAGAACGCAGGAGGAATCGTTTCCTGCATAGCGGTGTCGCACGGGGGGGTGCAGGTATTCAAACGTGACACCGTCCCACTGCCAGTTGTCGCCTGCGATACAGCGCTGCGATCGAAGCTCGATTCGATCGGGCTCGCCCGCCTGGACCTGAGCCACATCGATGCGTCGTGCCAATGGGCGCAGACCCCCGGCATGGTCTTTGTCGCCATGACTGACGACGAGGCGGTCGATGCGATGAATGCCCTGCTGCGCGAGAAACGGCGCGACAACCGCCGCAGCGGCAGAAAACCCGGACCGGAACTCAGGCCCCGTATCGAACACCAGCGCGTGCTGACGCGTCTGGACAACCGCACTGAGCCCCTGCCCGACATCCAAGAGGTGAATATCGAAGTCACCGGGCGACAGCTGTGGCGCACGGGCGAACAGGGCCGTCGCAAAAAGCGGGATACCCATCCAGCGCAGCGGAAAACCCGGCGGTGCCACCAGCAGACCAAGCGCCAGGAGCAGCGCCAGCAGGTCGACGACGCCCAGCCCGGACAGCTCGGTTGTCGACCAGGGCAGCGCGCCCACCCATGCCAGCCCATCTGCCATCCAGTCGATCAAGGTCCCGAGATGACCGAGTAACCAGTCTCCGATACGCGGCGCGGACACCACCAGGAGGCTGCCCAAAAGGCCAAGCGGCACGACAATCAGGCCGAACAGCGGCACCAGCAGCAGATTGACCAGCGGTGCCACGCGACTGATCGGCAACCCGAAGATCGCAAGCAGTGGGATCAGCAACAGACTGATCGCCAGCTGGATCCGAATGGCCAGGCGCCAACCGGATGCCGTCCGGTCGAAGGTCACTGCAGCCAGAATCGCGGCCACAGCACCGAACGACAGCCAGAGCCCGGCTGCAATCACCGACGGCGGGTGCCAGACAAGGACCGCCACCAGTGCGATTGCCAGCGCATGCAGCTGATCGTTCGCACGACGTACCAGCAACGCCGTTGCGAAAACCAACAGCATGATGAGCGCCCGTTGGGTGGGCAGCGACATCCCGGCCAGCGCGGCATAAGCCGCTGCGGCGACGAGCCCGGCCACGCCGCCGGCAAGGCGTGCCGGCAGCCACGCGCACAGGGCTGGGATGCGTCGCCAGCACCATGTCACACCACTCAGCCCGAGCCCGGCCAACAGGCCGACATGCAGGCCCGATATGGCCATGAGATGACTCGTACCGGTGGCGCGAAACAGTTCACGGGCCTCCGGCGTCAGGCCAGATCGATCACCGACGCTGATGGCGCGGATAACGCCGCGCGCAAAGGCCGAGGCAGACGCCGCATCGACTGCATTGCTGACGCGCTGGCGCAGGCGATCCAGCCAGCAGCAGTCGGCAGCTGAGATGCGCTGGATGGTTTGCTGCGCATTGACATATCCGGTGTAGCGGACACCCTGCCAGTAGAGCCAGCCTTCATAGTCCCAGGCGCCGGGCGTCGCATAACCATGTGCCGTCCGCAGGCGCACCGGCAGGCGCCAGGCCTCTCCCGGGTTTATCTGCGGCGCGTCCCACCAGCTGAGCCGCAAGCGCCATCGGCCGGCAAGCGGTGCCTCGAGACCGTCGACTTGGTCCGCCTCGAACAGGAATCGTGTAACCTTTTCGGAACGCTCGACTAGCGATACCACCCGCCCGCTGGCCTCCACATCGACTACCGGCTGTTCTCCCGGGAGGAACGCGGGCAGCGTCAGCAGGGCATAGGTGTGCGACCAGGCGACGCCGGCCAGCAGGGCGGCGGCCGAAAGGCCGCGCCAGACCAGGATACAGCCCAGCATCATAAGGAGTTCGAGCAGCGCCCAGCGCCAGTCGGGCAGCCAGGAAAGCTGGTGAAACGCCAGGGCACCGAGAGTGAAAAACAGCGCGAACCGCAGCACCTTCCCTCCATGGAACGTGTCTTCCGGGGTTGAATGGGCGACTTGCTGGCCCATCGCCGCGTCGCATGCGGCCTCCAGGTCTTCCCGCTGGGGAAAAGAACCCGGCGGCCGCTATTCTGTCATAAGAACGCTGTTCGATGACGGTCGTTTGCGGAAGCCAGCGTCCTGACGCCGTGGTAATGCGGTAGTAACCGTGCTTCAATCGATTTGCAGAACCAATACGCCCCGTCTATGCCCAGACATCTCATCAAACGCTACGCGCCCGACCCCAAGGCGCTGAAAAAGCACAAATATCTGAGGCACCTCGGTACCCTGCTGCATGATGAGAATCTTTGGCATCTGAATCGCCGCTCCGTCGCCGGCGGTATTGCCACCGGCCTTTTTTGGGCGATGATCCCAATCCCGGTCCAGATGGTCACTGCGGCCCTTTCGGCCGTGTTCTTCCGCGTCAACCTGCCTATCTCGGTGGCACTCGTCTGGCTGACCAACCCGATTACCATGCCGGCGGTGTTTTATTTCAATTATCTGTTCGGCACTTGGTTGCTCGGCTCAGCGCCCGATGCCGGTGAGTTCCAGCCGTCGCTGGAGTGGTTCAGCCGGGAGATAGGCGCCATATGGGCGCCGCTGTACCTCGGCAGCGTCGTGTTGGGCACGCTGCTGGCCGGCCTCGGCTATGGGCTGATGCGTATCTACTGGCGCTGGAATGTCCTCAAGCGCTTCCGGGCCCGAATTGGCAGACGCCCGCAGGCCAAACCCGATGCTAGATCGGATGCAGACGGCCATCGCGCAGCGTCAGCACACGATGCATGCGCGACGCCAGATCGAGATCGTGGGTGACGATGACAAAACTGGTCCCCTGCTCGCGATTAAGCTCCAGCAAGAGATCGTAGACCGACTCCGCGGTCTGCCGGTCGAGGTTGCCCGTCGGCTCATCGGCCAGGACACAGGAGGGGTTGGCGACCAGTGCACGAGCGACCGCTGTGCGTTGGCGTTCCCCGCCGGAAAGTTCCGCCGGTTTGTGCCGGATGCGGTTGCCCAGCCCGACCCGCTCCAATAAGGCCATCGCCATCGCTGCAGCGACCGCGGCGGAGGCGCCGCGTATCAGCAGCGGCATCGCAACATTCTCCAGCGCACTGAATTCCGGCAGCAGGTGATGAAACTGGTAGATGAATCCAATCGCCTGATTCCGCGCGATCCCGCGGCGTTTTTCATCCAGCGAGCTGAAGGCCCTGCCCAGCAGGGTCACCTCGCCCGCGGTCGGCTGATCCAGGCCTCCAAGACAATGCATCAGCGTGCTCTTGCCCGACCCAGACGCACCGACGATGGCCACTTGTTCACCATGCGCCAACACGAAGTCGACCTCGCGCAACACCTCGATGGTCGCCGGACCCGAATCGAATACCTTGCCCAGCGCATGACAGGCCAGCACCCCGCCCTCATTCATAGCGCAGGGCCTCTGCCGGCTGCGTACGGTAGGCACGCCAGGCCGGGGCAAGTGTCATCAGCAGGCTGAGCAGGAAGGCACCGATGCCGACCATGGCGACATCGATCAGCTGCACGTCCGACGGCAGCTTGGCGATGTAGTAGATGCTGGGGTCGATAAACTGGATGCCGAACGCCTGTTCGACGGCCGCCACCGCCGACTCGATATTGAGCGCCAGCACCAGTCCACCGGCAACCCCAATCGCCGTGCCGATGGCGCCCAGCGTTGCACCCTGGACGATGAAGATACGCATAACCTGGCCCGGCGAGGCGCCGAATGTCTTCAGAATCGCGATATCACTCTGTTTATCCACGACCATCATTACCAGGGTCGACACGATATTGAACGCGGCGATCACGACGATGAAGAAGAGCAGCAGACCGATCATGCGCTTTTCCATCTTCAAGGCGGCAAAGAAATTGCGGTGGTAGTCGGTCCAGTTGAGCACCCGATAGCGGCCCTGCAGGGACTCTGCGAGTTCGAAGGCCACCCGCCGCGCCTGCCAGACGTCATCGAGACGCAGCCGGACACCGGTGACGGCATCACCGAGCTGCTGCAGTACCGCAGCGTCCTGGATATGGACAATCGCGACCCCGCGGTCGTATTCGCCCATCCCCACCTCGAATAGCCCCGCGACGGTGAAACGCTTGAGACGCGGCATACTGCCCGCTACGGTCACCGTGACCTGAGGGACGATGACGGTCACCTTGTCGCCAATGCTCACACCCAATATCTGCGCGAGCTCGCGCCCCAGAATGACGCGAAACCTGCCTGCTTCGAGATCGCTCAGCTCACCTGCGATCATATGCGCGGCGACGTCGACCACCGCGGATTCCAACGCCGGATCGACCCCGCGGATTACTGCGCCGGTGACCTCACGCCGGTGACTCAGCATTGCCTGACCCTCGACATAGGGCGCTGCGCCAATTACACGTGGATGCTGACTGGCCAGGACCATGGCCTCCTCCCAGTCGCGCATGCGCCCATCGAGCGCCCGGACGTCGCCATGCGAGGCCATGCCGAGGATGCGCTCGCGAACCTCCTTGTGAAAGCCGTTCATCACCGACAGTACGGTGATCAACACCACGACACCCAGCGCAATGCCCAAGGTGGAGATCAGTGAGATGAAGGAAATAAAGTGATTGCGTCGTCGCGAGCGCGTATAGCGGAGACCGACGAACAGGGACAGCGGACGGTACATGGGGGAATTAAATCACAAAGCGGGATACTCCGAGGCGCGAATGACCGCTGATTGGTTTGTCCTTCGCCAATTCATGGTTAAACTCAAACGAAGGGGGTAGATCGTCTTGGCGGTCTGGTATGTCTGCCGTGCGGCCTGCCTCGATTGAAGTCCATCAGTGGAGTTGAAAATGAAAGGACTAGGTTTGGCCCTGATGCTCGTCGCCGCCACGAGCATGAGCGCATATGCAGATGTACTGTTGCTGGAGGCCATCGAGGCCGCGCCGCCCAATAGCAGCGGTGGGGTAAAGCGTCCGAACAGCGGCACCAGCATGACGCAGGTCAAGGCGAAGTATGGCGAACCCGAAGCCGTCAAAGGCGCCGTCGGGGAACCGCCGATCACTCGCTGGGTATACCCAGGCTATACGGTGTATTTCGAGCATCAGAACGTTGTAGAAGTCGTGGTTCATCGCTAGGTGCCCGAGCAGGCCAGGTGCCGACTGCCGGCGGAATGGGAACCACAGTCCGGCGTCATGCTCACCTGGCCTCATGCGGACACCGACTGGGGTCCCCACCTCGATGACATCTATCCGGTGTTTGCGGCCGTCGGGTCCGCAATCGCCACGGGGGAATTGCTCCTGTCGGTCTGTCGATCGGCGACACATGCGGCAACCGTCGGCCAATGGTTGCTGCGCAGCGGCGCCCCTTCCGATCAACTGCGATTTTGCATCGCCGACAGTAACGACACCTGGGCCCGTGATCATGGGCCATTGACGACGCTGGTCGACAACACCCCACTACTGAACGATTTTGGCTTCAATGGTTGGGGCGGCAAGTTCGTTGCCGAATTGGACGCCGCGATCACCGGCCGACTGAAGTCCGCCGGGGTATTCGCCGACACCGAGGTTCAGCGACGGCCGCTGGTGCTCGAAGGCGGCGCCCTCGAGACCGACGGCGCGGGCACCTTGCTGGCCACCCGCTCCTCGGTAGTCACACTTACCCGGAACCCCGGGCATAGCACCCGCGACATCGAAGGCCTGCTCGGCGCATGGCTTGGGATCGACCGGTTCTTGTGGCTGGACCACGGTGATCTCAGCGGCGACGATACCGATGGCCATATCGACACCTTGGCGCGCTTCGTCGATCCACAGACCATCGTCTACACGACCGCACCCCCCGGGGATCCGGACTACGACGAACTCATGGCCATGACCGAACAATTACACGGGCTGCGAGACCGCGCCGGCAATCCCTATCGTCTGCTGCCCCTGCCCTTCCCGGGTGTCCATCGCGCCGCCGACGGCCGTCGGCTGCCCGCGACTTACGCCAATTTCCTGATCGTCAACCATGCCGTTCTGTTACCGATCTACCATGTCGACCAGGATGAGCAGGCGACAGCCTTGCTGCGGCCGGTCTTCGCGAACCGCCGCATTGTCCCGATCGATTGCCGCGCTATCATCGAACAGAACGGCAGTCTGCATTGTCTGACGATGCAGCTTCCGGCACCGCTGGCGCTGCGCAGCAGTCCGGAGTTCATTGCCGCATGAATGGCTCGACGGTTCGCGTCGCGCTGATCCAACACGCCGATCAGGGCGACGCTGACGCCAATCTCGACCTCATCGCCGATGAAACCACCGCGGCCGCGCGCGACGGCGCACAACTGATCCTGCTGCAGGAGTTGCACAACGGCGCCTATTTCTGCCAGACCGAGGACCCTGCCCAGTTCGACCGCGCCGAGCCGATCCCAGGGCCAAGCACCGAGCGCCTCGGCGAATTGGCTCGCGGCCATGGCGTGGTCGTCGTGGGCTCGCTGTTCGAACGCCGAGCGCCCGGGCTCTACCACAATACCGCGGTGGTCCTGGAGCGCGACGGTAGCCTCGCCGGCCGGTATCGCAAGATGCATATCCCCGACGATCCCGGTTTCCATGAGAAATTCTATTTCACGCCAGGCGACCTCGGCTTCGCGCCGATCGACACCTCGCTGGGCCGCCTCGGTGTGCTGGTCTGCTGGGATCAGTGGTACCCGGAGGCGGCGCGATTGATGGCACTCGCCGGCGCCGAGATGCTGCTATACCCGACCGCCATCGGTTGGGACATGCACGATGACGAGCCCGAGCGCGAGCGTCAGCGTGACGCCTGGCGCACGGTGCAGCGGGCCCATGCGGTGGCCAATGGGATACCCGTGCTCGCTTGTAACCGCGTGGGTCGCGAGGCGTCGCCACACAGCCAGGACCCCGGCATCCAGTTCTGGGGTGATTCCTTCGTCTGCGGGCCGCAGGGAGAATGGCTCGGGCGCGCCGGCGAGACCGCCGAGACACTGGTGGTCGATGTCGACAAAGGGCGCAGCGAGACCGTGCGCCGGATCTGGCCGTTCCTGCGAGACCGGCGCATCGAGGCCTATCGGGGACTGCAGAAACGCTTCATTGATTGATTGTTGACGGTATTTGTTGGCTATTTATACTCCGTGCATCCGAAAATCAGGAGTTGCTAATGAATACCCTGGAATCTGCTGGGGAAACCGAGCTTCAGCGGATGATGTTTTCCATCATCCAGCGCATCGCTACCGGGCCTGATCTGTCCAAAGACATCAGCGAAGAAGAGGCCCGGCTGGGTATGCGTGGTGTACTCAGCGGCGAGATCGACCCAGTTCGCGCCGGGATCTTTCTTATCGCGCTGCGTATGAAGCGCGAGACCGCGGAAGAGAACCGCGGCGTGCTGCAGGCCATCCTCGATGCGCGCGAGGCCGTCACCGCCGACGTCGACGAGGTCGTCGATATCGCCGATCCCTACGACGGCTACAATCGCACCATTCCCGCCTCGCCCTTCCTGGCCCCGCTGCTCGCCGAGTGTGGTATCCCCGCCTTCAGTCATGGACTGGACACGGTCGGGCCCAAATTCGGCATCACCCATCGCCATGTGCTCGCGGCCGCCGGCGTAGATGTCGATCTGACCACAACGCTGGCCGCCGCGCGACTCGCCGATCCTGCGATCGGTTGGGCCTATGTGGATCAGGCCAGCTATGCGCCAGGGCTTCACGATCTCATCGAGCTGCGCCAGCGCATGGTCAAGCGCTCAGTGATCACCACGGTCGAGGTACTCAGCCGGCCGATTATCGGCCGCCACAAGACCCACTTCGTGACCGGCTATGTCCACAAACCCTATCCGCCGGTTTATGCCGACCTGGCCCGCCACGCCGGTTTTGACTCGGCGCTGATCATCCGCGGTGTCGAAGGCGGCGTAATTCCCTCACTGCGACAGGCCGGCAGGTATTTCGCCTACGTTGACGGGGGCGCCGAGGTCGGCTTCGACATCGATCCCAGTATGCTCGCCATCGATCAGGCCTATCGCGCCGTTCCGATCCCACCGGACGTTCCACAGTCTGCCAAGGGCGAAGGGGCCGTCTCGCTGACCGATATCGAGGCCGGTGCACGCAAGGCCGCCGCATTCGGCTTGGCTGCCCTGCGCGGCGAGAAAGGCCCCACCTACGATTCCCTGCTATACGCCGCCGCCCTGGTCCTTACGCATCTTGGCCGCGCCGCAAATATCGGCGGGGCCGCAGAGCAGCTGCGCGCGGTACTGGACAGCGGGCACGCGGCCACGCGGGTGCGCTAGCCTGGAAATCTCACCAGCCGGCCAGCGGCTGACTGATAAGTGCTTGAACTTGAAACGGTGTGAGTCCAAATGAAACCATCTCGAACATTGACACTCTGTTTTCGCCGTTGGCCTATCGCGGTCCTGGCGGTTTCTCGCTCGCCCTGGCTTGGGCTTCACTCAAGCGGTAGCTACGGCTACCACTTTCGCTCCAGCCCGGTGCCAGGCCGGCTGCGAATTCCGCCAGTCGCCGCGATGCCGGTGAGATTTCCAGGCTAATGGCCAATGACGACTGGACCCCGATCGCCGATACGAACGAACTGGGTGTCGGCCAGATGAAGGCTTTCGCGCTGAATGGCCGGCGCCTGCTGTTGGTCAATGCCGATGGCGATTATCACGTGATCGACGAGATGTGCAGTCACGAGGACTACTCTCTCGCACTGGGCTGCATCAAGGGCTCGCGCATCAAGTGCTCGCTGCATGGCAGCTATTTCGATCTGGCCACCGGCCAGCCCCTCGACGAACCCGCCGACGAGCCCATCGGCACCTATCCGGTAAAGCTCGAAGGCAGCCGCATCTGGACCCGACTGGACTGAGCGATGCGCTCACAGCCTGTCGAGCCAGGCCGCCACGACCTCGAGCAATTCCTGGCCACGGTCGACAAAGTAGTGCTCCGCATCCGGGACCACGATCTGGGCACTGTGGGCGTTTCCGCCGCGCTGCATCGCCTCGCGGCGCACCGGTGCCAGGCGCTGCACGTTCGGGAAGTCCAGTTCCGCATAGACATCGAGGACCGGTATAGGCAGTTTGTCCAGGGCAAAGGGTTCACGCATAGCCTGGCCGATGTCGATCGCGCCCATGCCGATCCCCACGTAGGCATCGAACTGTGCCGGCGCGGTGTCGCTGCGCGCAAGCACCCAGTGCTGCGCCATATGGGTGCCACAGCTATGCGCCAAGACGACGAGCTTGCCGCCCGAGGCCGCGCGCGCGAAAGCGATCGCGGCCTCGATCCGCGGGATAGCGTCGTCGAAGACCTCGAAATAATCGAAGTAGGTCGCATCCTTGGTGAGCACCGGCAGCTGGATTGCCAGGGTGTTCCAACCGTGCTCGACGAGACCGACCCGCAGCGGGTGAACGACGTTCGTCCAATTGGGGTGCAGACCGCGGCCGTGCAGTATCAGCACGGTGCCCCTAGCGGGCGGCACAGCGGTCTCGGTAAAGATGCCCAGAAACGAAAGACCGTCCTCGGTCTCGATCTCGATAGCTTCGCCATCGAGGATAGCGTCCACGATCTCTGCGGCCATGCGCTGCTCGCGTGCCAGGTCCGGCTCGCCGGGCGATGTCTGTCCGGCACCCGCCGTCGCCACCCAGAGGCTAGCCAAAAGAACCACGACGGCTGTTTTCCACAGATTCATCGATCCAAACCCTGCGCGGCTGACTGGACAATCCCGGTCGATCTCCCGAATCTGCCACAACTCGCCCGGCACCGATACTGGCGTGCGCCTTGGGCGAAATCCAGCCCGTTTATCTCACCCAATTCCTGCTGCGGACATCGTGATGCTCGCTGCGAGAAAGGTCAAATGTTGGGTTATAGTCGCGGATATCGCGTCAGCCGGTCGGCAGCCGCATGGCGTCTAACGGCGACCGATCTTGAAAGACAACAACAACACTACCTGCACGAGGAGCAAATCACGCATGAAAGCCAATAGGATCCCAGCCTTCCTGCTGGCCGCCGTTGCCGGCACGCTGACCGTTGATGCGGTTTCCGCCGACCTGGCGGTGGGCATCACCCGGTGGATGGACAAATTCGAGGGCACGATCGATGGCAAACAGATCACCATCATGCGCAACCAGAATCGATCGGCGACCGTGAATCCCGCCTTCGCCAAGACCTCGCGCAAGTGCCCGCCGTTCTGCATCCAACCCGGCCGTCTGGCCCCCGGCGTCGAGACTATCGGCGAGTTGGAGGTCATCGATTACGTCAAAAAGATGGCCAGTGGAGACAACAGTATCCTGCTGATCGATTCACGCACCCCCGACTGGGTGGCCAAAGGCACCATACCGGGCGCGGTGAATGTGCCCTGGACGCGGCTCAACCCCGCCAAAGGGGCCGATCCGATCTCGATCAGTGAGATCCTCATCGGGCAGTTTGGTGCCCGGGAGATCGAGGGCCTGTGGGACTTCGACGATGTGAAGACCCTGGTGATGTTCTGCAATGGCGCCTGGTGCGGTCAATCGCCCAACAACATCGACAACCTGCTGCGCTTCGGCTACCCGCCACACAAGATCAAATGGTACCGCGGCGGCATGCAGGACTGGGAAATCCTCGGCCTCAGCACGGTCAAACGATGACGCCATACCCGGGCCCGCTCGTCGCGGATGGGCCCTAACCGACAAAAACGGCCCGCGCAGCGACTACGGGAGCTGACGCCTTGGGTGCGCTGGACAGCCGCCTCGGGGCAAGCCGCAGCTTGAATAGAACACGCATCCCGTGGCGGTTATGCGAAAATGCAGGATGTTCTCGATTCCGGTCGATCCCGTGAGCTCCGCAGTAGCCCCTCTGCCCCGTTCGACATCGCCCCTCGTGCGCTGGGGCCATTGCATCGGCGCCGCCGCCGGATACGCCATCGCGAAGGCGGCCGGGCAGGCCGCTGCGCCAATGGTCGTCGTCACGCCGGATGTCCAGGCAGCCACTCGCCTGATGGAAGAGATCCGTTTTTTTCTCGACGATCCGGCGCTCGAGGTATTGAGCTTTCCCGATTGGGAGACGCTGCCGTACGACGTCTTCTCGCCGCTACCCGAACTTGTCTCGCAACGACTGCTGACGCTGCATCGCCTGCGCCGGCTGTCGCAGGGTGTCGTGGTCGTCCCGGTGGCGACGCTGATGCAGCGCCTTGTGCCCCCGGACTTCCTCGACGCCAACAGCCTGATGTTGGGTGTCGGCGACGACCTGGATCTGGATGACTTTCGTCGGCGGCTAGAAGCCGCCGGTTATCAATGCGTATCCCAGGTAATGACGCATGGCGAATTTGCTATCCGCGGCTCCCTGATCGACCTCTTCCCGATGGGCAGCGACTGCCCGTATCGCATCGATCTCTTCGATCAGGAGATCGATTCGATCCGCATCTTCGATCCGGAGACACAACGCACCACAGAGAAGATCGAGCGCGTCTCGCTGCTACCGGCACGCGAGTTCCCGCTCGATGAAGCGGCGGTCAAGCGCTTTCGCAGCGCCTACCGGGAAAGTATCGAGGGCGATCTGCAGCGCAGCCTGATCTATCGTGGCGTCAGCGAGGGGCAATTGCCCGGCGGCATCGAGTATTATCTGCCGCTGTTCTTCGAACATACCGCAACCTTGTTCGACTATCTGGCGCCAGGCAGTGTGATGGTCTCGGACCACCGCCTTGCCGATCAATCCAGGGAGTTCTTCGACGGCATCGGTGAGCGTTATGAACAACGGCGTTATGACATCGAGCGGCCTCTGCTGGCGCCATCGATGCTCTATCTCGAACCCGACGAGCTGCTGACGCATCTCAACCGACATAGCCGCATCGAGCTGCAGGCGGGCAGTACCGACTGCGCGTCGCCTGCAGCAGGCTGTTTTGATCTCTCCAGCAAGCGGGTCCCGCCGGTCGGTATACAGGCAAAGGCCGCCGACCCGGCACAGGCGCTGAGGACGGCGCTGGACAAGACCGCGGCGCGCGTGCTGTTCATCGCCGAGACAGCGGGGCGCCGCGAGGCCCTGCTCGAGACCCTGCACGGATTCGACATCCGCCCCAGTTACTGCGAATCCTGGCATGAATTCGTCGCAGGTGAAGCATCGCCCTGCGTGACCGTTGCGCCAGTCGAATCGGGCCTTTGGCTGACCGAGGATGCCCTGTTGGTCATCCCGGAGGCGCTGCTGCTCGGCGAGCGCGTGAAGCAGCGCCGGCGGCGCAAGGGCCAGGATGCCGATCAGATCGTGCGTAATCTCGCCGAACTCAGCATCGGCGCGCCGGTGGTGCACGAGGAACATGGCGTAGGACGCTTCCTCGGCCTGCAGACCCTCGACGTCAGCGGCCAGCGCACCGAGTTTCTGACCCTGGAGTACGCGCGCGGCGACAAGTTGTATGTCCCGGTCTCCTCGCTCAACCTCATCAGCCGCTACACCGGCGCCTCGCCGGAGGCGGCACCGCTGCACCGGCTCGGCAGCGATCAGTGGGAAAAGGCACGCAAACGGGCCGCAGAGAAGGTGCGCGATGTGGCCGCGGAACTGCTCGATATCCATGCCCGGCGCGAGGCCCGCCAAGGCAATGCCCTGCCGATTCCCGCGGACGATTACCGCCAGTTCGCTGCCGATTTCGAGTTCGAAGAGACCCCGGATCAGCTCGACGCTATCGATGCCATCGTCGCCGATATGACCTCCAGCCGGCCAATGGACCGGGTGGTGTGCGGCGACGTCGGTTTCGGTAAGACCGAGGTTGCGATGCGCGCCGCATTTATCGCGGCGAGCGCCGGCAAACAGGTGGCAATACTGGTGCCCACCACACTGTTGGCGCAACAGCATTACCAGAATTTCGCCGATCGTTTCGCCGACTGGCCCATCAAGATCGAGAGCCTGTCGCGGTTTCGCTCGGCAAAAGAGAGCACCCAATTGCTCAAGGGCCTGTCCGACGGCCGCATCGATATCGTGGTCGGCACGCACAAACTGCTGGGCGAAGGCGTCAAGTTCAGAGACCTCGGGCTGGTAATCATCGACGAGGAGCACCGCTTTGGCGTGCGGCATAAGGAACGCCTCAAGGCCCTGCGTGCCGAGGTCGACATCCTGACGCTTACCGCCACGCCGATACCGCGCACGCTGAACATGGCGATGTCTGGCATTCGTGATCTGTCGATCATTGCCACACCTCCGGCTGCGCGCCACCCCATAAAGACCTTCGTCAGCCAATGGAACGACGTGCTGATCCGCGAGGCCTGCCAGCGTGAGATCAACCGCGGCGGCCAGGTCTATCTGCTGCATAACGAGGTCTCGAGCATCGAGAAGACTGCACAGCGCATTGTGGAATTGGTGCCGGGATCAAGGGTCGAGTTCGCCCATGGTCAGCTGCGCGAACGTGAACTCGAACGCATCATGCGTGACTTTTATCACCAGCGTTTCAACATCCTGGTGTGCACGACCATTGTCGAGAGCGGTATCGACGTGCCCAGTGCCAATACCATCATCATCGATCGGGCCGACAAGCTCGGGCTGGCGCAACTTCACCAGTTGCGGGGACGCGTGGGCCGCTCGCACCACCGTGCCTATGCCTACCTGATAGCGCCACCGCAGAAGGCCATGACAGCGGACGCCCGCAAGCGCCTCGAGGCCATCGAATCACTCGAGGAGCTAGGCGCCGGATTCACGCTGGCAACCCATGACCTGGAGATTCGCGGTGCGGGCGAGCTGCTCGGCGACGAACAGAGCGGCCAGATCCACGAGATCGGCTTCACCCTCTACACCGAGATGCTGGAGCGCGCAGTACAGGCCATTCGCGCAGGTCGCCAGCCGGAACTCGATCGGCCGCTCGATCATGGCACCGAGGTGGACCTGCACATCCCCGCCCTGTTGCCCGACGACTACCTCCCAGATGTGCATGTCCGACTGATCCAATACAAACGCATTGCGTCAGCGGAATCGGCCGAAGAACTGCGTGATCTCAAAGTGGAGATGATCGATCGCTTCGGCCTGCTGCCCGAGGCGGCGCTCAATCTGTTTGCGCTGACCAAACTGAAGTTGCACGCCCAGCCCTTCGGCATCCGCAAGGTCGAGGCCGGGCCGGCAGGCGGCAAGATCCATTTCGATCCAGAACCCAAGATCGACCCGATGCGAATCATCCAGCTGGTTCAGACCCAACCCAATGCCTTCAGACTCGATGGCAGCGACAAGCTACGCTTTACTGCCGACCTGTCCGATCCGATGCAGCGCGTGCAGTCAGTAAAGGCCGTGCTTGACCAATTGGTCGGGATACAGTGAACTCGACATCCATGAATTCGCCACTGTATGCCGCCTGGATGCTCCGCTCGATCTTGGCTGTCTTGTGTTTTTCGATCCCCCTCGCCTGCCTGGCCGATGACGATGTCTATGACTTCGAGATCGTGATCTTCGAGCGGCCGGACGGCGCGGCGGAGCTGTTTTGGCCGGAGGAGCCGGGACAACCCGATCCCACGCTGGCCGTCGAAAACCTGGACATGATCGCACTGCCGGCCTCGGTCCAGGCACTCGAGCCCGTGGCCTACACGCTGAAAAAGAAGGGTATGATCGTGCACGAACACGTGGCCTTTCGCGAGACGCCCGGCGGACGCAACAGTAACAACTGGCTTTGGATTGACCGTGGCCGGCTGACCGGCCTGTTGCGAGTGACGCGGGGACGTTACCTGCATCTGGACACCGATTTCGCGTTGCAGGATCGAGATTCCGCACAGCTGTACCGAATCCAGCTCAATCGGCGCATGCGCAGCGGCGAGCTGCACTACGTTGATCACCCCCTGCTCGGCATTTTAATCAGGGCGGAACGCCACGAGGCGACGGCCGCCCCGGACGACGTAGACGCTGCCTCGGGGGAACCCA
>JAHEJD010000096.1 GCA_024639005.1 Chromatiaceae bacterium | reverse complement strand
GCCGATCACCAGCAGGGGCTGAGCGGACGTCAACGCCGGCGCAACATGCGCGGGGCCTTCGCCTGTCGCGGCAGACTGCCAACACGGGTCGCACTGATTGACGACGTTATCACCACCGGCGCCACCGCCCGGGCGGCGAGTGCGACACTAAAGGGCGCCGGGGTCGAGTGGGTGGAGGTGTGGGCCGTGGCGCGCACGCCGAGGGGCAGTTAGAGTGGCTGCTCAGCGATCCGCCAGCACACGCTCCTTCATCTCGCGGCGTTCCTGCGCATCGATGGTCAACGTGGCGATCGGCCGCGCCTTGAGGCGCAACACGCCGATCGCTTCGCCGGTGTCTTCGCAATAACCGTAGGTGCCGTCGTCTATGCGTTCGAGCGCCTGTTCGATCTTACGCTGCAGCTTGCGATAGCGATCCCGGGTACGTAACTCCAGTCCGTGCTCACTCTCGCGGCTGGCACGGTCGGCCTCGTCACCGACCTCCTGGTACGATTTGTCGCGCAGGTTGTCCAAGGTCTCCTGGGCCTCGGACATCAATTCTTCACGCCATCGAATCAATTGGCGACGGAAGAATTCCAACTGTTGAGGATTCATGTAGTCCTCGTCCGGGCTGGGCTCATACCCTTCCGGCAGTTTCATTGTCATGTGCGTCCGACTCCGAAAGATTGCTTAAGGCCGCGGGTTTTTAGCCTACCCGGGCGGCATAATCAAGCCCGCCGCACGGGAAACTGCGCCGGATGGGCCTAGAACTACAGCTGCTCGAGACATGCCGGCGTGTCGCTCGCCAGCGGATCGGCGAGAAAGTTCCGCACCAGATCAGCGGTACAGACATGGCTGTCCAGCACCCCGTGGCCAACCGCGGGAAATACGAACACCCGACCATTGCGAAGGTGGCGACCCGCCTGCGCCGCCCACTCCGGCGGCGTTACCGGATCGAACTCGCCGGCCAGAAGAAGGGTCGGGACATCCGAGACCACGGGGGTGCGGAAACTCGCGGGTGCCTCACCGGAGGCCCAGTAACGGCAGCTGTGATACTGCCAGTCCAGGCGTTTGATCTCGGCCGCGCGGGGGTACAGCTGCATCTGCCGCTTTGCTTCACGCAGGTCGACCGGTCCGCCGTCGTGACAATCGACCGAACTGGCCACGGCATCACTGATGGTTTCATCGAGCAGAGCGTCGACGCTGTCTTGGATGAGGCCGCGCATGTGGTTATCCAGACGCCCCTCGGCCAGAGCCGCCACGCTCTCCGGCAGATCGGGAATGGCGTCCCACTGGTACATCGCCTCGAACAACAGCCAGGCCAGATCCTCGTGATCGTACACCACCGCGATGTCCCGGCCGGTATCGGGATCACGCACACTCAGCTTGATCGACGCCTTCTCGACCTGAGCAAATGCGGCCTCCAGGTCCTGACGCAACTCGTCCGGTGATCGCACACAGTCATCGGCCAGCTCACAGATCCGGGCAAAAAGCTCGAACGAGCGCTGCAGCAACCAGGCATCGCTGAGCTCGGCGTTGACCTCAGGCGGATAAGGCGAATCGAGGATCACCGCGCGCAGCGCCTCGGGTGCAATACGCATCATCTGCAGCGCCACGCGTGTGCCGTAGGAGATGCCATAGACATCCCATTGTTCGAGCCCCATTGCGCGCATCAGCTGGATCGCGTCCGCCGCGTTGAGGCGGGTCGTGAAGCGGCGCAGATCAAGGCCTTCCCCGTTTAGCCGATCGTGGCAGGCACGGGTCGCTTCGCGCACCCGCCGGTAGGCCTCTTCGGTAGGCAGCGGCAGCGGCAGGAGCTCACGTCGCAGACTGCGCAGCTCCGGACAATCCAGCGCCGGCTGGGATAGGCCGACGCCGCGCTGGTCATACAACACCAGATCGGCCGGCCATTGGGTCTGTTCAACCCATCGCAGCCAAAAGCCCACACCCTCTTGGTCGAGCCAGGCCGAACCGCCCGGGCCGCCGGCGACATACAGCACCGGTGGCCCCGTGCGCAGCCAGAACCACCGTGGGATGTAGACCACCGGCAGGACGAAACGCGGGGGATTGGCATCCACCTCGACCTCAGTGTGGAAACGCCCACAGTGCACCGGACGCCACAGCGGTTTATCGAACCAGCAGTCGACCCACTCGAGCCGCGCACCATTCGGCAGCTCGATGGCATTGGGCGCGGCATGCAAGGCGTGCCAGGACCACCATATCGCCGGCAGCAACAGGATCGGCCAGACTATCCAACGCACGGCCCACATCAGGCAGGCTCGAACGCATAGTCGACCAGCAGGCCCAGGAACACCAGCATGCCGACGTAGTGGTTATTCAAGAAGGCATGGAAACAGGCCGGTCGCTGGCGGTCACGGATCAGCCACTGCTGGTAGATGAAGAGTCCCGCTGCGCCGATCAACCCGACCGAGTAGGCGGCGCCGCGCCCAGCCATCTGCCCAACCTGCCAGAGCAGCGCGAGCATCAAGATCTGCAGCAGGCCGATCACCAGGCGATCGAAACGACCGAACAGTATTGCAGTCGATTTGATCCCGGCCGCGAGATCGTCTTTGCGGTCGACCATCGCGTACATGGTGTCGTAGATAAGCGCCCAGATCACTGTCGCCGCGAACAGAACCCAGGCCACCGCCGGGATTGCGTTGTGCAGCGCAGTGAAGGCCATCGGCACCGCCCAGCCGAAGGCCACTCCGAGCACCAGCTGCGGCACATGGGTGTAGCGCTTGGTAAACGGATAGACGGTTGCCAGGCCTACGGCGACGAACGAATGCGCGATTGTCTTCGAATTAAGGGTCAGCACCAGCGCAAAGGCCAACAGACTCAGCGCAGCGAATACGCCCAGCGCCTCGCGCGCACTAACCAGTCCGCTGGCCAAGGGACGTTGCGCAGTGCGCTCCACCTGACCGTCGAAATCGCGATCGGCGTAGTCATTGATGGCACACCCCGCCGACCGCATCAGCACGGTCCCGAGGACGAAGACCAACAGTATCCACCACGGCGGCATACCCTGCGCGGCCACCCACAGCGCCCACAGTGATGGCCACAACAGCAGAAAGATCCCGATGGGTCGGTCTGCACGCACCAGTAACCAGTAGTAGTGAAAACGAGTCCGCCAGTCTTTCAACCCCGCGGTGTGCCCGACCGAGTTCACCGGCACTGCTCCGGTATCTGCGGTAGAAAGATCTCGTTCACCAGCAGACGTTCGCCGCAGTACTCGAACAGTGTGCGCCGTCCCCAGAGTGCCGGCGGAAGGCGCCGGAGATGGGCGCTGGCCGGCGCGTAAAGACTATGCCGGGGCGTGATTCGGGCCACCTCCACCGCCAGTCGGCGGGTCGTCGGATCGGAAAACAGCACCTCCCCCAAGGGCCGCCGGCCGAGCCGGGTCAGCACATTGACGGGGCCCCGCAGATTAGCCATCGGAATCAGGGTGCGTGCGAACACCCAGGCCGCGTCGCCACAGACCAGCTTTACCTCGCGCACCAGCGTGGCCTGCGGAGAACCGGAACCCAATAGCCCTTCTTCGCTCGGCAGCGCGCGGCCGCGTCGCTGGCTCACGACGTCGACCCGAAAGCGTTCGTCGCAGCAGGCGATAACAGAACGGGTGAGCGAGCCGCCGTCGCGCAGCCAGGCATGCATCAGCAGCCCAGTGCCCGGCAGTCGGCGTGCACCCAGCGCGGCCCAGCGAGCCTCGCGGCGGCCGGTTACTGTGAAACGATTAGGTCGAGACATCATGGTCGCACCAGCGGGAAGCGTGAATTATCGCATGCTGCAGCCGGCGTTCAGCAAAGAATCGCCGGGCTAGCAGCAACTGTCGGACTTGACCGTTTGCGGCGAAAATCACTGGGAGCGAATCAAATCAGATTATCGTCTGAGGAGAATTGCCCCGCTATCTGACGAAGAGGATAGGCGGAGTTGATCGCTATTCAGGGATTTGCAGCCAAACAGCGTTAAGTCCGACAGGCTGCTGACGACACCGCAATCTTGCATCCGCAGACCACTTGCGCGGCACAATGTCATACGTCTGCGTACTGTACCTTGTGCCCGATCCAGCGATGCATCAATGGCGCAACACAGGCGGGGTGCTCCTCCAGCAACCTGTCGGCCAAGGCCTGCACCTGTGGGACCATGTCCTGGTCACGCAGCAGGTCGGCGATTCGAAACTGCATCTCACCGGTCTGTCGGGTACCCAGGACCTCACCCGGGCCTCGCATCGCCAGATCGCGACGCGCGATCTCGAAGCCGTCGTTGGTCTCGCGCACTACCGCAAGGCGTTCCTGAGCCAGCTCACCCAACGGCGGATGATAGAGGAGGACGCAATGGCTTTGTTGTGCACCGCGCCCTACGCGGCCGCGCAGCTGGTGCAGCTGCGACAGGCCGAGACGCTCCGCATTCTCGATCACCATCAGGCTGGCATTGGGCACGTCGACTCCCACCTCGATCACCGTCGTGGCGACCAACAGATCGATGTCCCCATCCTTGAAGGCGGTCATCACCGCCTCTTTCTCCGGCGCCTTGAGGCGACCATGGACAAGCCCCACACGGAGCCCCTCGAGCACCTCGGCGAGTACGGCTGCGGTGTCTTCTGCGGCCTGACACTGCAGCACCTCGGATTCCTCGATCAGGGTACACACCCAATACGCCTGGCGGCCCTCGATGCAGGCACGGGCGACCCGTTCGACCACTTGATCGCGGCGCGCGTCGGCGACCACCACGGTTGACACTGGGGTTCTGCCAGGCGGCAGCTCATCGATGACCGACAGATCGAGATCGGCATAGGCGGTCATCGCCAGGGTGCGCGGAATCGGCGTTGCAGTCATCACCAGTTGATGCGGCACCTGTCCGGCGGCACCCTTTTCGTGCAGCGCCAAGCGCTGATGGACACCGAAGCGATGCTGTTCGTCAACAATGACCAGACCCAGACGATCGAAGACGACATCCCCCTGGAACAGCGCATGGGTGCCGACAATGACCTGGATCGAGCCATCTGCCAGCCCTTGCAGCGTGGTATCGCGGCGCTTGCCCTTATGGCGGCCACTGAGCCCACCCAGCCTGATGCCCAATGGTTCCAGCCAGGCGCCGAAATTACGCAGATGCTGCTCGGCCAGTAGCTCGGTCGGCGCCATCAGCGCGGCCTGGTGACCGGCCTCGACACAGCACAAGGCCGCCAGCGCTGCGACAATGGTCTTACCCGAGCCGACGTCGCCTTGAACCAGACGCAGCGCCGGATGCGGCCGTGCGAGGTCTTGGTTTAGCTGCGCCAACACGCGCCGCTGCGCCCTGGTCAGCATGAAGGGCAGCTGATCCAACAGGGCCTGCTGCAGGCGCCCCCCGCCCCGCAACGTTGGGGCACGGCGCCGACGCTGGCGCTGGCGCAGTGCACGCAGACCGAGCTGATGGGCCAGCAACTCTTCCAGTGCCAGGCGACGCTGGGCGGGGTGCCCATTGTCCGACAACAGTTGTCGCGACTGGTCCGGCGGCGGGCGATGCAACAGGCGCACTGCGTCGGCCAACTCGGGCATCGCATGTGCGATCCGGATCTCGTCGGGCAGCAGCTCCTGGAGGCCTCCTTGCTCCAGCAGTGCCAGCGCGCGTCCGGTCAGGTCACGCCAGGTCAGCTGATGCATGCCCTCGGTCGTCGGGTAGATCGGTGTCAGCGCCTGTTCCACCGCGGCCGCCTCACCTTCGGCCACCCGCTGCACCTCCGGATGCACCAGCTCGTAGCTGTTCGGCCCGTTGCGCACTTCGCCGAAGCAGCGTAACCACGCACCGCGCGACATGTTCCCCTGTTGCGCCGCGCTGAAGTGGAAAAAACGCAGCGTGATGCCGCCGCTACCGTCGACCAGACGCACCAGAAGCGAGCGCCGTCGACCGAAACGGATCTCCGCCGACTCGACCTCGCCCTGAATCACCGCCTGGTCTCCCGGGCGCAGGCTGCCGATTGGCACGATACGGGTGCGATCCTGATAGCGGATCGGCAGGTGGAACAGCAGATCCTGGACGCTCTCGATCCCAAGCCGCTGCAATCGTTCGGCGCTCTTTGGGCCGACGCCCTTGAGGGCGGTGACCGGGGTCTCGGCGAGGCCTTTATGCGCCATAATCAAACGGAAGGGGCGTGCCACATGCCGGTCAATGCTCGACGAAAACCAGCTTATCGGTGTCGAAACCCAGCTGTCCCGATAGGGTGATGAACTGCGTTCGCACCTCATCGTTGACCGCTGGCGTCCTCGCCAGCAGCCAGAGATAGGATCTGTCGTAACCCGCGACGAACGCGTACTGGTAATCCTCCGCATCCAGCGCGAACACGACATAAGAGGCAAAGAAGGGCCCGAAAAAGGACACCTTGAGGTGGCCAACGTCCTTACTGTCCACGAAATACGCCTTTCCCTCCACCTCGCTCCACGCATCCTCCGCGACAGAATAACCCCGGTTGATGACGCCTACGCCGCCGTCATCGCGCAGGGCGTATTCGGCCGTTACGCGCTGCAGCCCGCGTTCGAAGGAGTGATCGAGTCGGGCGATTTCGTACCATTTGCCCAGGTAGCGGTCGAGATCGAATCCGCGCACCGGCGTCACGCCCTCGGGGAGGCCGGTGCAGCCATCTAGCAGGAGAGCCAGGACTAGGAGCCTGCGCGGCAGCGCGTAACGGACCTGCGACTTCCCCACTTCGGCACGCTTCGGCGCTCCTTCTCGTCGCGTAGTGCCCACTATGCTCCTTGAACGACCACCGAACCGCACTCGAACTGGGAAACCCTCGGCTACCGTCAGCTCTACCGCGCAGGTTCCTAGCACGCAGATCAGGCGCATCGTTGTCATCGTAAGACCTCGGCTGAATCATCGACAGGGCGCTGAACGGCAGCGGATAACCGACTGGTAAGCTATCTGAGCTGAACATCCAGAGACGCGGCCATGACCCATCAGGACATCATTCAACAACCGACCCGTGGGCGCGGCACCTACGATATCACCCCGCAGGTGCGCGACGTGGTGCGCAAAGCCGGCGTGCAGACGGGGTTGTGCCATCTTTTTCTGCAGCACACCAGCGCGTCGCTGATCCTCTGTGAGAATGCCGACCCAACGGTACGCAGCGACCTCGAACGATTCCTGGCCCGGCTGGTTCCGGATGGCGATCCGATCTACGACCACAGCCTGGAGGGGCCGGACGACATGCCGGCGCATGTCCGCACG
>JAHEJD010000095.1 GCA_024639005.1 Chromatiaceae bacterium | reverse complement strand
CACCGTCTCTACCTGCGGGATGACTCCGCGCTCGGGGTCAGCCGTTTGGATCCCCAGGACCCGGCCGGACGCAAGAGCTTGGCGCAACTCGCTGCCGGAAAGCGGCCGGATGCGAAGGTTGAGGGCGGCGGCCTGTTCGACCGGCTTGGCCTGCTGCAGCAGATCCGCGGCCGTGCTTTGTCCGCGCAGGCCGAATACCGCTTCCGGGTCACCAACGGCCGCGATCTCTTTGCCTATCGGGTCAAGGTAGAGGGCGCGCAGTCGCTGATGCTGCACGGTCGGCGGGTGTCGGCGTGGAAACTGCGCATCGATGGCAGCAAGTCATCCCGGAATGGCGCGACCAAGGTCGCGCATCGTCCGATCTATCTCTGGTTGAACCGCGCCCCGAGCCATGTACCGCTGCGCCTGGACAGCCGGCATTCGGTCGGCCTGTTCCGCATTGAACTGGCGGCCCCCGCCTTAACCCGCTTATCTCACCAACTGCCTGCTGCGGAGACCGCTATGCTCGCTGTGACGAGGCATACTCGTTACAGCCGGTTTGACGGCGTGTCAGCTGCGTCGGCACCGTCTTTCACTGCGTGCAGCTGGCGTCAGTCGTCGACGAGCCGCATATGTCCGATATCCGGGATCTCCCGATGGGGTTTTTCGACCTGGCAGTCCTCCAGCGAACCGGAGTTCGGTGGCAAGGCCTCGAGGCCGTTGGTGTCGATATCCGCCGGCGGTGGAGGCGACGTCTCGTCCAGGATCACGCCGGGTTCCGCCAGCCCGAAGTCCCCAGATGCGCCAGATTCGGGCACTGATGTCGCCGGGTCTTGGGCGGCCGGATCATCTGATTCACTCGGTGCGGCCGCCGCGGGCGTTACCGCCTGGGGCGTGGGCGACCCCGCCGGTATGATCTGGACCAGTGCCCCGATTTCGCGAAAGGCCGCTCGGTAGCGACTCGCCGCCTCGGCGTCCTGCCCCTTTTTCACCCGCACCGGTTTACCGCTAAAGAGCCGATCTACCGCGTCATCCTCGACCTTGAACAGCTTGGCGACACCCCGCCGGACTGCTAAAGGGTCTGCCTCGGGCAGCGTCTGCCCTAGGAAATAGATATCGAATGACTGCATGTCGCCCCCACTACGCAGTGTCAATGACGGTTTGCCGGTACCTGGCTGAGGCCCAGCGCCGTTGACTGAAATCTATGGCGGCAGCCCGCCGGGTAACCTTATTCGTGGATCGCAGCGTGGCCTGTCGGGCCAGCTGGTTGTGCCTATCAGACATGCGATTCCATCCACTTCTGGAATTGCGACACGATGAGCTCACCCGCGACGTTTTTTTCGCCACAGGCCAGCATCGTGATGAAGACTTCGATCAGTGCAGATCGCAGCGCCTGCGCATCTTGGCGCGCCGTTGGGGTAGACCCCCGTCCACCGCCAGATCGATGGCGGCCACCGATTGTCTGCTGTCCTATCACTCGTCGCTGTTGAGCATTCGACACGCGGCGCTCGGGTCTTGCGCAAAGGTCTCGCGCACAACCGCCGCCAGATTCGCCCCGTAGACATGATCGTACGCACGTAGAAGACGCTCGACCTGAACCAATGCGGCTTGCATCTATACAGCCTAGCCCATCAGCAAAGCGTGCTGCCAGTCGGACCATCGCAAGAACCAGGACGCTCTCTGTCGCGCCTACTCCACCGGCTCGGTCCTGGTCAGGAGATTTCCGATCAGATCGCCGTCCTGCGGCGTCAGCAGGTGACCCTGTGCCATGCTGTAGGTCTTTGCGTGACCGACAAGGGCGGGCACGCGGTTGAGGTCCTGGCTGAGCGGGGGGACGACTTGATCGCCCGGCATGTAAAAGGTGCCGATGCGCATGATGCTGGTGTAGCGGATATCGGGATGCGGCTGCCCATTCAGCCAGAACAGCAGATTACCCGGCGCCGGTGGGGTCAGATCGAGCAATACGCCGCGGCTCTGCTGCACCGTCGCGTACAGCGCATCGCCGGTGCGCCTGCGCACAAACCAGCCCTTGAGTGAACCCAAAATGCCGCGGTTGTCGGTCGCATCCAGCGCCTGTAGCGCGCGCCCGGTCCCGAGGTGCGGCGCGGCGATGGTGATCAGGTGCTGCACGCCGAGGGGACCGTGGCGCACCAGGGTCATGCGCGCAACCACCCCGCCGGCGGAATGGGCCGCCAGGTTGATCGCCTCCTTGGGATGGCGTCGGCGCACCTCGCGGAGCTGGGCCGCCAGCCAGTCGGCCTGGATCATGACCGGCGCCTGCGACGGCAGGTTGACGGTATACACAGGCCTGGTCGCTGGACCCCTACCTAGCGGTTGAAAGAGCACGCGCTGCGGCCCAAAGGTGAGTACCCCGCGGTGTTGGTAGCCACGCTGGATCAGGCGATCCAATACCCCCGATTCGACCCAGCTGTTGGCAGTGCCGAGGTAGCCATGAACGAGGATCAGTACCTCGGCGCTCGCCGGCCTGACGCCGATGACCAGCAGAAACGCAAACGACCATAGCAATTTCTTCATTGCGGTTTTCCTCGGGCGACGCCAGTCGACCCCCTGAGCTTGGGCGATGGAAATTTCATTTATACGGATATTCTAATACATGGACCTCGAAAAGCGTAACGTGACCCAGGAGTCTGCGCGGTAGAGCTGCCGGTAGCCGAGGTTTGCCCCATCCGCCGGGCGGCCAGGGATCAGTGCATGGATTCGTGGTGCGTCCGAGGCGTCGATGACTCGACCAATGGCAGCGAGGCGTGATGGGCAAGGATGCCCCAGCCCTTGCCCTCGACATAGCCGTAGACATTGGTCGCCAAAACCACGGCCTGGCGTTGTCCACCACCGCTCTGGACGTCTTCCTCCACCGTATGGACTGCCAGACGCTCGTCGGTGCTGGCCTGGATCAAACGGTGCGCAATGCGCGGTGGTGCGCTGTCACGAAATATCTCCGCCCAGCTTGCGAGGACGGCGTCAGTCCCCTGCAGCAGGCCCCCACCGGGATGGATACAGCTGGCTTTGACGGATTCGATCCACACCGCCTTCATCTGGTCGAGATCGAGGTTTCGAAAGGCCGCGTAGAATGCCGCCTCGGCGGCTGAGGGATCGGCAAATGACATGGTCATGGGTCCACCTCTAGTCGAGATAACGTGCCTGCCATTCTTCGTACAGGTCGTACACATGCTGGCTGTAGCTTATTTTGTCGTCAAACAACCGCGGGTCGATGGCGTCGAATTGATAATAATTCGCGCGGTTGTTGCGCGCGTTCATGATGTTGCGCAAGTTGTCGATCAGGCTGTGCGGCCCCCAGTGGAAATCGTGCAGGGCCTCGTAGTGGAGATAGACGGGCACGATCGGGACACCGGTCTGCAGCGAGATGTCAAAGGCGCCGTAGCGGAAGGCCGGCTGCAGGCGCGGCCCTTTTATGCCGCCCTCCGGATACAGGGCGACGTTATGCCCGGCAGCCAGGTGCTGTCGGATGGCATCCGACGCGGCCTTGCGTGACTCGGGCGACTCGCGCTTTACGAAAATCGTTCCCGCCGCTGCGCCAATACGCCCGACCAGCCACCAGTCGCGCACCTCGTGCTTGGCGACGCTATCGGCATCGAACAGCGATGGGATGGCGACGTCCTCGAGCGACGACGGATGATTGGCGATCAGAATGAAGTGCTCGGGCAGCGGGTGGGCGTTCTTGTGATGCAACCTGAGGTCTACGCCGAGCGCATGCAGCCAGGTTCGGCTCCAGCGCCGAAACAGATGCCGGTACCAGCCTTCCCGCCATGTCGGCGGCAGGAAAGTCATGGCATACATAAGCAGCGTAAAAACGATCAGTTCCGTCCAGCCCAGCAGCAGCCACAGGGCGCGGGCGATCGATTGGATCATTGCGATTCAGTTCATCTGTGGTGCGTATCTGCAGCGCAGTCTAGCCTGAAAATCTCACTTGCCGGCCAACGGCTGCCGGGTAAACGCTTGAACGAGCTGAGGTATGAGCCCACATGAACCCACTTCGAACGATGACACCCTGTTTTCGCCGCTGGCCGGGCCGCTGGATATCCGGGAAAACGCGCTGCGGCGACCGGCGATCAGGCGTCGCTCTCCAGCTTGGCGGTGCGCTTTCCCCTGCGTCGCAGATCGGGCGCGATGCGTCTGTGTCGGATGTGACGCAGATTGCGCAGGCTCATCAGCAACGCCCAGACACCCAGCAGGATCAGGATCGCCGCGGCGTTGCTGGCCGTCTCGCCCTCAATGGGGGCGGCAAAGGTCTGGCCTATGGTCAGTGCCGGCAGCGTCGCCACGCCTCGCCAGGCTCGCGTCTTTTTCATGGTCCTGGATGTCCCTGCGCACCTTTGCGCCATGCCGATACTCAGCAATTTTCCTGCCGACGTTCATTAAAACCATTAAATACAGTATCTTAGGCAGCCTTGCCTGGCCTGCCCCCCGGGCGTTTGTAAATTCTGCTGACACCAGTCACCCGATCGGCTGCATTGCGCCAAGTGCGCCAGGTCAGGTTTGCCCGCCGCATGCCGTTACGCAGATAGATCGTCCATCGCGGAGGGGTCGGGTGACGCTGCTGCAAGACGGGGGGATGGTGTTCGCGGTGCTGGGCATGTTGCTGGCGATGCTGGCGATGGCGGCGATTCTGAACCGCTACCAGGCCCATCAGGCCCTCGTGCACGCATCTGTAAGGCGCCTTGAGAGTCAGGTGCAACGGATCTCCGCGGCACTGGCGGCGCTGTCGGGCGTCCCCCTGTCGCGCCAACTGCGTATCATTCTGCACAACGACGTGGTGGCGTGCTATCGAGAGATGCGCCGTCTCTATCGACGCTACCCGGGGATCGACGCCAAGATCGAAGGGGCGCAACGGCTGGCCAACGCCCAGGGGGCACCGGCGACCGGGGGCGTGGGGCCTATCGAGAACGACCAGGCACTGCACCAGATCATCGGCGCCCTCGACGACCTGACCGCCATGATGGTCGGCGCTGGCACCTTACAGACGCTGGCGCCGGACGTGCGGGCGATCTTTCGCCGCGAGTTGGCAGAGCGGCGTGCAGAGGCATTCGCGCGCTACCATCTGGTCCAGGCCAGGCGCTTCGAGAACGCCGCGGACTGGGTGAGGGCGCGTTCTCATCTGAGCCGTCTGATGAACGAGTTGCGAAACGCAGTGCCGAGCACGGAGTTTGTCCGTGGACTCTACACCGAGGCCCAGGCCGCATCCGTCGCACTGGGCAGCGGTCGATCGCGCGTGGCGGCGGAGACCGTCGAGCAACCGGCGTTGCTGGCCGATACCGCCTGAGCCTTCGCGGCGTGTCAGCCGGAACTGCGCGGGGGGCGCAGTGTTTTCAGATCCTCGATATTGTTGCAGAAACCGAGCGGCTCGACCTCGGCCGGACCTCCCTGGTCCAGGACCTGGTCACAGGTCGGCTTGGCGTCACAGTCTGCACATCGCTGCATGTGCTTTTGAATGTCGACGGCCGGCTGTTCATGCAGGTAGGCCGACCTGTCAATCCCCAGGTAGCCGAGCATTCGGGCGAGCCGCAGCTGCTCGAGAGAGGCGGCAAGCCGCTGGCGGAATTGATACCCGGTACGCAGGTTGCCCATGATCGCGAGCGGCAGGCGCACCATCAGGTACAGCATAACGAGTACCAGCGGCACGGCAATAATCAAACTGACTGGATCCAACAGGCTTCTCCCTAGGCTCTCTCACAATTCTTGGCCCGGCCCGTGGTGTCTGCCTTGATCTGGGTCAGCGAGGGTCACGCCTTGCGGGCTTCCGGCCGCCGTTTACCCTAGGTTTTCGGGTCTGCAGACCATTGGCTTTCAGATATCGAACAGGTCATCTGCGGCGGACTTGAGCCGCTCAGGATCTGCAGCGGCCTGGAAGGCCTCAGACGACGGGTCGAAATAGTCGCAGAAATTCGCCCGTTGCTTGTCTTGCACCGCCTCGGCAATCGGCTCTAGGCAGTCATTCGCGCGCCCCGGTGCATAAAAGCGGCAATTGCGGCAGACATGGGTCTGCTTGCGGCAGTGCGGGCAGTCGCTCTCGCGCTGATAGTCGAGGGCGGTCAGCTTGGCGCCGCATGACCAGCACACCCCTTCGGCATTCGGCGACATGGTCGTCCTCCGCTGTCGTTGTTCGCGGGTCCAGTCTAGCCCAAAAAAGTTCATTGGCCGGCCGGTCGCTTGACCATCCCTGCCGGACTCCGCACCATCTGGACTGCTGCGGCGCCGTGGCCGCCGAGGGACTGCCGTGGACAACTCCACCCCGGATAGGTTTTCGCTGGACCCGCAACTCGCGAGAGACTGCCATGTGCTCGGCGATCTGCCGCTGTCGCGGGTACTGCTGTTGAATGACTGTCGCTATCCCTGGGTGATCCTGGTGCCACGGCGCGACGGCATGCGCGAGATCTACCAGCTAGGCGGCGACGATCGCCGGACCCTGCTGGATGAGTCCTGCCGCGTCGCGGCCCTGCTGATGCAGGCCTTCGACGGTGAAAAACTGAACATCGGTGCGCTCGGTAATCTGGTCCCGCAGCTACACCTGCACCACGTGGTACGCCACCGTACGGACCCCGCGTGGCCCGGGCCGGTGTGGGGGCATTCGCCGGCGGTGCCCTATCCGGAGGACGTGTTGCAGCAGCGCAAACGCCTGATCAAAGAGGGCCTGGCATTGCGTGACTGATATCCGTCGAGGGCTGCGGGCGCGCGGACTGCGTGGATCAGGTGGGCAGTGTCGTCTCGCCGCGCACCAGCCTCTCCTTTTCCGTCTTGCTCCAGCGCTTTATCTGCCACTCGAGCTGCTGGGCGAGGCTGCGGTCACCGACCTGCTGCGAGAACACCAGCTCGAGGGGCCCGCGTCCACGCAGACGCCGCGCGCCACGGCTGTTCTGGTGATCTGTGAGCCGGCGCTGTAAATCCGTGGTGATGCCGGTATACAGCGAGCCGTCGTTGCAGCGGATGAGGTAGAGATGCCACATGGATGCTGAATGAAGTCGCCAGTGCCTGTTGTTTTACCTGAGGGCGATTCAAGGACGCGCCCCGCATGCGCAGATGATACGCAGCAGCGCCGGGCGAGAGAAAGCGCAATGTCCCGCACCGGACCGGGCCGTCTCGGCGACGACGCTCAGCCCCCGTCGACCTGGATATCGAGATAGCCGCGTTGAATCGCCGTCTCCAAGGCCTTGGCCGCGCTGGCCAGCTCCTCGTACGC